>JAYZKD010000096.1:0-2693 GCA_036163815.1 Pseudomonadota bacterium | reverse complement strand
CAACCAAATCAAAGAAAAAATTTAGTTGGTTTGGGTTTAAATAAGGTTAATAAGGTTGTTGAGTTAGAAGACACACCATCAGTAAGAGGTATGATTAATAAAGTTGATCATTTAGTTAAGGTTATATCAGAGGAATAACAATGAAATTAAATGAATTAAAAGATAATCCTGGAGCAAGAAAAAATAAACTCAGAGTTGGTAGGGGTATCGGTTCTGGAAAAGGAAAAACTGCAGGAAGAGGTCACAAAGGTCAAAAATCTAGATCAGGAGTGGCAATAAAAGGATTTGAGGGCGGTCAAATGCCTATTCATATGCGTTTACCTAAAAGGGGTTTCAATAATTATAATAAGAAAAAATATACCGAAATTACTACAGGGAAATTACAATCATTTATTGATAGAGGATTAATAAAAGTAGATAAAGAAATTTTAGAAACTGATTTAATAGAATCTTGCAATGTGAAAAAAAGCTCCAATGGAATTAAACTTCTTAACAAAGGTGAGCTAAGGTCTAATATAAGAATTTCTGTTTCAAAAGCTACACAATCTACTATTGAATTAATTAGTTCTCTTGGAGGTACTATTAATATTCTTGAGGTCCCCAAGACAAAAAGAAACAGAAAATCAACAAAGAAAAAAGAAATTGGAACTTTATCAGAAGACAACGCTGAAGAGGATTTAATTGAAAATGACGGGGATAACATAGAAGATAAAAGTGATGAAGATGAAGATATCAAAAAAGAAAATGAAGAGCAGAATAATCCTGAAGAAACGGAAGAGTCATAAATGGTATCTGTTGCCGAGCAATTAGCGTCTAATATAAGTTTTTCAGCCTTTAGAAATGCCACAGAGCTAAAGAAAAGAATATGGTTTACCCTTCTAGCGCTTTTAGTTTATAGGTTAGGAACTTATTTGCCTCTTCCAGGTATAAATATAGAAACACTTAGACAGATTTTTGAGCAAAATCAATCAGGTATTCTAGGAATATTCAATATGTTTGCTGGTGGAGCGGTAGGAAGAATGGCCATTCTGTCCTTAGGAATTATGCCATACATCACTTCATCAATTATTATCCAGTTAATTGTTCCTGTTGTTCCTAAATTAAATTACTTAAAAAAAGAAGGTGGTGAACAAGGAAGAAGGCAAATAAATCAGTACACAAGATATGGAACAGTTTTTTTAGCTACTATACAAGCATGGGGTATAGCTGTTGGTTTAGAAGGAGCTAGCGGCGTTGTCATTGACCCTGGTCTCTTTTTTAAAATTTCTGCTGTAATTACTCTAGTCGGTGGTACAATCTTTTTAATGTGGTTAGGTGAGCAAATCACCTCTAGAGGTTTAGGAAATGGCATTTCGTTACTTATTTTCGCAGGAATTATCGCTGAATTACCAGCTGCACTTTTTGGGACTCTTCAATTAGGAAGACAAGGAGCGTTGTCTGGGGCATTAATTATTGGATTGGTTTTCTTGGTGGTAATAATATTAACCTTTGTTGTTTTTATAGAAAGAGCTCAGAGAAGACTTATAGTTCAATACCCAAAGAGACAAGTAGGAAATAAGATGTTTGGCGGTGACAATTCTCATCTGCCTTTAAAATTAAATACTGCTGGTGTTATACCCCCAATTTTTGCCTCTTCTTTATTATTAATGCCTATTACAATAGCTAATTTTTCCAGTGGGCAAGGTGGCGAATCCTGGCTGAATACAGTTACAGCAATGCTTGGCAGGGGGCAAACCTTATATATGCTTATATACGCTGGTTTAATTATATTCTTTTGTTACTTTTATACTGCGATAGTCTTTAATCCAACAGATACTGCAGATAATTTAAAAAAGCAGGGTGGTTTTATACCTGGGATTAGGCCCGGGGAAAAAACTGCTGAATATATTGATTTTATATTAAGTAGATTAACTGTTGTAGGCGCGACATATCTTGTTCTTGTTTGTTTGCTACCTGAATTTCTTATTTCGAGATATGCCGTTCCATTTTATTTTGGCGGAACATCAATTCTAATTATTGTAAATGTTGCTATGGATACAATGACGCAATTTCAAGGTTATTTATTTGCTCATCAATATGAAGGATTGTTAAAAAAGTCTCGATTAGCATCAAGAAGAAGGTCATGATATTAATTTTACTTGGTCCTCCAGGATCCGGAAAAGGAACGCAAGCAGCTTTTATTAAGAATAAACTTGATCTTCCACATTTATCAACAGGAGATATTCTTAGGAAGTCTGTAAAAGATGCCACGGATTTAGGAAAAATAGTTGATAAGATTATGAGTAAAGGTAAACTAGTTCCTGACACTTTGGTCTTAGATATTATTAAAGAACGAATTTTAGAAGAAGATTGTAAAAAAGGGTTCATATTAGATGGATATCCAAGAAATATATCTCAAGCCGAATCCTTAAAAGATGTTTTAGAAGAAATAAGCATGGAAATTGATCATATTATTTTCTTAGATGTTGATTTTGATATTTTACAATCAAGAATTAAAACTAGAGCTAAAGAAAATAATGAGGAAATTAGGGTTGATGATACATCAGAAGTTTTGATTAAAAGATTGGACGAGTATAAGAATCAAACAGCACCATTAGAGAATTATTATACTAATTACAAAAATTTTAATAAAATCAATGGTATGTCTAGTATATCTAATGTATCACTGGAGATTGAAAAATTATTGGATAAAG
>JAYZKD010000095.1:0-29284 GCA_036163815.1 Pseudomonadota bacterium | reverse complement strand
ATTCCCTAACATTTTATCAACTGAAAAGGAGATCTTTTGTAGATTATCAGAAAAATTTAATTCCTTTCCGTTGAGATTTAGATTAATTTTCTCTTTATCTATTTTTTGATAATTAATGGTTAATATTTTTGGTAAAAGATTAACAAAAATTGAATTTGAAAGATTAATTAATATAGCCTTATTGGTGGCTATACCAATTTGATCGAATCGCCATGCTAATGTTTTTAAATTGAGCTTCTTTATTAATAAAGGTTTAACGGTACCATATTCTAATTCATCGATACCAATTTTAAAATAAAATGGATAACCTTCGATTTTAATTTCTTGGCAGGAAACATTATCTAAAGAGTAGATTTTATTTTTGATATAAAGTGATCCTGAATACCAGTAAATTGTCCATAATGATAATGCGATAAAGATTAATAGAAGAGGAATTGTTATAGGTTTAAATTTATTCATTTTCTATCAGCTCTTTAGTCGCAGACTCAATTTTATTTTCCAAAATATTATTAAATTCATTTTTTGACATTCCTGGTTTTATTTCTTCTAGGAATCTTACTTTTATTACACCCTTGTTCTTTCTATATCCTTTTGTTCTCCAAAAGAGGCCCGAATTTAATGCTACTGGTACACACGGTATATTTAAATATTTATAAAGCGCATAACAGCCAGATTTTAATTCTGCCTTTTCTCCGACTTTTACTCTGGTGCCTTCTGGAAAAATTACTATTGGCCTTCCAATTTTCTTAGCTTCCTCAGCTTCATTGAGTAAATGCCTTAAAGCTTTAGCCCTTCCTTTTCTATCTACCCAAATCATTTTTGCTTTGAGAGCATGCCATCCATAAGCAGGTATATATATGAGTATTTTCTTTAAAACCATTGCGGCATCATTAAAATAAGCTGTAAAAAAAATTGTATCCCACACAGATTGATGTTTTGAAGCTACTATAAATGCTCCTTTCGGTATTTTGTTTTCGTCTAAAACGACCCAATCTAGATCGTCAAATTTCTTGAATATATATAACATTAGCTTTGACCAAGAATGAATTAAAAGAGCTGTATATTTTCTAGGAAATATAAGAAGAGGCAAACCAACCAATGCTACAAATGCTGTAATTAGAAAAAAAATTAATGAAGAAAGATATGAATAAATATTTTGTATGATTTGTTCCTTATAAAATTAAGTATTTAATACGAACTAAGCTAAATCTTAGATATTCCAATAAAAAATTTCGCCAATTTAAGTTATCAGAACTTACAGGCCATGTAGCAATTCTAATATGATTGGCATTATTTTGGAATTCTAAAATACTTCTTGGTAAGTGTATGTCTGAAGTAACTAAAATTGCAGAATTTAAGTTATTTTTAGACATCCATTTTGTAACCTCGATTGCATTTGATTTGGTATTTGTAGCTTTTTTTCCCAAATATAAGCAGCAATTAATTAAGCTATCTTTTTCAGGATCGTCATTTTCATTAATTATTTTTTTAAGGTCATTTTTTTTTACAATTGGGTTCACACCTGAGATAAAAATTTTTTTCGAAAAATTCTTTTCTAGTAATTGGAATCCTTCTTTTATACGATTAGGCCCACCTGTTAAAACAACTATGACATCAAATTTATTTTGTGAATAATTTTGGTTATCCGAAAAATTCAAAAAGTCTAAATAATCTTTAAGTAATAAGGAGATTAATAAAAAGGATGATAAGAAAAAGATAATTAAAAGTGGTTTAAATCTCATTATTTGTTAACATTTCTAAAAGATGTTATTCATTAATAATTATTAAAATTAGTTTAACCTATTATAGAATATCTCCATTAATAATACATGATTAAAAAATCAAATAATCTTTTGCCTTTTGTTTTATTGCTTTTTCTTGTGATTACATGGGGATCTTCTTTTTCGGCATTAAAAGTTGTTTTATCAGTAGTTCCACCATTATGGATAATGTTTATTAGAGTAGCTCTTGGATCAATAATACTATTGCTGTGGCTATTTTTGCAAAAAAGATTCCTCCCATTCAACAAAGAATTTTGGTGCTGGAGTTTAATATTAGGTTTTGTAGGTTTTGCTCTTCCATTTAGTGTAATAGCTTGGGGTCAACAATTTATACCATCATCATTAACGGCAATATTAATGGGACTTACTCCTATCATTACCTTACTTTTAACCTTCTTTTTCTTGAAAGAAGAAATAATTAATGTAAGCAAAATCATGGGTATTGCTTTAGGCTTTTTGGGGTTAATTTTTTTGATAAGTTTTAATAAATCAGATGATACAATTTTTAATACAGTATTTATATCAGGTCAAATAGCTGTTTTGATAGGAACAGCCTCATATTCTTTAGCTAGTGTTTTAGCTAAAAGAATATCACATATTAGTGCAATAGATAGAGCGGTAGGCTCATTAATATGCGCTTCATTTTTTGGATTAATCTTAGCTTTATTTTTTGCGCCTCTACCTGATTTGACTCTTTTAAATAGTAAAATAATTATATTATTATTATATTTGGGTATTCTTCCTTCTGGAATAGCGACAGTTGTATGGTTCAAAATTATTGATTTAAAAGGGCCTTTATTTTTATCGATGGTTAATTATTTGATGCCTATTTGGGCATTATTTTTAGGCATTAATCTATTAAATGAATCTATAAATTTTGTTATAATTTCTGGACTTATTTTTATTTTTATCGGAATTTGGCTTATCCAAAGGAAAAATAACTAAATGACTTATGTATATATACCTTTATTCTTTCTCGGCGTTAGTCTATTTACTGGTACAGCAATAATACTTATAAATTTGGTTTCTAATTTAATTTGGTTAAGTTCGAGAGATCTTACAATATCAATTCAAATGTTCTTCGGATTACTTTCAAATGATATCTTAAATGGAATGTTATTTTTTATAATTGTGATACTGACCTTTTTCATAGCATTTATTATTACAGCAATTGCTAGATATTTTTTCCCGTTAGATAGAAGAGTTTCCTATGCTATTGCTGGTTTTATTGGAATTCTAGTTATGCTTCAATTAACAACTTTAGTTTTCACTGGGGCGATCCTTATTGCCGGCATGAGATCTATTTTAGGTTTTCTTTTGTTTTGTATATCAGGGTTGTTGGGTGGTTACATATATGGTTTATTGTTAAACAAGGTTATTAAATAACGGAAAGAAAATGTCTTTTTTCAAATTTAAATATAATTTACTAATTACTGTTTTTTGCTATTTGATATCTTTAAATTTTCTCTTTGCCAAAGAATTTGATTACAAAATTGAAGAAATAGAAGGAGAGTTTAATTACCCTTGGAGTTCAGTTTTTTTACCTAATGGAGATTTTCTGATAACGGAAATGCCTGGAAAAATAAAATTAATAAATGGCGAATCAAAAGAGGTAACAGACATCAAAGGGGTACCAAATGTTTTATTTAGAGGCCAAGGTGGGTTATCGGATATAATTTTACACCCTAATTATGAAGAGAATAAAAAAATATATTTATCGTTTTCTTATGGTGATAAAAGAAATAATACCTTAAGGGTAATTAGTGCTCAGCTGGAAAATGATCAATTATCAAATCAAAAATTAATTTTCGACGCAACTCCTTACAGAAAAACTTCAAATCATTATGGCGCGAGGTTATTGTTTCTAAATGATAATTCTTTGATAATTACATCAGGTGATGGTTTTAATTATCGCGAATTAGCTCAAGAATTAGATAATCATTATGGAAAAATAATTCGTGTTATGGATGATGGTTCAATTCCAGAGGATAATCCTTTTTCAGAAAAGAAGAATGTTTTGCCCGAAATATGGACATACGGTCATAGGAATCAACAGGGCTTAGCTCTAGATAAAGTAAATAATATTTTATACTCACATGAACATGGGCCAAGAGGAGGGGATGAAATTAATATTATTGAACCTGGAAAGAATTATGGATGGCCCGCTATTACTTATGGAATTGACTATAACGGTAGTATAATTTCTCCTTTCACTGAAAAAGAAGGATTGGAGCAACCCTTAAAATATTGGGTTCCTTCCATAGGTCCATTAGATATGGTTTTTTATGATGGTGAAGTTTTTCCTGAATTAAAAGGAAATTTACTTATTTGTTCAGCAGTTCCCGGCGATATTAGAAAGATTTCTCTTGATGGATCGAATGTTAGAGAAGATATAATTTTTAAAGAAATAAAAGGAAGAGTAAGAAGCATTAAATCCTCTTCAAAAGGAAATTTACTTATTTTAACTGATGGCCCTAAGGGTAAAGCGTATATTATTTCAAGATAGAATATTTATCGAAGTAAATTTGATTGTTAAGTATGATAATTCAATGTCCAGCATGTAGCGCAAATTTTTCCGTAAGTACTGAGAAATTTGGACCAAAAAATAGAAAAGTAAAATGCTCAAGATGTTTTTTTATTTGGACATCTAATTCTTCTGGTAAGGCTATTGAAATTCCCCGTCTTTATGAGCCAATTGATTCACAAGGTTCACTGGACAATAAAAGATTAGAGGAAAAGGATAATATTAATAAAATTCCCGATCATCCTTTACCCGTGCCTGTTCCAGAAAAAAAGAAAGGTGAAAGTGGTTTATTCTCAATAATTAACACACTTATAATTTTATCTGCTTTGGCTGGTATTTGGTATAACAGAACATATTTAACAGATAGCTTTCCTTTTTTAAAACCAGTCATAGAAATAGTTGACCCTTCTTTGAATATAAGGGGTATAGATATTTATAAATTAGATACAGTATCAACTATTATCGACAATCAGTCAGCCTTATTGATTTCAGGCTCCCTTATTAATCAGACTAAATACAGAAGAAAGATACCAGACATAGTAGTTAAAATTGTTGATCAAGAAGGAAGAATGCTTATGGAAAAAACACTTAATTTTAATACTGAATATTTTTTGCAAAATGAGAAGCATTCATTTTCTACTTCATTTAAAAATTATCCAGATCAGTCAAGTAAGGTTCAAATTGAAATTCTTCCTTAATCATAACCATTCTGCTAAAGCATCTTGATCAATTATTTCCTCAATATTTTCTTTCTTTCTTATTAACGAAAATTTTTTATCTTTAACAAGAACTTCTGGTATTGATGGTCTAGAATTATAATTGGATGACAAAACAGATCCGTATGCACCAGTACAAGTAATTGCAAGAAGATCACCTTCCTCTATTTTAGATGTTTTATAATCTTTAACAAAATAATCCCCTGTTTCACATACAGGTCCAACAACATCATATGTATTTTCTGGTTTCGACATTTCAAAATTCTTTATAGGAAGAATTTTATGTTTTGCCCCATATAAAGAAGGGCGAATAAAATCGTTCATTGCTGCGTCAACAATTAAAAAATTTCTATCTGATGTTTCTTTTATATAAATGACACTTGTCACAAGAATTCCTGATTCAGCAGTCAAAAATCTACCAGGTTCGATAATTATTTTTTTATCTAAAGGTTCCAGTATCTTTTCAATTAATTGAGCGTATTGATTTATTTCTAATGATTCTTCATCAGTATAATTAACTCCTATGCCTCCACCAATATCAATTATATCAATATCTATATTTTTGTTTTTGAGCTTATTAATAACTTCTGCAATACAGTTAAATGCTTCTTGGAAAGGTTCAAAGTTATTGATTTGACTGCCAATATGAATATCAACCCCTTTTATTTGAATATTATCAAGGGAGCTAGCTAATTCATAAACTTCTAAAATATCTTGATAAGATATGCCAAATTTATCTTGTTTTTTTCCAGTTGAAATTTTTTCATTATCTCCAGCAGATATGTCTGGATTAACTCTAATAGATATTGGCGCAATCTGATTTAAAATAGATGCCTGCTCAGAAATTTTCATGAGTTCAGAAATAGATTCGACATTAATCATTAAAATATTATTTGTAATTGCAAAATTAATTTCTTCTAAGCTTTTTCCAACACCAGAAAAGACTATTTTATCATTTGGAATACCAGCCTTAAGAGCTCTTTTTAACTCGCCCATAGAAACAACATCTGCCCCAGAACCCATAGAAGCAAAGGTTTTGATAATTGATTGATTTGAATTTGCTTTAAGAGAGTAGCAGGTTAATAGATTTTTTCCGTTAAAGGCTCTTTCAATTTCAGAATATTTACTTTCAAGTATTTCTGAAGAGTAACAATAAAAAGGTAACCCAATTTCATTGCTTAATTTTGATATATCAACATTTTCACAATGAAGTTGATTGTTAATATATGAGTACATAATTATTCCCCTATATAGAGCATTTCTTGAAAATTATAATCAGCTGAAGGAGGCGGTAAAAGATCACCCTTTCTTCCGCAGCTAGTAAGTAAAATTATAATTAAAATAACTATAAGATTAGTTTTTTTCATTTTGTAGCTTTTTGACCCACTTTGTTGCTGCTCCTTTAACCATTAAAGGAGCTGTACTACCAGAAGATTTTTTCTGGTTAACAGATTTTTCGACATTTAATACACTATAAATATCTTTTGTAATTTTTTTATTAAATCTTTTAAGCTCTGCAAATTCAATATCCCATAAAGAAATTTTCTTTTTCTCGCAATATTTGACTATTTTTCCTGTAACTTGGTGCGCTTGTCTAAAAGGCATATCAATATTTTTAACAAGCCAATCAGCTAAATCTGTTGAGGTAGAATAACTTCTTCCTGCTGCTTTTTTTAAATTATCTGCTTTTGGTTTTAATGCCTTAGTTATAGCTTCAATCGATTTAAGAGAGATAATTATGTTATCAATTGCATCAAAAGTTAACTCTTTATCTTCTTGAAGGTCTTTCGAATAAGCTAGGGGTAATCCCTTCATAACTACGAGAATTGACATTAAGGAACCAATAATTCTTCCATTTTTTCCTCTTACAAGCTCAGCAATATCAGGATTCCTTTTTTGAGGCATTATAGAGGAGCCTGTGGCTAGACTGTCAGGTAAATCTATAAAATTAAATCCTTCTGAAACCCAAAGAACTATTTCTTCAGAAAATCTTGAAAGATGAGTTGCAAGAATAGATGAGGCCGCTAAAGGTTCAATTATAAAATCCCTAGCTGAGACAGCATCGATAGAATTTTCCATGGGTTTTTTAAATCCTAGTTCCTTTGTGGTCATATTTCGGTCGATTGGAAAGGATGTTCCAGCTAATGCAGCAGCCCCTAAAGGATTTTCATTTATTCTTTTAAGTGCATCTTTAAATCTATTCTTATCCCTTTCAAACATTTCAACATATGCCAAAAGGTGATGACCAAGAGTTATTGGCTGCGCAATTTGCATATGCGTAAATCCTGGCATTATAAGACTGAAATGCTTCAAGGCTTTTTTTGCTAACTGTAATTGTAGGCTTTGGATTTGTTTAATAATGGTTAAACAATTTTTTCTCATATAAAGCCTCATATCAGTAGCAACTTGATCATTTCTTGACCTCCCTGTGTGTAATTTTTTAGCTACTGTACCGATTTTTTTTTCTAAATTAGCTTCAATATTCATGTGAATATCTTCTAGATCAGTGTTTAGTTTAAAAGTACCATTTATAAATTCATTCTTAATTTTATTTAAACCAGAAATAATCTTTTGAGAGTCTTTTTTGGTAATAATGTTTTTTTTAGCTAGCATTCGGGCATGCGCAATTGAAGCCTTTATATCTTCTTCATAAAGTCTTATATCAAAACTTATAGATGAGTTTATATCTTTCATAAGTTTATCTTGGTCAGATCTAAATCTGCCACCCCACATTTTATTTTTTTTCTCTTTTCTGGTCATATTTACTTTTATTTTAAAAAAAACCTCTCTATAGAATTGTCATGATTAAGTCAAAAAAGAAATTTATTTTCCTATTCATAATTATATCTGTTTGTTTATATTTTATACTCTCTTATTCAATTAACTTTTATTTTAATGATAGTGCAAATTTCAAGTTCTCTGAACCAGATAAGTTATCTAACCTCTCCAAAATAGAATTTAACGACCCAGAAGGGGTTAAGTATAGCATATCCGATTTTAGGGGAAAGGTTATCTTGATGAATCTATGGGCAACCTGGTGTTTGCCATGTAGGGTAGAAATGCCTTCTTTAGATAACCTTCAAAAAGAAATTGGCGATGAAAATTTTCAGGTGATTATTGTAGCTGTTGAAAGAACAACATATTCTGAAATTGAAAAATTTCTAAATGAAATTAATATAAAAAATCTTAAAAATTATCATGATCCCACTACTATGTTAGGGCAACATGTTAATGCTAAAGGACTTCCAGTAACTTTGTTAATTGATAAAAATGGTAGTGAGATTGGAAGATTTAACGGTCCCTTAGAATGGGACTCTAAAAATGTTATGGATTATCTAGTTAATATAAAAAAATTTAAAGATTAGTCCAATTCAGATTCAAGATCGGGTATAGCTTTAAATAAATCGGCAACTAAACCATAATCTGCTACCTGAAAAATTGGCGCTTCCTCATCCTTGTTAATAGCAACAATAATTTTAGAATCTTTCATTCCTGCCAAATGCTGAATAGCACCGGAAATACCAACTGCTATATATAACTCAGGAGCAACCACCTTTCCAGTTTGACCAACTTGGTAATCATTAGGTACAAATCCGGCATCTACTGCTGCTCTCGAAGCACCAACTGCTGCGCCTAATTTATCAGCAATTGCTTCCAATAAAGAAAAGTTTTCACCAGATTGCATTCCTCTTCCTCCAGAAATTATAATCTTTGCAGATGTAAGTTCTGGCCTATCTGATTTGGTAAGTTCTTCAGAAATATATTCTGATAGTTCTGGGTTACTACTGCTATCTATATTTTCTATATTAGCTGGGCCTTGTTCTCCTGAAGCCTGAAAAGCTGTAGAACGAACTGTTAAGACTCTTTTTTCAGAACTAATTTTAACTGTTTCAATTGCATTTCCAGCATAAATAGGGTGCTCAAATGTTTGAGCATCAATTACTGCAGTTATATCTGATATTTGAGGTACATCAAGAAGAGCCGCTACTCTGGGCATAAAATTTTTACTTGTTGTAGATGCAGCAGCTATAAATGTATTATAATTATCAGCAAGTGAGATCACTAATTCAGCATATGGTTCAGCAAGATGCTTTTCATAGAGATCATCGTCGCAAACTAATACTTTATTAACTCCTTCAATTTTTGCAGATTCTTCTGCAACATTTGTACAATCTTTTCCTGCTACTAGAATGTCAATTTCTTCTCCAACCAATTTAGCTGCGCTTATAGCTTTTTTTACTGAATCCCCTAATGAATTATTATCATGTTCTGCAATTAATAATGTAGTCATTAAATTACTCCCGCTTCATTTTTTAATTTATCAACTAATTCTTCAACAGTTTCGACCTTAACCCCAGCTTCTCTTTGGGGAGGTTCTGAAACCTTGATAATTTCGATATTAGATTCCAATGAAACACTGTACTCTTCTGGTGTTTTTTCAACTATTTCTTTCTTTTTAGCTTTCATAATATTTGGTAATGAAGCATATCTAGGTTCATTAAGCCTAAGGTCGGTAGTTATTATTGCAGGAAGATTAAGTTTTACGGTTTGTAAGCCCCCATCAATTTCTCTTGTAACCAAGGTGTTTTCACCTTCGATTTTTACTTCTGAAGCAAAAGTCCCTTGTGACCAACCAAGAAGAGCAGATAACATTTGTCCTGTTTGATTTGAATCATCATCTATAGCCTGTTTACCTAGAATAACTAAGTTTGGTTTTTCTTCATCTGTTACTGCCTTTATTATTTTAGCAACATTAAGAGGAGTAACATTTTCTTCTGTCTTAATAAGAATACCTCTATCAGCACCCATCGCTAAAGCCGTTCTGATTGTTTCTTGAGATTGTTGGGGACCAATGGAAAGTGCAACAATTTCTTCAGCAGTTCCTGACTCTTTTAATCTGATCGCTTCTTCAACAGCAATTTCATCAAAGGGATTCATTGACATTTTAACATTATCAAGCTCTACACCTGTTTCATCAGACTTTACCCTAATTTTTACATTGTAATCTACGACCCTCTTTATAGGCACTAATATTTTCATTACATTCTCCAAAAAATCGAAAATAAATTAACGGGAAATTAAAACTCCAAACATGTTGTGTCAACAACTCACTTCAAAAGATTCAAATATAAGTTAATTATAAATTGATAATTTTTTATATCCATTTATTTTTCTCGAGAATTGCCAGGCTTCCACAAGATATCACCTGTTCCTCCAATATCAACTTGATTAGAATATCTTGCGGCTACAAATAGCAAATCAGATAGTCTATTAATATATTTTAAAGAGGTTTCCGAGATATTGCCTTCATTTTTTGTATTTATCTTAACCATTAATCTTTCAGCCTTTCGAACAATCGTTCTGGCTAAATGTAAATAAGAAGAAGCTAATGTTCCGCCGGGTAAAATAAAAGAATCTAAGTCTTTAAGATTAACATTTAATTGGTCAATTTCATTTTCAAGTCTGTCTATTTGTTTATCCGTTATTTTAGTTTTTTCTATTAAAAGATTATTATCTTTTGAGGGTGGAATTGATAATTCTGCACCTAAGTCAAAAAGTTCGTTTTGAATTGTTGCAAGTATATTGTCCAATAAAATTAATTCTGCACTCTTTGTTCTTGTTCTTACTAATCCTATAACCGAATTAGCCTCGTCAATTGTTCCATAGGCATCTACTCTAAAATCTTCTTTTGATACTCTAGTCCCGTCGCCAAGACTCGTTTTACCTTTATCACCTGTTCGAGTATAGATTTTAGTTAATTTGACCATTATTTAAGTGTCCAAGCAAACCTTAAGCCAACACTTGTTAATCCTTGATTAGGATCGCATAAACTACCATTTGACATATGTTGTGCACTAAGTTGAATTTTTTGAGTATCATTAATATCATAACCAAAAGCAATTAATTCTCTGAAATTTACTTTACATCCATAACCTAATTCACCTTGTTTTATATCTTCATTTCCAGTATGAAAAGCAGCCCCAAATGCAAGTTCTCCAGAGAATTTATTTTTCTGGAAAAGGTTCCAAGTTGAGCCAGCATAAAATAAATGTGTATGATTTGCTAAACTAATTTGTGTGCCAATATGAGGTCTTCCAGCATAACGATGCCACCAATCAGGTCTATCAAATATTTTCTCAATAGATAGTGCTGGGCCTCCTTCAATTCTTCTTTCTACATCATGCATTGATAGTCCAACACGATACTCTGCTGCAAAAGTTGAGTTAACTAATAAAAAGCAAGTAAGTAATAAGGTCTTGAAGATTTTTTTAATAAGCATTTTTTTACCTTTCATCTGAGAGATTAAGAATAAATCATTTTATAGAAATTATTAAGAGTTATCTATTATCGCTTTCAAAAAGCCTTTTAGATATAACTTGAGCTTGTATTTCTGCTGTCCCTTCAAAAATGCTTAATATTCTTGCGTCAGCTAAAACCCTGCTTATAGTTGTTTCGGTAGCAAAACCTATGCCACCATGAATTTGAAGAGAACTATCTGCTGACGACCAGGCAATCTTAGCGGCTAATAGTTTAGCCATTCCTGCTTCCATATCACAACGTTGTCCAGTGTCTTTTATTCTTGCAGCATGCATTGTTAATTGCCTTGCAATCATCGTTTCAGCAAACATTAAGGCTATTTTTTCATTAATCCTCGAAAAATTAATTAGTTCTTTTCCAAATTGAATTCTTTCTTGAGCATATTTTAATGCTAAATCGCATGCGCTTTGTGATACTCCTATCGCTCTTGCAGCTGTTTGGATTCTTGCAGATTCAAATGTAGACATTAGCTGTCTAAATCCCATGCCTTCTTTCAGACCTAAAAGATTATAAGCTGGTACTTCAAAACCTTCAAACGCAATGTCATATTCTTTCATTCCTCTGTAGCCGATTACCTCTATTTCACCACCTTTAATATTTTTATCTGGGAATGGATTTTCATCTGATCCCCCAACTTTTTCTGCTAATAGAATTGATAAACCTTCGTGATTTTTAATATTTTTATCGGTTCTTACAAGCATTGTCATTAGGTTTGCCCTTGATCCATGCGTTATCCAGGTTTTGCTCCCATAAATCTTATAATTTCCATTTACTAATTCTGCTCTAGTTTTTAAATGAGCAAGATCTGATCCAATATCAGGCTCTGAAAAAACAGCTGTAGGTAAAATTTCCCCTTTTGCAATATTTGGAAGAAATTTTTTCTTTTGATCTTCCGTCCCACCAATAAGTATGAGTTCAGAAGCTATTTCGGATCGTGTACCTAAGGAGCCTGCACCAATCCAACCTCTTGAGAGCTCTTCTGAAACGATGCACATTGCTGTTTTACTCAAGCCCAAACCACCATATTCTTCAGGAATAGTTAGACCAAAAACTCCTAATTCGGCCATTTCTTCAATAATGTTCATAGGTATCAGTTCATCATTTAAATGCCATTTTTGCGAATTTGGAAGGATCTTTTCGTTTGTAAATCTTGCAAATTGATTCCTAATTTGTTCATAGGTCTCATCGAGGCCTATTTTTGGGAAGATACCATTATTTACATTCTCACAAATCATTTTACATAATTTTTGTTTAGATTCTGAAGATGAATTTTTAGTAATATTTATAGATATATTTGAGAACTCATCTAATAATTCCTCATCAATTTTAATTTCGTGAGGCCTTATAGTTTCGCTTTGACTCATTGGAATACCATGCAAAATCTGTAAACAAAATTCTCCCAATCCAACTTTTGCTATTTCTAATTCATAATCAGTTAATTCATTATTTTTTTTAAGGTCTTTTATCCATAAAGTTGTATTTTCTATGGCTTTGATATATGTCGCATACCAAGCAAAACCATGAAAATAATGTTGATTTTCATCTGAAGCATTTTTTTTAAGATCAGCGTTATTTTTTTTTGCTGAATTTAGTATTTTAATACCTAAATTCGATATTTTTTCTAAATCATTAATAAATTGGCTATCATTCATAATAAATCCCCAGAAGGCATTTTTATATCATTAGAAAGTTAAAGGAAAAGAATTAAAAAGTCGCATTATAATTTTTATAATGGAAAGGATTCAAGATCATTAATTCTTTTTATTATTTCCTTTTTTGAGAAACCTTTTTTTCTATAATACTCCAAGCTGGTTGATTGAGAGGACTTGGATAACTTAACACCATCATTATCTCTTATAAGATTATGATGAAACCATTCTGGTTCTGGTAGATTTAATATAATTTGCAATAATCTGTGAATTGAGGTCGCGGGATAAATATCTAAACCTCTTGTAATTATAGTTATGTTTTGTTCTGAATCATCAACGATAACAGACAAGTGGTAAGAAGTGGGTACATCTTTTCTGGCAATAATAATATCTCCAAATAAATTTGGTTCGGCTTTTCGTGAGCCTATTGGTTCTAATCCAATTTCATTAAAAAATATTTTTGATTTTACCTTTTCTTCCGCAAAGCAGATGGCTTTTTCCATATCTAATCGCCAAGAAAAATCCTTTCCGCTCAACATTAATCCGGATCTCTGAGCAGGTGATATTTCTTTATAAATACCAGGATAAATATATTGTCCATCTGGATCAATCGGCCAATTATTTAATTTGATATTTTTCCTACTAATAAATTTCTTAATTTCCGTTCTTGAAGCCCAACACGGATAAATTAAATCTAAATCTCTTAGTTTTTTTAAATAAGTCTCATATAAACTAAAGTGCTCTGATTGTTTTCTAATTTCTTTTTCATATTTTAGACCAAGCCAATTTAAATCTTCAAAAATCGATTGTTCATTTTTAATTGAGCTCCTTCCAATATCTATATCTTCGATTCTAACAAGGAATTTGCCATTAAATTTTTTAGCCACTTTTTCTGATACAATTGCAGAGAATGCATGCCCTAAATGTAATTTTCCATTAGGACTTGGGGCAAATCTAGTTTTATGTAATTTCATTATTTGTTATATTTTTTTTAAAATTTTGTTAGAATTCGTTAATATATTATAAGTCTGATTAAATGAATATGACATCTATTAATAATTCGCATCCTGATTCTTGTCCTGCTTTGGTCTTAAATGCCGATTATCGTCCGCTTTCATATTATCCTTTGTCTTTATGGTCCTGGCAGGATGCAATTAAAGCTGTTTATCTTGAAAGAGTTAATATTGTTTCAACATATGATTTAAAGGTTAGATCACCCAGTATAGAGATTGAGATTCCTTCTGTAGTATCTTTAAAGGATTTTATTAAACCTCCAGAATGGCCTGCTTTTACAAGATTTAATGTTTTTTTAAGAGATAAATTTATGTGCCAATATTGCGGTTCAAAGGAAAATTTAACTTTTGACCATCTTATCCCAAGATCAAAGGGTGGCAAAACAACTTGGAAAAATGTTATTACCGCTTGTTCTTCATGTAATTTAAAAAAGTCCAATAAGCTTCATCAAGATATTGATATGCACCCTATTCAATTACCATTTAAACCAAATGTTCATGAATTACACCATAATGGCAAATGTTTCCCACCTAATTATTTGCATGAAAGTTGGATGGATTTTCTATATTGGGATGTTGAGCTAGAATCTTAAAATTTTTCAGAAATCTTAATTGCCCCTTTGCAACCAAATTTTACTACATCCTTAAAAAATGAAATAAAGGAAGAATCATTGCCACCTTCTTGCTTGGCAATCATTTCGTGTTCAACTTCTTCGGCGTGGAACTCTTTTATTGATTTAAGTAGATCTTTTTCAACTCCCGATTCTTCTAATTCTTCTATTTGTTTAGCGTAATGTTTATCAATAACTTCTTCCACTGCTTCAGTGCAGGCCATAATTACTTGTTTTCCGTAAATAGCCGAAAGAGCCCCTAATGAATAACCAGTAATTTTCCAAAAAGGAAGGAGAGCTGTAGGCCTAATAGATCTTTCTTTAATTAGTTTGTTAAATTCATTAACATGTTTTTTTTCACCTTCGGCCATTTCTTTAATAATGCTTTTTGTTTCTTTATCCCCATAAATGCTGAGAATGTCTAAGGTACCCTTATAAATAGCCGTTGCGCCATGTTCGCCTGCATGATCTACTCTAATAATTTCTTCTATTCTTTCTTTATCCAAAGTTCTTTCCTTAAAATTGATACCGAATATATAAACATAATAAAAGAAATAAAAGAATTATATCCTGCAAGGGAAATACCAAAAATTCTAATTGCTGCTTCATTACAGGGTATAAAATTATTTACAGATGTAATTTCATCAAGAAAAGTATCATGATCATTTACAGATTGTGATATAGCGGAGCATGTTTCTGGACCATCCCAAAATCCCCACTCTATCCCAGCATGCCAACCTGAAAAAAAAGAATTTCCTAAAAAAAGTATAGCAATCAAAGTAATGCTATGAGGATAAATCTTTTTATAAAAAAATAGCGAGATTGAGCTAATTATTATTATTAAATACCATGCCCATCTTTGCTTTAGGCAAAGATCACATGGAGCATAACCAAGAAATTCAAGTGCATGAACAGAAAGCACAATTAGTGTTGATATAACCAATATTATTATATTTGATTTCATTGAGCTAATTCAAACCACATTAATATTAATATAAATACAAATAGAAAAATTGAAATATATAAGAAATTTTTTCTAATTATTTTTTCAGCATTTATACCAATCTTTGCGCTAAAATATGTCACAATAAAAAATCTTAAACCTCTAGAAAAAAAACTAGATAAAACAAAAATTAGAATAGGCATATTTATAAAACCAGAAGCGATTGCGGCTATTTTATAAGGTAGAGGAGTAAACCCAGCTACGAAAATAAAAATATATCCGTATTCATTTACAAGGCTTGTAAAAAAATCAAATTCTTCTTGAAGATAAAAATAATTTATTAATTCTCTTCCAATTTCATTAAAAAAATATAGGCCTATTAAATATCCAATTATACCCCCAAGAACAGAAAAAAAGGTAGTCATAAATGAAATGAGCAAAATCTTATTTTTATTTATAAGAGCAATTGGGATAATAAAAATATCAGTAGGTAATGGAAAAAAAATACTTTCTATAAATGAGATAAAATAAAGAAACCAAGTCGATTTCTTATTTTTTACTAATTCAAAAGTTTTGTCATTGAGATTCGACATAATTTTCCTTTTGGTACGGGTGGGGAGACTTGAACTCCCACTCTGTTACCAGAACCAGATTTTGAATCTGGCGCGTCTACCAGTTCCGCCACACCCGCTTTTTAAAAAAGTGGATAAATAATAAATTATACAAAAGCAGTTTGAATATTGTCACAATAATTGATAATTTTCTCTATATAATTTAGTTTATTGATGATATTTGAATAAAAATGGAAACTTTAGAAAATACAAGAAGTTATTTTAAATCACTATGGGCAAATAGAATTAAGCCAATTAAAGCCCTAAGAGCATTAAGAGCGCTGTCAGACAATAAAGAAGACACAGAACAGGTTTTTCATGTGATTAACGCTTTGGGTGGGTCCAATAAAAAATACCTTAATATGTTTAAAAAAAGCAATGCTGGAAAAAGGATATTAAAAGATAAAAGCCATTTAATAGATATACTTAAAAATAAAGATTATTTATTTAAATTACCCGAAGATTCATTAGGAAAAGCTTACTATAACTTTATTCATAAAGAAGAACTTGCTGCTGAGGAATTAGTTTCTGCAAGCGAGATATATTCTGATCCAAGTAAGAGCGAAGAAGAGAATATATTTAATGCGAGGTTAAGAGATATGCATGACCTTTGGCATGTTACTACTGGTTATGGTCGTGATGCCTTAGGTGAGTTAAGTTTACTCGCTTTTACTTATGCACAAGGAAGGAATAGGGGAATTGGCGCTATAACCCTTCATGGATATTTTATTATGGGCAAAGTAACCAAAGAGTTAAATTTTGCCACTGATTTGAGAGATGTGGTTAAGGAAGGATATAGAATAGGAAAAATAGCTTCTTTTTGGGGCGGTGCAGATTGGGAAAATCTCCTTGAACAACCTCTCAATCATGTAAGAAAGGAACTTAAAGCAGAAAAACCAATTCTCTACCAAAAGGTAATGAAAGAATTTATTGAAAAAGAAAATAAACATTACCAAAAAGAATCCGAAGCGTGTTGTTAATAAAAAATGTTAACTTTATATGGTTTAAAAAATTGTGATCGTTGTCGTTCAACCATCAAATGGTTAAATGAAAATGAAATGGCATTCGAATTTTTAGATATCAGATCTGACCCACCAACAAAAAATCAAATAAAAAAGTGGGTTAATGTCCATTCGATTGATACTATACTTAACAAAAAGAGCACAACTTGGAGGCAGTTAAGTCAGAAGTTAAAGAATAATATAAATTCAAATCTTGAAAGAACACTTTCAGAATTTCCAACTCTTATAAAGAGACCTTTTTGGGAAGTTAATTTTGAACCTAAGAGTGAATTAGTACCAGGTTTCTTGGAGGATCATAAGAAATATCTTAAGAACTTAAATAAATAAATGTTTAATAAAATAAAAAATGAATTTATTTACTTATCAACTTTAAGAAGGATTTTATCCTCTTTGAAGCTTATTAATAATGATGAGAAAGCGATAATTACAAAAAAAATAGCTGGTTTTGCGGAAACTAACCCTCAATCGATTGCAATTTATTATGAAGATAGAGAGGTTAGCTATAAAGACTTAATGGAAGGAGCAAATCGTTATTCTCATTGGTTTTTGGAAAATAATTTAACGAAGGGAGATGTGATTGCTTTACTGATGGAGAATCGCCCTGAATTTTTAATGGCCTGGATAGGAGTTGCTCAAATAGGTGGAACAACAGCTCTAATCAATACAAATTTAACAGACCACCCCCTCAATCATTCTTTAAGTATATCTGGTGCTAAAGATTTAATTTTGGGTAGTGAACTTATTAACAATTTCAATACCACAAATGATTCAATAAAAGATAGTTTTCAAGTTTGGGTAGAAGGTGAATCTAATGATTCAAAACATAAAAATATAAATGATGTCTTAGGGGATATGCCAACTTCTTTTCCAAACATTGACTATGATGTAGTGAATCAGGATGTTGCTTTATATATTTATACATCTGGAACAACAGGCGATCCAAAGGCTGCGACGATAACTCATAAAAGAATAAGGATGATGTTATTAGGATTTGTATCAGCAATAGTCCCTAAGAAAAGTGATCGTATATATAATGTTTTACCCTTATATCATTCTGCAGGAGGGATAGTGGCAGTTGGTATAGCGCTAACTACTGGGGCATCTTTAGTACTAAAAAGGAAGTTTTCGGTCAATGAATTTTGGGAAGATGTAAATAAATATCAGGTAACAATTTTTCAGTATATTGGAGAATTGTGTAGATATTTACTAAATGCACCTAAACATGAACATGAAAACAAACATCAATTAAGAATAGCCACTGGTAATGGACTTAGACCAGATATATGGGATGCTTTTAAAGAGAGATTTAATATTAAAAAAATCATTGAATTTTATGGTGCCACCGAGGGTAACATTTCTCTTATTAATTATGATGGCAAAAGTGGTGCTATTGGAAGAATACCAGGGTATTTAAAATCAATGCTTAATATTGAGATTGTTAAATTTGATGTTGAAAAAGAAGAGCCTATTAGAAATGAAGAAGGATTCTGTATACCTTGTGAAATTGGTGAAGTCGGTGAAGCTTTAGGAGAAATACAAGTTGATGGACCTGGCTTTGATGGTTATGTGGATAAACAAGCAACTCAAAAGAAAATCCTAACTGATGTTTTTGAAAATGGAGATCAATGGTTTAGATCTGGTGATTTATTAAGTTGTGATAAAGATGGGTACTATTACTTTATAGATAGAATTGGAGATACTTTTCGGTGGAAAGGTGAAAATGTTGCGACTTCAGAAGTTGCGCATGCTTTTAAAGGAATAGAAGGAATTGAAGAGGTTAATGTTTATGGCGTAGAGATCCCTGGAAATGATGGTAAAGCAGGTATGGCAGCTTTAGTTACTAAAAATGATATTAAATTTGAGAATTTATTCAATATTCTTCAAGCATCTCTTCCAAGTTATGCTATGCCCTTACTTTTAAGGGTAAAGAAAGAAATCGAAATTACTGGTACATTCAAACATAAAAAAATTGATCTTGTAAAAGAAGGGTTTAACCCTGATGAGGTAAATGATCCTCTATATTTACTAGATAATAATAGTTCTACTTTTATAAAACTTGATACAAATTTGTATCAAAAAATTATGAATCAAGAAATTAGACTATAATCTTTATTGACCTATCTTTTTTGCTGTTTAATAATCACTTAAAAAAAGAGGCTCAATATGGATAAATTCCCAGAAAAAGATACTTTAGTTGATGTTTTTAGGTGGCGTGTAGAAAAGACTCCTGATGCTTTATTTAGTAAATTCCAAGAACGAGAATTGACATATACTGAGTTGGATAATAATGCCAATAAAGTTTCTCAAGGAATTATTAATGAAGGATGTAATCCAGATTCAAGGGTAGCCTTTTTAGCAAAAAATTCAGATCATTTTTGTGAGTTTTTATATGGGACAATGAAGTCTAGGACGGTTTGTGTAGGTATTAATTGGAGATTAGCTCCTCCAGAGGTCTCTTATGTTTTAAATGATTCAAAGAGTGAGATACTTTTCGTAGGGCCTGAGTTTTATGATCTTATAAAAGAGATCCAAGATGAAATACCAACAGTAAAAAAGATCATAACTATGGAAGAATCTTCATTAGATTGGGAAGATTATGCCACTTGGAGAGACAGAAATGAAAATAAAGATCCTAATCTTAAATCTGAGCCTAATGATGACATAATTCAAATGTATACATCTGGCACCACCGGTTACCCTAAAGGAGTTCAACTTACAAATAAAAATTTTGTAGAGGCCCAGAAAACAGTTCTTGAAGTATGGGGAAAGGATTGGCATGAGGGGTCAGTAAATCTTATTTGTTCACCTATTTTTCATGCTGCAGGAGCAAATATGGTGATTATAGGTATTGTTTTTGGTTGCACCAATATAATCATTCCTGAAGTAGATCCAGAATTAATTTTAAGTTTAGTTGAAAAAGAGAAAATCGAGTTAGCTTTGCTTGTTCCGGCTGTAATATTGTTTTTAATTCAGCACCCTAACGCTAAATCAACTGATTTTAGTTCTTTACGACAAGTTATATATGGAGCTTCACCAATTGCAGAAGATACTTTACTAAAAGCCATAGATATTATGGGTTGCGATTTTTGGCAAGTTTATGGATTAACTGAAACTACTGGATTGGGGGCGACTATGAGTCCGGAGGATCATGATCCAAAAAAAGGAAAATTACGCTCTTGTGGAAAGGCTTATCCAGGAATAGATGTTAAGATTGTCGATGAAAAGAATAATGAATTACCTGTTGGGGGTGTTGGAGAAATTCTATTAAAAGGTGATATCATAATGAAAGGTTATTGGAATAAACCCGAAGCAAATAAAGAATCTATTGTTGATGATTGGTTTTATACTGGAGATGCAGGTTATTTCGATGAAGAAGGGTTTTTGTATATTCACGATAGAGTAAAAGATATGATCGTATCTGGTGGAGAAAATGTTTATCCAGCTGAAGTAGAAAATGCTCTTATGGCTCATGAGAATATTTCTGATGCAGCAGTTATAGGCATTCCTGATGATAAATGGGGTGAAGCAGTCAAAGGTGTAGTTGTGGTTAATAAAGATTTAAGCGAAGATGAAATAATTGAATTTGCTAGGACAAAAATTGCTGGATATAAATGCCCAAAATCGATAGATTTTATAGAAGAATTACCAAGAAACCCTGGGGGAAAGATTTTAAGAAGAGAGTTAAGAGCGCCATATTGGGAAGGTAGAGATAGAAATGTCTCTTAATTCTAGAAATGAGAATTTTATCAGGGAATATTAATTTAGAAGTAAAAGATCTTGGATCTAAAACCCATACTCCATTAATTATGATTTCTGGTTTTGGGTCACAACTTATTGATTGGCCAAAGGACCTTATCGAGAAGTTGATAGAAAAGAATTTAAGAGTAATAATCTTCGACAACCGTGATGTAGGGTTAAGTCATAAGTTTTCAGGTGAGCTTATCCAAGATCCTAAATTAATTTGGAGATATTCATACTCTAAGGAAAAATTACCTAAAGAAATAAAAAAGCCAAAAATTCCATATACACTTACTAATATGGCAGAAGATTGTGCAAATATTTTAAATGCATTGGATATTGATAAAGCGCATATTCTCGGCACTTCAATGGGAGGAATGATAGCCCAACTTATGGCTTTCAATTTTCCAGAAAAAAGTAAAAGTCTTATTTCAGTAATGTCAACTTCTGGAAACCCTGATTTACCAAGAGCATCTAAAGAAGTTATAGAGGGGTTGAATCGAGCACCTGAATCTGATGATAAAGAATCTGTAATAAAAAATGCCTTGTTGACTAGGAAATTATGGGCGTCACCAAAATATAATATTCCAGAAAAAACTTTGATTGAGAATTTTTCTGTTCGATATGATAGAATGTATTATCCCGAAGGTCTTAGTAGGCAATATGCTGCTATAGGTGCTGATGGAAGCCGAGTTGAAAGGCTTAAAAAAATAAATGTTCCCTCACTTATATTACATGGAGATTCAGATAATTTAGTGCCTATTGAAGGTGGTATTGACACAAAAAAGTTAATACCAAATGCAAAAATGCAAATTCTTGAAGGGTGGGGTCATGATTTACCGTCAGGGGTACATGATTGGTTCACAACAAAAATTTCTAATCATATCTATTCTATAGAGGATTTAAGTTAATTCTTTAACAAAACCAATATTCTTTTCCATCTAAAGTAAGCCAATATTAAAGCGGTTATTAAGCCTGTTAAAGCTCCAGTGAAGTGACGACGAATTAAATAGTATTTAAGAAATGCCATCGGAAATTCGATTAATAATCTTACTAATAAAATAATTCTATTTTTCTTCTTAAGAGTTTTTGATTGTAGTTGAATATAGTTGTTCTCTTTTTCGATAAGGTGACTATAAGACCTAACAGAATTATGCAAAATTGGATTCTTTAAATAAAAAACATCTGAATCACCTGTGATAACCGAATCATGCACGGGAGATTTTGAAAATCTTCCAATTTTTTTATTATAAAGCCTAACACATTGGTGATGAGCAGAAAAAGGCCTAGGATTGTTCCACGAAGGATAAATTGGTACTACCTTCATAGAAAAGAAATTGAATTTTATATTTTTCAAAAATTTATCATTAATCTCTATTTTTAGTTTTTCTGAAAGATATTCATCTGCATCTAGATTTAAGATCCAATCATTTTTACAATAATCTTCTCCTTTTCTTTTTTGGGGTCCAAAACCTTCCCACTTATTATAAAAGACTTTACAGCCCATTTTTTCACATATTTTTTTAGTATTATCAGTAGAGCCAGAGTCAATAATAATAATTTCATCTACAATATTTTTTACTGATTTTATGGCATTGCCAATTCTATCTGCTTCATTCTTGGCAATTATGAAGCAACTTATTGGAAGATTGTTTTTCATTCATAAGACCTATACTAACCATTATAGTTTCTTTATTATGCTTTGTTGTTCTATATTAACATAATATTTTGTTTAGTTGGGGGCTATATGAAATTTTCAATCTTTATTTCCTTTTTATTAATTTCGACCTTATTGATAGCTAATGATAATGAGGTTAAACAAGATTATGTAATAGATGAGAATTCAGTTCAATTTAGAGAATCAACGGATGAATTAATTATAAGAGATATAACAATTGACCCAGATACACATCCTGGCAATGCGCTTTATCAAGAAAATTGTGCAACATGCCATGATGGCTCTATAGAAAAAGCTCCAGCGGCAAATTGGTTAGAAATGCTTGTACCTCAAGCTCTATTAAGAACAATAAATGAAGGTATTATGTCTGAGCAGGCCTCTCATTTATCTGAAGAAGAAAAGATTCAAATTGTTGAATATATTGTTAGGCAAGATAGAAAAAACTTTCCTAAAGAAGCCGAGCTAAATTATTGTAAATCTAGTGATATGAATTTTGATTTAAGAGAGGCCCCAGAACCTTATGGGTGGGGGTATAACACTTCAAGATTTATTCCAAAAAAATCTGGTGGCATTGATTCTAAAAATATCAAAAATTTAACATTAAAATGGGCATTTGGTTTCCCTTATTCTCAAAGAGCTAGATCGCAACCACTCTTTGCGATGGGTTCAATTTTTGTTGGAAGCCAATCAGGTGATATTTATGCACTTGATGTTAAAACTGGTTGTGTTAAGTGGAATTTTACTGCCTCTGGTGAAGTACGTACTGGCATTATAATGGATCAATGGGAAAACGGAAAAAAACCTGACAAGCGTCCTTATATATACTTTGGTGATATTCTTGCAAATGAATATGCCTTAGATGCGCAAACCGGTGAATTAATTTGGAAAATAAAATCTGACGATCATCCTAACGCCACTCGTACTGCTACATCCGCGAAATTTGAGGATATTCTCTTTATACCTATTTCTGGATTAGAAGTTATCCCAGCTTTTGATGATAAATATGAATGTTGTACTTTTAGGGGCGGTCTTTTAGCTGTTGAATCAAGAACAGGAAAAACCTTATGGAGACAATATTCAATTCCGGTTCCGGCTAAGTATTCTGGCAATACATCTGTAGGAACAAGAATGTTTGGGCCATCTGGAGCTCCAATATGGACTTCTCCTAATGTGGATCGGAAAAGAAGATATGTATATATTGGAACAGGTGAAAATTATTCAACTCCCGCTGATGATTCCTCTGATGCTATTATAGCTTATAATATTGATACTGGTGAAGAGGTTTGGCGAAGACAAACCCTTGCGGGTGACGCATGGAACCTTGCATGTATGGGTAAAGGTAAACCAAATTGTCCTAAGGAATTCGGACCGGATATGGATTATTCTGCTAGTTCAATAACAATTGATCTGGGAGATAGAGATATTCTTATAGCGGGTCAGAAATCTGGATATGTTTATGGAATTGACCCGGACACAGGTAAGGTTTTATGGTCTAATCCCGTTTCAGGAGGGGGTACCCAAGGAGGCATTCATTTTGGTATGGCGGCCGAAGGAAAAACTATATATGCCCCAATAAATGATATGCAAAATACCCATGATGGAAAAGTTTGGTTAAATCGTAAACCTGGTATGCATTCTTTAGACGCAGAAACTGGAAATATTATATGGTCCAATATTAGCGATAAAGAGTGCAAGGATATAGACATTAATTGTGATCCAGGAATTTCAGCTGCTGTAACAGCTGTTCCAGGAGCTGTGATTGCAGGTCACTTAGATGGAAATATAAAGGTTTATGATAAAGAAAATGGAAATATATTATGGTCCTATAATACTTTAAGAGACTTTGAAAGTATATCTGGATCACCTGCTTATGGTGGTAGTTTTAGTGGATCAGGTCCATCAATTAGAAATGGTTATATGGCTATTAATTCAGGTTATGGTATCTACAACCACATGCCAGGAAATGTGTTATTGCTCTTTTCTTTGGACTAAATTTAAGCAGCAACATTACCGTGAAGTTTAAAAGCTTCTTCTATCTTATTTTCTATTTCTTCCGTTAAAGGAATTTGATTTGATGTAACCGCTAATTTAAGTTGATCCATGTTAGTTGCGCCAATAATATTGGAAGTAACAAATGGTCTTGTAGTTACAAATTGGTTTGCAAGTTGAGAAGGATCAATATTATAATTTTTGGCTATATTCAAATATGCATCAATAGCCTCTTCACTTCCAGCTCCTTCATACCTTTGTAATCTATTAAAAAGTTCTTTTCTGGACCCCTTGGGTAGATTTCCATTTTGATACTTACCTGTTAGGTAGCCTTGGGCTAGTGGTGAATATGCCAATAAACCAACTTTTTCTCTAAATGCAATTTCAGAACCACCAAATTCAAAGATCCTATTTAGCAAGTTGTATGCATTTTGTATGGATTGTATTCTTGGTAAATTTTTATTTTTTGAATGGAAAATAAATTCCATAGTTCCCCATGGAGTTTCGTTAGAAAGACCCACATGCCTAATTTTTCCTAATTTAATTAATTCAGATAAAGATTCTAAAATTGAATCAATAGAATTAGAGGAGCTATCGACATGCTGGTAGGTAATGCTTCCACCAAATAAATTCATAGGACGATCAGGCCAGTGTAATTGATATAGATCAATATAATCTGTACTTAATCTTTTGAGACTTTTATCAACAGCTTCAAATATTTGTTCTTTTGTTTGTTCTGTTGGAATTTCACCGTCTCTTAACCAAGTGAATGGGGCTCTACCACAAACTTTTGTTGCTAAAATAACTTTATCTCTATTTTTTCTTTCCTTAAACCAATTTCCAATGATAGTTTCGGTAGATCCTTGCGTTTCTTTCTTTGGTGGTACAGCATACATTTCAGCTGTATCAAAGAAATTAATACCCATATCTAGAGCATAGTCCATTTGTTCAAATCCTTCTTCTTGAGTATTTTGCTGCCCCCAAGTCATAGTTCCAAGACATATTTCACTAACCTCAAGATCCGTAACTCCTAAAATTCTTTTTTTCAATTGAACCCCCATAAATAATGAAGAGATGAAGATGCTATAAATAGAAAAAAAAGACAAGAACAACTTTCGATTCAAAATTATTATAATAATTGTTTTATTGGTGATCCCGATAGGATTCGAACCTATGACCTTCAGATTAGGAATCTGACGCTCTATCCTGCTGAGCTACGGGACCACTTTCGATTCAAAATGTTATCGATTACAAAGTTTGTCAATCCAATTATGATAGTGCTGTTGAATAGGTTCATTCTTTCCAAACATAAATTCACTATTTCCTTTAGAATTTATTCCCGCTTGGATTTTAAAGTTCATTACATAGTCTTCATCTTTAACGGCTTTTAGAGTTAAATCACTAAAATCTTCAGCCTCTCTAATTTCTTCTTTTGTTTTCGGCTCATTAAGGCACAAAATATTTTGTATTGTAATTGTTTCATTTAAATCTTCTGTTGGGTAGACCATACTTACTAGGCAAAATTGATTTAAAATTGCTGAAATAGATAAATTAGGAAATCCTGAATGAATTAATCTAATGTATTCTTCAGGCTCCCATTCTGTCTCATCAATGTTAGATAGTTCGTTAATATTTTTCTTTCCAAAAGCAAATCTTTGATGGGGACCATAAGTATCATGTGCAATAAGGTTAACTATAGTATTTTTACCTACAGTTTCTGGATGAACCATGTGATGATGATATCCATCTAAATATCCGTCCCAACAAATTTTCCAACTTGGTCCAGATAACTCTCTTTGCTTATATAGATGCCAATCTTTCAAATTAATTTCATCTAATTCTTTATCAAAACCATTCATCCATTCATTAAGATTGTAACTTTTATTAGGATTTATACATATCCATAAAAATCCTGATCTTTCTTCACAAAATAATTCTGTTAATTTGATCTTAGATTTGTCGATATCACCAAAAGTGTCAGATTTAAAAATATTTATCAATTTTCCTTCATTATCATATGTCCATCCATGATAAGAGCAGCTAAATTTTTTCTTATTTCCGCTTCCTTTTTCACATACAGGGGCCCCTCTATGCTTGCAAACATTGATAAATGCTCTTGCAATACCTTGAGAATCTCTTGTTAGGAGTATTGGTGTATTTAAAGCATCAAAAGTTTTATAAGAACCTATTTCAGGTAGCTCAACACTCAAGGCAATAGGTAGCGGGAAATCCTTAAAAATTTTATCTACTTCATTTCTTATGATTTCCTTATCAGTATAATCTGATACTGATTTTTTCATTATTCCTTCTGCTTGGTCGGTAGTTCCCTTAAGATTATGATTTAATAATCTTTTAGCAAGATCAATCATTTTTTCTTTATTATGGACCATAATATTATTTATTATATACTATAATGAACTAATCTCAGAAGATGATTTTTTAGTTGCCTCATTTAGAATTATTTCAATTTTTTCTACAGCTTTATCATCATCAGTCTTTTCAACAACCGCAACTTCTCTTGCTAATCTATCTCTTGCAGATTCATATAGTTGTCTTTCAGAGTATGATTGTTCTGGTTGATTGCTATTTCTGAATAAATCTCTTACAACTTCTGTTAATTCATTTAAACGACCTGAATTTATTTTTGACTCATATTCTTGAGCTCTTCTACTCCACATAGTTCTTCTAATTTTTGCCTTTCCATTCAGGATTTCTAAAGTTTTTTTTAGATTTGCTCTCGAAGAAACTTTTCTGGTTCCATTTTCTTTAGCTTTTATAGTTGGTATTTTTTGGGTCATTTTTTCTTTTTCAAAAAAAACCTCATACATTTCTAATTTTTCTCCGGCGACTTCAAAAGTTTGGATTGATTTAATTTCCCCTACACCATGTGTTGGATAAACAATGAAATCACCTACAGAATATTGCAGAGGTATTTTTTTTGGTTTGCTTGTTTTTTTTATATTCTTCTTATTTTTCTGAGGACTTTTTTTTGTAATTTTAGCTTTTATCTTGGGCTTATTTGTATTTTTTTTAGTAGAATTTTTTTTTGTTCTATTTTTTGTCTTAGCAACTTTGGACTTAGTTGCTTTTGTTTTCTTTTGTTTAGTTTTTTTGTTTTTGACCATTTTAGATAATAATTTTAACGAATAATGTAGACGGCGGTTTAGCAAGAAAACCTAATTATTGCAAGAATTTAGTAATTATTAATCACCTTCACCCGGATTTTCGCTAAAAAATTTCTCAAACTTTCCTTCAATGCCTGAATATTTTTCTGTATCCGATGGTTTTTCTTTAATTTCAGTTATATTTGGCCATATATCGGAAAATTTTGTGTTAATTTCTAACCACTTTTCTACACCATCTTTGGTATCTGGGTGAATAGCTTCCTCAGGACATTCTGGTTCACAAACTCCGCAATCAATACATTCTTCAGGATGAATTACAAGCATATTTTCACCTTCATAAAAACAATCTACAGGACAAACTTCTACACAATCCATATGTTTGCACTTGATACAATTTTCATCGACAATATAAGTCATTTATGAACTGAATTCTTTCCGAATTTCTCCCGCCTGTTTATCCGTGAGATAAAGTAATCCCGATAATCTTCTTGTGAAATTTGATTCAAATGGATCTATTTTTCCATCAATATTTATTATTTTACAAGCAAGTCTATAAATATTTAATTTTGCTTTTTCATCATAATTATCATTTATGATTTTAGTCCATTTATACAAGTCAGCTGAAAAATCTTCTTCTTCTAAGGCTTTTTGATACAAATCTTTAAAGTCTTGATATTTTATATTTAAACTATTTAACGCTATCTCTTTGATAGCATCTAATTCTATTTTGTCTTTATCACCATCAATCGCTGCAGCCCTTAAAAGGATCACAATTATTGCAAGGTCTATATCTGAAGAAGTTAATGTTGATTGAGATTCTTCTTTGTTTCCAAAAATTCTGTTTAAAAGTTTAATCATAAGTAACCTCTAATTATAAAATTTGATAATAAGTTTTTGCATTTCTATAATTTAATCTTCTTTTTGTAAAACCAATTACTTCTATAACCAATATTTGATTATTTTTATTTAAAGTAATGATATCCCCATATTTAATCTTATTTGAAGGCTTTTTAATTTTTATTTTATTTATACGTACTTTTCCATCTTTTATAATTTTTTGTGCAGCACCCCTTGTTTTTGCAAATCTTAGTCTATATAGCCAATTATCAATTCTTTGATTATTATTTATTTCTTTTTTTTTTAGGGATGAATAAATAATCATTTTGATAAAAATTTATCTCTTATTTTTTCTAAATCCGAATCAGTAAAAAAGGTATTTTTTGACTTTACATTTTTTGATTTATTTTTTTTATAAAGTTTCCTTGTCTTTTTTATATTGGCAAACCAGATAATCTTTTTGCAATCCTTATCGTCTTTTTTAATTATATAGCCAAGACCTATAAGTATATCTTTTAATTGCAATAATGATGTTCCAAGAAGAGATACCATCTGATCTGTAATAGAAAATTGGTTTTTATTCTTATTAATCTGGATATTCTCATATATTATTTTGTCCAATCTCTCCAATATATCAATTCTTACTGCGCAATTATTAATAATCTTATACCCTGAACATTTGTATAATTTAGGCGATATTTTCTTATGGACATTACATGAAGTTATTCC
>JAYZKD010000094.1:0-18536 GCA_036163815.1 Pseudomonadota bacterium | reverse complement strand
TGGAATTTTAACTCTATCTTCACAGGATTAGCTCAAACACTTGGAATGGCTTTTCTAGGGACATTTTTAGCATCTTTGATTTGTATACCGATAAGCTTTTTTGCTTCTCGTCAGATTTTTAAATTTGGGTTAATTCGGTTTCTTATAAAACGCATTTTAGATTTCATTCGAGGAGTTGATATACTAATTTGGGCTATAATCTATGTTAGAGCATTTGGCTTAGGGCCATTTGCTGGGTTGTTGTCGATATTTACTGCTGATGTTGGAACGCTCGGGAAATTATTTTCTGAAGCAACTGATAATGCGGATTCCCGTCAGATTGAAGGAGTGGAATCAACTGGATCAAATAAGGTTTCGGTAATTCGCTATGGATTAATTCCACAAATCTTTCCTATATTCATTTCTCAGAGTCTTTATTTCTTCGAATCCAATACCAGATCGGCCGTAATTTTAGGTGTGGTTGGAGCAGGAGGAATTGGTTTACAGCTCACGGAAAGAATGAAAGCACAGTATTGGGATCAAACCCTCTTTATCATAATACTAATACTTATAATGGTTGCTATAATTGATACTATTTCTAGGGCTGTTAGAAAAAGCATAATCGATGAATAAATTTTTTCTGGAAACAAAGCACTTCTTTCGAATAGGAATTCCAATGCTTGGATCCCAGCTATCATTTATGATCATGTCAGCTACAGATACAATAGTTGCTGGAAGAGCTGGAGCAGATCAACTAGCAGGTCTGGTTATTGCTAATTCTTTTACATATCCAATTTATATGTTTTTGGCGGGCATTATTTTTTCTGTTATTCCAATTGTAGCCCAACTCAATGGAGCAAAAAAAAATCTGGAAATAGGTCAAAAAATTAGGGAAATATTTTGGTTAACCCTGTTCTTAGGTTTTCTTTTGATTGTTATTTTTTATTTCGGAAGTGAGGTAATGGCTATTCTGCCAATTGACGAAAAAATAACTTCCATTTCAATTTCTTATCTAAAAGCAATATCAATCGGAATGTTTTTTTATATAATGTTTCGATTCTTAAGTTCGTACAGTGAAGGTCTAACTCTTACCCTACCCGTTTTCTTCGTTGCTTTTGGTGGTGCATTAATAAATATCCCCTTGGATATAATATTTGTATATGGATATTTTGGAGTTCCGGAAATGGGTGGGGTTGGTTGTGGATATGCAACTTCGATAGTTTCAACATTGATGTTTATTGCGATGTTTTGTATTGTACTATTTTCTAAACCATACAAGCAGAATAAATTACTTAGCAAGCTAAATGGTCCGTCTATAAAAACTTCCATGGAGGTTCTAAAACTTGGGGCACCCATAGGTTTTGGAATATTTGTTGAATTGAGCATGTATTCCGGAGCAGCAATAATTCTCGCACCTCTTGGTGAAAATATAGTTTCAGGTCATGCTGTAGCATTAAATATTGCAAGTATTGTTTTTATGTTACCTCTCGCAATAGGTCTTGCAGCATCAACAAGGGTTGGAAATTTATTAGGAGAAAAAAGATTTATTGATGCGCGCTATTCCTCATTCGTTTCTGTTTCTCTTTGTTTTTTTGGAGCGTTATTTAATATGACATTACTTGTCACATTAGGTGACCAACTCATCTCACTATATACAACTGATGTTCTGGTTTTTTCAATTGCCAGTCATCTTATTATTTTTGCTGCAATCTTCCAGATTCCAGATGGCATTGGTATGGGAAGTCTGGGAGCATTAAGAGGTTACAAGGATACCTTTATGACAATGATATTTCTAGTCATATCCTATTGGGTTTTTGCCATCCCGTTCGGATATTTTTTAACATACTACGGAATAAACGAACCTATGGGAGCTAGCGGAATGTGGATCAGCATGATTGTTGGGTTGATAATATTTTCTCTATTAATTACTTCACGTTTAAGAAAAGTCTCATACAATTATATAAATTAAGGTCATAATCCATCTACATCTATGAAATTTAAATTTTATATAACCATTCCTGAAACTTATTATCTCTTCCGCTAATAACTTCCTGAAAGCGTTGCTTTAAAAGATTAGTAATCTCTCCAACATTTCCGTCACCAACAGGGCTTCCGTCAATTTTAATAACAGGGCATACAAGGTGAGATGAGGAAGTGACAAAAACCTCCCTTGCCTCTTCAAGATCTTTTAAAGGAATTTTCCCGACATTAACTTTTAATCCTTCATCTTCAGCTATTTCAAGAATGCTCATTCTCGTAATTCCATGTAAAATATCATCTTCATGAGCTGTCATCAGTACGCCCTCTGAACTGACTATAAAAACATTGGAAGTCGGCGCTTCAGTTACATATCCTTCACTATCTGTAAGAATAATTTCATCATATCCGTTTTTTCTAGCTTCCCATTTTGCCATCATTGGAGATGTATAATTAGCTGCAATTTTGACCTGGGGATCGATAATGTCCGGCCGTCTCTGATGACGGACTTTCTCAACCCACACACTTAATTCCTGAGAACTATGAAAAGGTTGCGAATTCTTTTCAATAATATCCTCTTTAGGCTCATAAGCAGCTATAGCAACCGTTGTAAAGGGATCTTGGGGAACCACATCAATCTCAACGGAGGCAATATAGACGCTTATCTTTATGAATTTGCTTCCAGGATTTGTTCTAACGGTATCAATAATACCGTCCTTTATTTCATCTTTACTGTAATCCAAAGGAATTCCTGCGGTTTCACAAGATTTAAAGAGTCTATCTGTATGTTTATCCAATCTAAAAATATGGGTACCATTATCGTTCTCAAATATGGGGGTGAAACCAAATATTAAGGACCCTCTTTGATGTGAATGAGACAAAATATGAACCGAGGCATCTTCCCAATTCACATAGTCTCCATTTATCCATATTTTTCTCGACATAATTTCCTTTATTTAAGAATCACTCTTTAATTCCTTATGTTAACCTAAGAATCGAAATGTACGAAATTTTTATAAACATATGGATTGCAATTGGCGTCATAACATTTTTTACACTTCTTATAATTAGCGCGCCTTATGGAAGACATTTAAGAAGTGGCTGGGGGTACTCACTGCCTAAAAAGGTTGGTTGGATTTTAATGGAAAGCCCAGCATTGTATCTTATGTGGCTATATTATTTTTTGTATGACGGTTTTGAGAATATAGTACTTATATTCTTTCTGATTATTTGGTCAGCACATTATTTTAATAGAAGTATTATTTGGCCGTTAAGGATTAAAAAAGATGGATCGATGCCACTTTTAGTTGCTTTAATGGCGTTTCTTTTTAATGCGGTTAACACTTTTTTTCATGGATATTGGTTTTTCCTAATGGATAAACAGTATGATATATCGTGGTTTTTTGAACCTGTATTTATTATAGGTCTTTTGATTTTCCTTCTAGGTATGTTCATTAATATTCATTCAGATAATTTATTAATGAACTTATCGAAGAATTCAGAGGGTAATTATCAAATACCTCAAGGTGGACTTTATAAATATGTGACAAGCCCAAATTATCTTGGAGAAATCATCGAATGGTTTGGTTGGGCTATTCTTACTTGGAGTATTTCCGGTGTTGTATTTTTCTTTTGGACCATTTTCAATCTTGTACCAAGGGCAATTAGTCATCACCGATGGTATAAACAAAACTTTGAAGACTATCCTTCAGATAGAAGAATAATAATCCCTAAGATTCTTTAAGCTTTTTCAAAGGTCAAATGTAATTTGTTAAGCCCTCTTAAGGCATAATGAGAACGATGTAAGAAATCATTTTTATCTTTTGCAAGTTGTATGTTTTTAAGCCGTGTTAGAAGGATTTCAAAAGCTAAGCGCATTTCCTGACGTGCTAATGGCGCACCTATGCAATGATGATGAGCTGTGCCATAAGCTAGATGTTTTCCAGGATTTTTTCTTTCTAAGTCCATTTCCATTGGGCAATTAAATTGATCTTCATCTCTATTGGCAGCACCAAAGCGCATATCTATTATAGACCCTTCAGGAACAACTACTCCTGAAATCTCTACATCTTTCCTCACTCTTCTAAATAAACTTTGAACAGGGGTTTCTAAGCGAATAATTTCTTCAATAAAGTTTTTAAATTTTGCTTTTCCAGATAAAAGTTCATCTAGCTTATTTCTTTGCTGCATAAGCATTAACATTCCGCTTCCTAATGAATCGGTGGTTGTTTCATTTCCTCCGATATTTAAATCACTTACAATTGATATTAGTTCTTCAGTTTTTAAATGACTGCCATCTTCATCAACATAGTGAACAAGATCAGAAATAATATCATCTTTAGGATTCTTTTTCTTTTCTTCAAATGCTTTAACCATGTAGTGCTGAAATTTAACTAATCTTTCTGCACATGCAATTTCTTCTTCTTCACTTAGCATCTGACTTAAGCTAGAAGATGTATCTTGGGACCAAGCTTTAAGTCTTGGTAAATCTTCCTTAGGAAATCCAAGTCTATCCTGAATAACATTCATTGGAAGTGGGATACAAAACTGGCTCACAAACTCAACCTCTCCATCATTTATAAAGGTATCTATTAAATCGTTTATTAGATTTATTATGTAAGGCTCCATTTTTTTAACTCTGCTAGCGGTAAAAGATGGGTTAGCAGCCTTTCTAAATCTTGTATGATGAGGTGGTTCCGCTCCAAAACAAGGTACTTGTCGCCATCCTTTTTCTTGAAAAACCTTACCTACACTATTCCCGTGCTTCCAATATCCTTTCTTCTTTTTCTTAACATTCTTTTCCCAATAAGCAGCTATGTCTCTAGAAAAAAATTCATAATCAGTTAGAACTCTTTTCAGGTCATCATATTTGGTAACAATATAAAATCCTGTATCAGGACTTAAGTAAACTGGAGCATTCTCTCTATATGCCGCATACGCATCGTATGGACTTTCAATAACTTTTGGATCTAAAAGATTAAAATTTTTTGGATTTTTTGATACTTCCTTCACTAATGCCTCTTAAAATTATTGACCTTTTAAAATTACAAGATTAGAGGCGGTTTACCAAGAGTAAATTCTACATATTTTTGTATTTTCTCAGTTTCCTTTTGGAGATCACCTTTTAATGAATCGGGAGAAATAATTTTTCCAAAAGTAATTTTATATTTAAATTCTTTTTTATTAACTAGTTCGCTGAACAAACTTATATTTTTAAGCTCTTCATTAAAAATATCTAAAAAATAGTAAAAAAGAGAATTATGACCTGTCATATGGAACGGAATGATCGGAGCATTGTGCTTTTTTGATAATTTGATAATTGTGTTCAACCATGGTCTCTCCAATAGCTTAAGCCCTACTCTTTTTGAAAGTCTTGAAGAAGGAAAGACTAGTAAACATTTCCCTCCATTAAGAGCTATTTTAGTTCTTTTTAGAATTTCTCTGCTTTTTTGTGCGCTTTTGTTTTTTTCGTTCCAGTCTACAGGAATTATTATATCTTCAAATCCTTTTGATAACTTTATCATGTCAATATTGGCGTAAAGAGTATAATCAGGCCTTCTATCTTTTAGAACCTCAAACATAACAATTCCATCGGTTAAGCCTGTAGGATGATTTCCCGCTAATATTATTGGACCTTTTTTTGGAATATTGTTCAGATTCTCAATTTCTAGATTAAAATTAAGAAGATTTGTTAAATATTTAAAACAACCATAGCCTGTTTCATTGGAAATATCATCGGTTATATTTTTTGCTGTCTGGTATTTAAAGACTTTATAAATTGTAGGTCTAAACAACGACCAAAAAAGTTTGTTTCTCATAAGCTTTGGGCATCTTTCTTCAATTATTTGGTCAATTGGATGTATCTCTTTATCCATCAAGAAAACTTTCTACCCTCACATCCCTATTTAATCTAGCATTAAGGACAAAACCCATAGCTGCACACATAGAAATTATTGCTGAGCCGCCATAAGATAGCATCGGAATAGGAACCCCTACAATAGGAATTAAACCAGTGATCATCGCGCAATTTATAAAGAAATATAAAAAAATCAAAACCGCAATAGCTCCACAAGCTATAGAGCTAAATCGACTTCTCGCAATGACCGATGTATGTATGGAAATTATAATCAAATACAAAAATATAGAAAAAATAAATATTCCACCGATTAAACCTGTCTCTTCAAGTAAAACAGCCAACATAAAATCATTATGTTTTTCTGGAAGAAAATTTAATTTACTTTGGGTACCATTCATAAAGCCTTTACCTGCTAATCCTCCAGAACCTATTGCTATTTTTGATTGAATTATATGATAACCAGAACCAAAAGGATCCTTTTCAGGATCAAAGAAAACTTCTAATCTTTTCATTTGATAGGGTTTAAGATTATTTATTATCAAAGGAATAGATGAAAAAACTGTTAGAGAGCCAAAAAAAACCCATTTTAGATACAATCCTGAGAAAAAAACAGTAGCAAAACCAGCTACGAAAATTAAAATAGCCGTTCCAAGATCTGGTTGATTAATAATTAAAAATGCAGGAAGAGTAATTAAGAAGATCGGGATAATACTATACCTTAGTTTCTTTGATTTGTTTTCTCCAAAGAAACTATAATATGATGCGAGAGTAATAATTAAGATAAATTTTAAGAATTCTGAAGGCTGAAAGCTTGTATTACCTATATTTATCCACCTTGATACAGTACCTGTATCAAAAAAATATAACCAAAATAACATCCCCAGAATCGAGACATATATTGGTGGAGAAATTATTCTAAGAATTCTAAAACTTATAAATGAAAAAAAGAGAAAAAAACAAAACCCTATTAAAAGACGAATTATATGATTTAAAACCAAATCATTAAACTCTCCCTCAGAAACTGAGAATAACATCAACACTCCGGTCAAACCTAAAATTATTAAGCAAAGTGGTATTCCATAATTTATTCTTGATGCCCTCTCAAAAAAATTTTTTTCTTCATAAATTAAATTTTGTCCAAGATTTTGATTCATATTTTAAACTCTATATCTAGAAGCTTTAATATTTCGACAGGCCAACAATATATCTCTTCCGAGTGGGGCAGCTTTTTGACTTCCTGATCCACCATGCTCAATAACCACTGAAACAGCGTATTTAGGTTTTTTTGTCGGCGCATAACCAACAAAAAGAGCATGGTCTCTTTCTTCCCAATTCTTTGAAATTATCACATCTTGATTTCTTTCCTCAGCTGTTATCTCTTTTACCTGAGAAGTTCCTGTTTTTCCGGCCATTCTCCAGTCATCTTTCATAATTCTACTAGAATAGGCATTACTTCCGCTTTCATTAACAGCAATATCAAGCAAATTCCTTATAAGATCAACATTATCAAAATTAAACCCAGCTGGTTTTGTTAATCTTCTTTTCTCTTTAATTTTGGGGAATTTGATTATGCTTGGTTCAACATAAAATCCTTTATTTGCTATCATAGCTACCATTACATTTAATTGAATTGGAGTCGCAGAAATGTATCCTTGTCCTATACCCGCTACTAAAGTATCTCCCAAATTCCACTTATTATTTAAATTATCTTTTATCCATTCTCTGGTAGGAAGAAGTCCTTTTCTTTCGTTATTGCTTATTAAATTATAATTTTTTCCTAAACCTAAACGGAAAGCCATTTTACTTATCTTTTCAACGCCCAATTTAGTGGCAAGGTTATAAAAATAAACATCGCAAGACTCTTTAATGGCTTTCCTTAAATCTACTTCTTTATGCCCTTTATTCTTCCAACAATGAAAATCTCTATCTCCATAAGCTGTTTTTCCTTCACAAAAAATCATATCACTCGGATTAAGAAGTCCTTCTTCCAATCCGGCTAAAGCGGTTACAATTTTAAATGTAGAACCTGGAGGATATTCGCCATTAATCGCTTTATTTAAGAAAGGTTTTTTTTCGTTGTTCGATAATTTATCCCATTCTTGAACACTAAAGCCATCAATAAATTTATTGTTGTCAAAACTTGGAGTAGAGCATAAGGCAAGTAATTCTCCGTTTTGAACATCCATTACTGTTGCGGCACCAGTATTATTACCCATTATAGAAAAAACATCCTTTTGCAGATCCTTATCAATGGTCAAAATAATATCTTGACCATCAATAGCTTGGTTTTTTTCTAAAATACGAACATCCTTTTCTGATGAATTAACTTCCGTTTTTATATGCCCAAGATGACCTGATAGAATATCATTATACCTTGCCTCTAAGCCTACAACACCAGAAATACTTGTTCTGCTTGAATTTTTACTATCAACTTCACCTATATAGCCAAGTACATGAGAAAAATTTTTCGAATCTAAATATGATCTTTTTGAATCATTTTCAACTTGAAAATATTCGAAATCGCTATCCAAGTTATTTAGTAGAAATATCTCTTCGATAGTTAGATTGTCTTTAATATTGATCTTATTATTGGATTTTTTTCTTAATGATTTATTTATTCTTTTTAGTTCGTTAGAGCTTAAACTTATATGTTGAGAGATCTTTTGTACTAATTCTTCATTTACCAATGATTCATCAGGATTAAATGTTAGTTTAAAATTAGATGTGTTAATTGCTAATGGTTGTCCATTCCTATCATAAAAGTTTCCTCTTTTTGGGTTTACCGGAACTAACCTAATGCGATTTTTATCAGAAAGAAGGGCAAACTTATCATTTTGATTAATTTGAAGACTCCACAACCTTGAAAAGAGGAAGGAGGAAAGTAAAACCATTCCGCCACCCACAAAAAATACACGACGATTTATGTCGTTGTTTTTTTCATACATAGTTCATTTAAACTGATTCCGCTAATAACTAGCATAAGTTGAACTTAAGTACTTTCTCATAGCACTAAGATTTTCTAATACTTTTCCAGACCCATTAGCGACAGACAATAATGGTTCAGAAGCATATTTTACTTTTAGCCCTGTTGCTTTTTCAATGACTATATCAGTGTTTTTTAACAAAGAGCCTCCTCCCGTAAGTATTACCCCATCATCATATATATCACCAGTTAGTTCAGGAGGCGCTGATTCAAGGGCTTCTTTAACAGCCTCAACAATCTCAAAAAGCGGTTCGGCGAGACTTTCAGCAACATATTTTTCGGAAATTTCTCTCTCGACAGGCACGCCTTCGGTAATCTCTCTACCTTTAATTCTCATTGTTTTTCCTTCACCATGTTTTGGAATTATTCCTGAGCCAATATTCTTTTTAAGTTTTTCTGAGGTAACTTCTCCAATTACAATATTTTCATTCCTTCTTAAATAAGAAATTATTGATTGATTAAACTTATTTCCACCAACTTTTATTGACTTAGAAAACACAACCCCTCCAAGAGAAATAATTGCAATTTCTGTTGTACCCCCGCCTATATCGATAATCATTGATCCTTTTGCTTCCATAATGGGTAGACTTGTGCCAATTGCTGCCGCCAAAGGCTCTTCTATAAGAAATACTTTTCTTGCACCTGCAGCAAGACCAGTTTCTAAGATAGCTTTTCTTTCTACTGGCGTAGAATTAACAGGAACACAAATAATTAGCTTAGGGCTGAACAATTTTCTACTATTAGAAGATTTTTTAATAAAATATTTTATCATCTCCTCTGCAGCCAAGAAATCCGCAATTACTCCTTCCCGCATAGGAGTAACTGTTTTTATATTTTCTGGAGTTCTCCCTACCATCTTTTTGGCCTTATTTCCTATAGCCAAAATATTCCTTTTTGTTGCAGATGTATCTATTGCTAAAACTGAAGGTTCATTTAAAACAACACCAATTTCTTTTAGATAAATAAGAGTATTTACTGTTCCTAAATCAATTGCCAAATCAGAACTTAAAAAATTGAAAACACTCTTCAAGAAGATCTCCTTAATGGTTAATTCGCTATCTCCTCGGGTACATTTTTTTCTCTTTTAACCATTAATCGATTTAAAGCGCTTATATATGCCCTTGCAGAAGCGACTAAAGTATCTGTATCAGCACCTCTTCCAATAACTGTCTTACCTGATTCGTGTAATCTTACACTAACTTCTGCTTGTGCATCAGTTCCTTCTGTAACTGCATGAACTTGATATAATTGTAAACTGGCTGTATGCGGTACAATAGCTTTTATAGCATTAAATAAAGCATCTACAGGCCCATCACCATCGCACTTCTTTTGAATGATCTTTCCATCGAAATCTAATGTAAGATCTGCATACTGAGGCCCTTCCGTACCAGCTTTAATGAATAAAGAAACCAATTTAATTACATCTAAACCTTTCGAGTATTCATCATCAATTAGAGCAATAATATCATCATCAAATACTTCCTTTTTTTTATCCGCTAAGTCTTTAAATCTATAAAAAGCATCATTTAACTGGTTATCTGCAAGTAAATATCCTAACTCTTTTGCCTTTTCTTTAAATGCATGTCTTCCTGAATGTTTTCCCATAACCAATGTAGACTCATTTAAACCGATACTTTCAGGGGTCATAATCTCATATGTTTCATTATTTTTAAGCATACCATCTTGATGAATTCCTGATTCATGAGCAAACGCATTTTTTCCAACAACAGCTTTATTGTATTGAACTGGAAACGATGTAACCGAAGAAACTAATTTTGAAGCTCTTGTAAAAAGAGTAGTATCAACATCCGATTTATAATTTAAAATATCATTCCTTACTTTCATAGACATAACTATTTCTTCTAAAGCGGCATTGCCAGCTCTTTCACCTATGCCGTTCATTGTGCATTCAATTTGCCTTGCTCCAGCTCTAACCCCAGATAATGAATTTGCTACAGCAAGCCCCAAATCATTATGACAATGAGTAGAAAATATTACTTTGTCAGACGAAGGAATATTATTAATCAATGAACTTATAATTTCGTAATATTCATCTGGTGTCGTATATCCAACTGTATCAGGTATGTTAATTGTTGTTGCGCCTGATGAAATTGCCATATCGACACATTTAAATAAGAATTCCCTATCTGTTCTTGTAGCATCTTCTGCAGACCATTGAACATCATCAACCAGATTTCTTGCTCTAGATACAGAAAAATTTATAGCATCAAGAACCTGTTCTTCATTCATTTGGAGTTTATATTCCATATGAACTGGACTAGTTGAAATAAAGGTATGTATTCTAGGATTCTTTGCCAGCTTTAAAGCTTCTCCTGCCCTATCAATATCCTTCTGCCCTGCCCTAGAAAGCCCACAAACTTGAACATTCTTTATAATTTTCGAAACTTCACTCACAGCTTCAAAATCACCATTTGAAGCTATAGGGAAACCTGCTTCAATTATATCAATTCCCATTTCATCAAAAATTTCTGCAATTTGTAGTTTTTCATCAAGAGACATGGATGCTCCTGGAGATTGCTCACCATCCCTCAGGGTCGTATCAAAAATTTTTATATAGTTTTCTTCTTTGCTCATAAATTACTCCAATATTAATGAATTATTAATTAATTTGTTTTTTACCTCTGAGAATTACAAAAAAAGGTATCTCAGAGGCAGATCAGGAGTAATGCTAGTAAATTTGAAACAAACAAAGTTTTATCACTTAATAATGAAGTATCATTATTATTCAATAAATCTCTATTTAAACTTAGTTGTTTCATTTCATTACCTTCTAAAGATAAATGCATGAAAATCTATATTTATTCAAGAAAATTAATTTTTTTCTTTATCAACCAGTGAGTTTTCACCTATCCAGGGCATCATATCCCTAAGTTTAGTTCCCACTTCTTCAATGGAATGAGAATTAGATTTTTCTCTCATTGCAAAAAATTCTTTATTAGAACCTTTTTTATTTTCATTCATCCATTCTTCAGTAAATTCACCTGATTGAATATTTGAAAGGATTTTTTTCATAGCTGCTTTGGATTCTTCACCAATAACTTTAGGTCCAGAAACATATTCACCATATTCAGCGGTATTAGAGATAGAATAATTCATATTTTTGATGCCACCCTCATACATAAGATCTACTATTAATTTCATCTCATGAAGGCATTCGAAATAAGCCATTTCAGGCGCATACCCTGCTTCGACAAGAGTATCAAAACCGTTTCTTATTAATTCAACAACGCCTCCGCATAAAACTGCTTGTTCACCAAATAAATCTGTTTCACATTCTTCTTTAAAAGTTGTTTCAATTATCGCTGCTCTCCCTCCACCAATAAGTGATGCATAAGAAAGACCTATATCTAAAGCATTCCCAGTAGAATCTTGATTTACAGCAATTAAGCATGGAACTCCTGCTCCTCTCTCATATTCAGATCTCACTGTATGACCTGGGCCCTTAGGAGCGACCATAATTATATTTAAATCCTCTCTGGCATTTATAAGATTAAAATGAATATTTAAACCATGAGCAAAAAATAAAGAACCATTTTCTTTCAGATAAGGCTCTATTTCATCATTATAAATATCAGCCTGTAGTTCATCTGGGGTTACCATCATCATTATATCGGCCCATTTGGCTGCATCAGAAACATTTTTAACTTCAAAGCCTGCATTTTCAGCTTTAGATCTAGAGCTAGAATCCTCTTTTAATGCAATGCATATTTCATTTACTCCGCTATCCCTCAAATTTAGGGCATGTGCATGACCCTGGCTACCGTAACCAATGATAGCTATATTATTATCCTTAATAAGATCTTTGTTTGTATCACTATCATAATAAACCTTCATAATGTTCTCCTTAAGCAAATTATTTTTTTGTTCCTCTCGAAATTGCTGCCAAACCAGTTCTCGAAATATCCTCTAAACCAAGAGGACGTAACATTTCTATAAAAGAATTTATCTTATCAATAGCACCAGTTAATTCAAAAACAAATGAGTTCTTAGTTGTATCGACTATTTTTGCTCTATAGATTTCTGAAAGCTTAATAACCTCTTCTCGTTTTTCACCTTCACATACAACTTTAATCAATGCCATCTCTCTTTCAATAGATGCTCCATCGGTGGTTAAGTCTTCAACTGAATGAACTGGAACAAGTCTCTCAAGTTGAGATTTGATTTGATTAATTGTCATAAGACTACCATTTGTAACGATAGTTATTCTTGATTTATGGCTATCTTGATCAACCTCAGCAACTGTTAAGCTTTCTATATTGTATCCTCTTCCAGAAAAAAGACCAATTACCCTGGCTAAAACTCCTGCTTCATTATCTACTCTTATGGAGATAGTGTGCGATTCTATATCTTCTTTCTTTATTTTAATCATATTAAATTAAAACCTTTCCTTCATCGGAAACCTCTGGATTGTCATCACCTTCGCCAAGCAACATTTCATTGTGTGCTGCACCTGAAGGTATCATCGGATAACAGTTTTCATCTTGATCAACTACACAATCGAATATAACAGGACCATCATAATCTAACATTTCCTTTATCCTCTTATCTAATTCTTTTGGATTAGATGCTCTCACCCCTAGACAACCATAAGCTTCAGCAAGTTTTACAAAGTCAGGAAGAGAATCTGTATAAGAATGCGAATATCTTCCTCCATGCAATAATTCCTGCCACTGCCTAACCATCCCCATATATTGGTTGTTTAATATAAAAATTTTAACCGGAAGTTTATGCTGAACCGCCGTTGACATTTCTTGCATATTCATAAGAATTGATGCTTCACCGGCGATATCAATAACTAAACTCTTTGGATGAGCAACCTGAACGCCTATTGCCGCTGGTAAACCATACCCCATAGTACCAAGTCCACCTGAAGTCATCCAGCGATTAGGTTTATTAAACTTATAATATTGAGCTGCCCACATTTGATGTTGTCCAACCTCAGTTGTAATGAAGGTATCTTTATCTTTAGTTAATTCATAAAGTCTTTCAACAGCATATTGAGGTTTAATTGTGTCATCTGATTTCTTATAATTTAGAGATTTTTTCTTTCTCCAAATTTCAATTTTCTCTATCCAATCATTAATTTTTACTTTATGCCCCTTCGATTTCCACTTAAGGAGTAATCCCTCTAATGCATGAGCACAATCTCCTAAGATTGGAACATCAATAGGTACAGTCTTATTCATGGAAGAAGGATCAATATCAACATGAATTTTTTTTGAATTTGGAGAAAATGCATCTAATCTTCCTGTAACTCTATCATCAAATCTTGCTCCAATATTTATCAAAAGATCACATTCATTCATTGCAAGATTAGCTTCATAGGTTCCGTGCATGCCAAGCATACCTAACCAATTCTTTTCATCTGATGGGAAGGCGCCTAACCCCATTAATGTACTTGTTATTGGAAATCCCGTTAATAGAACCAATTCCTTCAGCAGATGACTAGCTTCAGGACCAGAATTAATTACTCCTCCTCCAGTATAAAAGATAGGCCTTTTAGAATTAGCCATCAATTCTATTGCTTCGTCAATGGATTGCATATCAGGCTTAACCTGTGGTTTGTAATTATTATTTTTTATATCTGCAGGCGGTAAATATTTTGCATCTGCAAATTGAATGTCTTTAGGTATATCAATAACAACCGGACCTGGTCTGCCGGAAGTCGCAACATGAAAAGCTTCATGAATTACTCTAGCAAGATCATTGGGATCTTTAACAAGCCAATTATGTTTTGTACAAGCCCTAGTTATTCCAACTGTATCAGCTTCCTGAAATGCATCTGTACCAATTAAGTGTGTTGGGACTTGGCCGGATATACATACTATTGGGACAGAATCCATCATAGCATCTGTTAACCCAGTTACTGCATTGGTTGCTCCAGGTCCAGATGTAACAATCAAAACACCTGGTCTACCAGTTGATCTAGCGTAACCTTCAGCAGCATGTGCGGCCCCTTGTTCATGTCTAACTAAAATATGGTTAGGACTATCATTACTTTTAAAAAGTTCATCATATAAAGGTAATACCGCTCCGCCTGGATAACCAAATATGTGGTCAACGGAGTGATCTTTCAATGCCTTTAATATTACTTCTGCACCAGTTAATTCAACCATAATAAATTCCAATAAATCTTTGCAGAAATTAGGTTTTAAATACAATAAGGTCAAGCAATTTTATAATTTTTTAATAAAATTATCTATTATTTTGTCTGATAATTGCGTAGAAAGACCTTCCCATGTAATCATCTGATGTTTTGACCAAGTAATCTGTCTTTTAGCATATTGATGAGTTCTATATTTAATTAAATTTACTACATCAACTAATTCCAATTTTTTCTCTAAATATTGTCTTATCTCTTTCACGCCAATTGCATTCATTACTGGTGCATCAGTTTTATATTTTTTTTCTAAAAGGTTCTTAACCTCCTCTACTGCACCTTGCTTAATCATCTCTTCACATCTTTTGTCACACTTTTCGTATAATATATCTCTCGAAATTGTGAGATTAATTTTCTTAAATTCATTGTTAAATATTTTAACCCGTTTAATTTTCCAAAAATCTGAGATTTTCTTCTTCGTTCCCTTATAAACTTCTAAAGCCCTTAGAATCCTTTGCTGATCATTAGATCCTATCTTTTTATAAGCCTCTATGTCTAAATTTTTTAAATTTTTATAAAGACTGTTTAGCCCTTTAGACCTAAGCAAATCTTTCAATTCTTCTCTTATTTTTGGATTAATATCAGGTATAGGAGATAACCCTTCAGTGATAGCTTTAAAGTATAAACCAGTCCCGCCAACAATAATTGGAGTCATTTTCTTCTCTAATATTTGATCAGAAATATCTTTCGCAACTTTAATCCATTTACCTACTGACCAGACTTCTTCACCTTCTAAAAAACCATATAAATGATGTTTAGGATCACTATCCTTAATATTTGGTCTAGCCGTAAGTATTTTTAAGTCCCTGTATATTTGTATAGAATCTGCATTAATAATTTCTCCGTTAATCTTTTTTGCAACTTTATAAGCAAAATTAGATTTTCCAGAAGCTGTTGGACCAGAGATAAGGATAATTTTATTTTTCATATAATGATATCTTTCTTAATTGTATTAAAAATTATATATAAAATTTTATCAAACAATTTTATTCAAATATGTTAATTAGAAATAGACAGAATAATCACTAAGAGAAACATGTTATTAATAAGTCCATTTAAGGCGTTAAGACCAAAACAAGACAAGGCTGATGAAGTTATTGCCCCTCCATATGATGTTTTGGATTCAAAAGAAGCTAAGGAAATGGCAAAAGGTAATCCCTATAGCTTCTTACATGTATCAAAACCTGAAATAGATCTAGAAGATGGGATAAACTTTAATGACGAGAAGGTTTATAAAAAGGGAGCTGAAAATCTTTCAAATTTTATCAAAGAAGGAGTTTTGCTACAAGAAGAAGAAGATAGTATTTATATATATGAAATCACGATGAACGGAAAAATTCAAACAGGCTTTGGTTGTGTTGCATCGATTGATGCTTATGAAGAAAATCTTATCAAAAAACATGAATATACTACTCCTATAAAGGAAGATGATAGAGTTTTAAATATAAAAGAATTAGGTGCTCAAACCGGTCCAGTATTATTAACTTATAAAGAAAACAAACAAATAAAAAACATACTTAAAACAAATAAAATTGGAGATCCAATTTATGATGTAATAGGGCCAGATTCTTCTAACCACAAAATTTGGATTATTAATGAAAAAAATGAAATAAAAAAAATAATCAATGAGGTAAATTCCTTAGGTAAACTTTTTATTGCAGACGGACATCACAGATCAGCTGCTGCATCAAGAGTAAGGAGTGAAAAGATTAGATATAACAAAAATCACGATGGGTCGGAAAATTATAATTTCTTTCTTTCTGTAGCGTTTCCTCATTCAGAAATGACTATTCTCGATTATAATAGAATAGTAACTGGCTTGAACGGCTATTCAAAAGAAACTTTATTATCAAATATTAATAAGAACTTCTTAATCGAAGAAAAAAATAAACCCTATAAACCTAGCAAAAAAAATGAATTTGGAATGTATATAAATAAAATTTGGTATAATCTAGTTTTTAAAGAAAAAGATAAAATTTCAAATGACCCTGTTAAGTCACTAGATGTATCAATTCTTCATGATTTTATTATTTCACCCTTGTTGGGAATTGAGGATGAAAGAAGAGATAACAGAATAAGTTTTGTAGGCGGCGCAAGAGGTTTAAAGGAACTAGAAAGAAAAGTAGATGGGGGTAGTTTTGATTTAGCTTTTTCTTTATTTCCAACTCCAATAGAATCTCTTATTGATGTTGCAAATGCAAACAAGGTAATGCCACCAAAATCAACATGGTTTGAACCAAAATTGTTAGATGGACTCATATCACATAAAATAGATTAATTTAATTTGAATCTTCTTTATTAAAAGATAAAGCAACTAAAGATGATACCCTGTATTCAGGCCTCCAAACCCTTAAAAGAATTCTTTCATCACCAGCTTCTTGTCTTTCTTCAAGTAACTTATAAGCTTGCTCAGGATTGTTTACCTTAACAGTTGATTGATAGGTTAAATTCCCAGTAACTTTTTGGAATGTTATACTCATTAAAACACTGCCTTCGGTTATCTTTTTAGAAAGCGCTTCAGAATCTTCGTCAACACTTATAACTGCTACACCGACAATATTTGAAGGTATACTCTCTTTTCTTCTAATTTCTGGAGTTAATTCTCCAAAACTAATTCCAAGGATCTTTTTCGATTCATCTCCTATTTGTCCTTTAAGATAAGAATCCTCATTTCCCTCTAATCTACCTAACTTAACTGTGACTGTTTTTTTCTTTCCTAATCTTATTAATTCAACCCTTACTTTTTTACCTATCTCAGTATTAGCAACATTAGTTGTTAACTCTCTCATCTTATTAATTTCTTTATTTCCAAATTTAATAATAACATCGCCTGTTTCTATTCCAGCTTCGTCAGCAGGACTTCCCTTGACTACATCTTGAATCAATGCCCCTCTCTCTTCTTTTAAATCCATATCCTTTGCAACTTCTTCAGTAACTTCTTGTATTACGACACCAAGCCAACCTCTTCTTGTTTCACCAAATTCTTTCAGTTGACTTATAACAGGTTGGACCAATTCCGATGGTATAGAGAAACCTATACCGATTGAACCACCAGTTTGAGAAAATATCATAGTATTAACGCCAATTACTTCACCATTAAGATTTATCAATGGTCCCCCGGAATTTCCTTTATTAATCGGGGCATCAGTTTGGATAAAACTATCATAAGGACCTGAACGAATATCCCTTCCAACTGCTGAAATAATTCCAGCAGTAACACTCCCACCAAGCCCTAAAGGATTACCTATAGCAATTACCCACTCTCCGACCTTAGCATCTTTGCTATCACCAAAAGTTATAAAGGGAAGATCTTTTTTTGTATCAATCTTTAAAAGGGCTAAATCCATTCTTGAATCAAGCCCAATTACTTCTGCTATAAAAGTTTCATCATTATTGAGTGTCACCTTTACAGTAGTTGCGCCTTCAACAACATGATTATTGGTAACAATATAACCATCTTCAGAGATTATAAAACCAGACCCGCCTGATCTTATGGGTTTTCTATTTCTTCGATTTTGTCTTCTATCAAAAAAATCTCTAAAAGGATCGTCAAAGAAGAA
>JAYZKD010000093.1:0-4250 GCA_036163815.1 Pseudomonadota bacterium | reverse complement strand
ATGGCGGAGAGAGCGGGATTCGAACCCGCGAGACGGTTACCCGCCTACACGCTTTCCAAGCGTGCGCCTTCGACCACTCGGCCACCTCTCCATAGAAAATTTTGTCTAATCATCGTCAAACTTTAAGGCAGAAATGAATGCTTCCTGGGGAATATTGACTTGGCCAAATTCTCTCATTCTTTTTTTACCTTTCTTTTGTTTTTCTAATAATTTCATTTTCCTTGTTACATCACCACCATAAAGCTTAGCTGTGACATCTTTTCTAAAGGGTGGAATCGTTTCTCTAGCGATTATTTTTCCACCAATAGCTGCTTGAACAGGTATCTTAAACTGATGACGTGGGATAAGATCTTTCAATTTTTTACACATTGTTCTACCTCTAGTAAAAGATCTATCTGAATGTACAATCACTGAAAGAGCATCAACAGGCTCTTCATTTACCAATACTGACATTTTTACTAATTTTTCTTGTTTATATTTATCCATCTGCCAGTCAAAACTTGCGTACCCGCTCGAAACTGATTTTAGTCGATCATAAAAATCAAATACTACCTCATTTAAGGGTAGATCATAAACAACCATTGCTCGTGTACCAGCATATGTTAAGTCAACTTGGTGGCCTCGTCTTTCTTCACAAAGTTTTAAGACTGCTCCAAGATATTCATCTGGAACCAAGATTGTTGCTTTAATCCAGGGTTCTTCAATATAATTAATTTGTGTTATTTCTGGCATATCTGCAGGATTATGTAATTCTATCATTTCGCCATTGGTAAGATGAATTTTATAAATAACGCTTGGTGCAGTTGTTATTAAGTCAATGTTAAACTCTCTTTCAATTCTTTCTCTGACTATTTCTAAATGGAGAAGACCTAGAAAGCCGCAACGAAAACCAAAACCAAGAGCAGCCGAATTCTCTGTTTCATAGTGAAAGCTTGAATCATTGAGACTTAGTTTTTCTATTGAATCCCTTAAATCCTCAAAGTCACCGCTATCAGTTGGAAATAAACCACAAAAAACAGAAGGTTGAGAAGGTCTAAAACCCTTTAAAGCTTTTTCACAAGGTTTTTGATTATCTGTTATTGTATCTCCGATTTGTGTATCAGAAACATTTTTAATTCCAGCAATTATATAGCCAATTTCTCCAGCTTGCAGTTTATCTAAAGTGACCTTTTTTGGTGTAAATATTCCAACTTCATCTATAGTGTAAGAGCTATCAGTTCCTAACATTTTAATTTTCTGCCCTTTTGATATTTCTCCGTTAATTACCCTCACAAGAACTACTACACCTAAATAAGAATCGTACCAGCTATCAACTAGCAATGCCTGAGAAGTTTTTGATAAATCTGTTTTAGGTTGAGGTAACCGATTTATTAATGCTTCAAATATTTGATCAATTCCCTCTCCTGTTTTTGCAGATACTTTTAAGGCATCACTTGAATCAAGACCAATCACTTCTTCAATTTGCCTTCTGACCTTTTCTGGTTCAGCTGCTGGGAGATCAATTTTATTAATTACAGGTATAATTTCATGATTTAGATCAATAGCTTGATAAACATTGGCGAGTGTTTGTGCTTCAACACCTTGTGCTGCATCAACTACTAAAAGTGAACCCTCACAAGCTGATAAAGACCTGCTGACTTCATAAGAAAAATCTACATGGCCAGGTGTATCAATAAGATTTAGTTGGAAAAGTTCATTTTCTTTATTTCTATAATCTAATCTTACTGTTTGTGCTTTTATTGTTATTCCTCTTTCTCTTTCAATATCCATAGAATCTAAGACTTGATCCTTCATTTCTCTATCCGAAAGTCCTCCACAATATTGAATTAGTCTGTCGGCAAGTGTTGATTTTCCATGATCTATATGAGCAATTATTGCAAAGTTTCTTATGTTTTTAGGATTTTGCACTTTTATAATCCACTATTGGCTTCTTAACTTTCCGCCTGTAGACTTTTCAACTTTATTAATCACTATTTTACAAATGTCATCTATTTTATTATCTGTGAGTGTTTCAGTTTTTGGTTGGATTGTTATTTCAATTGCCAGAGATTTTTTACCATCATCCAAAATAAACTGATCAAAAAGTTTTACATCTTCAATTAAACTTTCGTTACAAGATTGTACTGCATTGATTACAATCTCAGCATTCACTTCATGAGGTATATCAAAAGAAAAGTCCCTTTTAACAGATTGAAGATTAGAAAAATTAAATTCATTGGAGGTATTTTTATTATTTAAATCTAATATAATATTTTCTAAATATAATTCAAATCCTACACATAAAGGTAAATTTAACTTAGATAAGATTCTTGGATGAATTTCTCCAAAAGATGCTAATAAATTTTCTTGATCGGAAATAATATTTGCCGATCTGCCAGGGTGGTACCAATTTGGACCAGGAATATCATAATTGATTAATTCATTTGGAAGACTAATTAAATCTAGATAAGACAATATATCGGCCTTAACATCAAAAATATCTACATCATCATTTCCTTGCCAATGTCTCTCTGTTCCAGTTGTTTTATAAATTCCTGTTCTTAATCCTGCTGCTATCAATATTTGATTACCAGGCTTGGCACCTATAAAGCCTGGTCCAATTTCAAAGATTCCTACATCATGAAACCCCCTTTTTTTATTGTCACGATAATTATTAATAAGAGAAACTAATGGTGTAGTCCGCATATCCGATAAATCTTCTGATATAGGATTCAATAATTTTATTGCAATCTTATCTTCAGAAAATAATTTGGTGTATTCTGAATTTACAAATGAATACGAGATATTTTCTATTAAACCTCTTGAAGCCATACTTCTTCTTGCAAGATTTGTATTCTTTTGTAAGTGAGTAAGAATTGGTTTTGATGGTTGGTTTTCATTTTTTAAGGGCAAAGACACAACATTGTTTAAACCATAAATTCTTATTACTTCCTCGACAATATCAATTGATTGATTAACATCAGGTCTCCAAGAAGGAATAGAAATTTCAAAACTTTTATCAACTTTAAATCCTAAGGAAGACAATATTTTTTTTATTTCTTTTTCAGAAATTGATATTCCTGAAATCTTTTCTATCAACTTAGGATCAAATTTTATTTTATTGCTTTTTAATTTTCCTTTTTCAGCAACCGTAATTTTTCCTGGTTTTCCACCACAAATATCAATTATCATTTTTGTAGCTAATTCTAGACCTTCTATGACAAGATTTGGATCGGTTCCTCTTTCAAATCTATACCGAGCATCAGAATTAATATTCAATTTACGACCAGTTCTTGCTATGTGAATAGGATCAAAATAGGCAGACTCAAGAAAAATATTTGTGGTATCCGTTTCAGATCCAAATCCTTCTCCTCCTATGATTCCACCAATTCCTAGGGTTTTCTCTTCATCTGCAATTATACATGTTTGATCATCCAAAACATATTCTTTTCCATCCAAAGCAAGAATCTTTTCCCCATTAATGGCAATTTTTGCACCTATTTTACCCTTTATTTTGTCTGCATTATAAGCATGCAAAGGCCTACCTCGATCATAAGTAATGTAATTAGTGACATCCACAACTGCATTAATACTCCTGAGTCCTATATTCTCTAGTCGTGTTTTTAACCAATTTGGACTTTCTGTATTTTTAATTCCTTCAATTAATCTTCCTGTGAATATTGGACAAAAAGGATCTTTTTCACTTGATTCGCTATAAACAGGAATATTTCTTTCAGAACTTTTTATTGATTGAACATTTGATTTCTTAAGACTACCAGATCCTTTGGCCGAGAGATCTCTTGCTATACCATATATTCCAAGGCAATCTGGTCTGTTAGGGGTGATTGCTATTTCAATGACTGAATCAATGTTATCTAAAACATTAATTGCTTTTTCTCCTGGTTTCCCCTTATCAAGTTCGATTATGCCATCGATATCATTATCAATATTTAATTCATCTCCTGAGCAAAGCATTCCATAGGAAATTATCCCTCTAATTTTTGCTTTTTTTATTTTCATCTTTGTTTTCGGGATAATGCTATCAATTGGAGCATATATAGTTGTTAACCCTTCTTTTGCGTTTGGAGCCCCACAAACAACTTCTTTGGTACCTGTTCCAATATCTACTTCACAAATTTTTAGCTTATCGGCATCAGGATGTTTTTTTGAGGATAAAATTTTTGCAATAACAAAATCTTTTAAATCTTCTTTTGGGTTAGTAATTTCTTCAACTTCCAAACCTATTTCTGTAAGATCACTAGCAACTTCAT
>JAYZKD010000092.1:0-10989 GCA_036163815.1 Pseudomonadota bacterium | reverse complement strand
GCAGAAATAGTGATGATCTTTGATACCGATGCTAAAAGTATAAACAATTTAAAAGATTATAGGTCATATTCCGAGTTATTATATAAAGAGCTAATCCAGAATTTTCCAAAAAAAATAGGTTATTATTCTAAATATCCTTTTGAAAATAGTTTTTTTGTAGAAAAGTTAAATGAAAAAAATAGCTTTTTAGCTGGTTTAGGGGTTGATCATCATGAATCAATGGATAAATGGTTTAGTAAAACAAAGAGTGGTTTTATCCAAGGAAATTTTAACCAAGAAAGCTTAGCAAAGAATTTTGATGATTTTCGAAAAGACTTTGATTCATATATTAATCAATTAGTTGATATTAACAAAGTAGATAGAGTAGGTTGGGTTTGTGGTCTTGGTCATGGAATTTTAAAAAATACACCTGAAGAAAATGTTCGATATTTTATAGAAAATATAAGAAAAGTTTTTTCTTAATTTAATAGGTTCTTAAATTTGGAAATTGAAGAAAAAAAAGATTTAGCAAGTAATTGGTTTAGAGACTTAAGAGATAGATTCTGTCAGGAGTTTGAAACTATTGATGGAAAAAATTTTGAAAGAAAAGAATGGAAACACTCTGGAAGTGGAGGAGGAGAGATTAGCCTTATGAAAGGCAATTTTTTTGAAAAAGTAGGTGTTAATATTTCAACAGTGAGTGGTGAATTTAAGGAAGATTATCGTAGTAATGTTTCCGGCACAGAGAAGTCTCCTAAATATTGGGCGAGCGGTTTGAGTATTGTAGCGCACATGCATTCTCCATATATTCCAGCTTTTCATTTCAATACAAGATTTATTGTGACAGGAAGCCAATGGTTTGGAGGGGGTGCTGATATGACTCCGACTTTTGTTTATAAAGATGATGTAAAGGATTTCCATATTGCCCTTAAAGGCGTTTGTGATAAATATGATGAAAAATATTATTCTGAATTTAAAAAGAATTGTTCGGAGTATTTTTTTCTTCCTCACAGAAATGAAGAAAGAGGAGAGGGAGGAATTTTCTTTGATCATCTAATTACAGAAAATTGGGAAAATGACTTTTCTTTCGTTAAGGATGTAGGTTTGTCTTTTTTAGAAATTGTTCCAAATATAATTAAAAAAAGAAAAGATAAAAAATGGGATAAGGAAGACAAACATAAACAATTATTAAAAAGGGGAAGATATGTAGAATTTAACCTGCTTTGGGATCGAGGAACACAATTTGGCTTAAAAACTGGAGGAAATACCGAGGCAATATTAATGTCTATGCCTCCTGAAGCAAGGTGGGAATAAAATGTTCTTACTTTTTAAAGCAATTCATATAATTTCAGTTATTGCATGGATGGCAGGTCTTTTATATCTTCCTCGATTATTTGTTTATCATTCCGATACTAAAATCAAAGACAATAAAGATTCTAGTGAAACTTTTAAAGTAATGGAAAGAAAGCTTTACAGAGTAATAATGAATCCTTCCATAGCTCTTGTATGGATTACAGGTTTATACCTGTTTCATTTATCAGGATTTAAAACTTGGTTAATGATCAAAATTTTATTAGTTATTTTGATGACTATTTACCATATTTTTTTAGGTCAATGTTTAAGAAGATTTGCTGAGGACAAAAATAAATTTACCCAAAGGTTTTTCCGTATAATTAATGAAGTTCCTGCCTTAATTATGATAATTATTGTTTTTTTAGTGGTATTTCAACCCAATTAATTCTTTTGATTAAGTGCTTTCCAAACTTTATTTGGTGTTGCAGGCATATCAAAGTCTTTAACGCCCTTTTCTTTAAGGGCATCTAATATTGCATGAATAACTGCTGGTGGAGCAGCTATGGCCCCTGCTTCTCCACAACCTTTAACACCCAAACCATGAGCGCAAGGAGTAACTTCAGTTTCTACAATCATGTGGGGAACATTATCTGCTCTTGGCATTGTATAATCCATAAATGAACCATTTATTAATTGAGCAGAATTTTCTTCATAAATACAATTCTCATATAAAGCTTGACCTATGCCTTGTGCTACACCCCCATGCACTTGTCCTTCAACAATCATTGGATTCATTACAATTCCAAAGTCATCTGATACACAATAATTTGTTATTTCAATATTTCCGGTATCAGGGTCAATCTCAATTTCACATATATGAGCTCCGGCAGGATATGTAAGATTAGGTGGGTCATAGAAAGATGTTTCTTCTAAACCAGGCTCAAGAGTCTCGATCGGGTAATTACCGGGAACATATGCAGCGCCAACAACATCAGCAAACGCAATAAATTTATTCGTATTAGCAATTGAAAACTCGCCATTTTCAAAGACAATTTCTTCAACTGTAGAATCCAATAAATGTGCAGCAATTTTTTTTCCTTTTCTAATTATTTTTTCTAAGGATTTCATTAATGCTGGGCCGCCTACAGCAAGAGAACGAGATCCAACGGTTCCGACACCAAATGGAATTCTTCCTGTATCTCCATGAACAACATCTATTGATTCAAAAGGAACACCTAATTTTTCATGAACTATCTGTGCAAAAACTGTTTCATGACCTTGGCCATGCGAATGAGAGCCTGTAAAAACTGTTACTGAACCTGTTGGATTAATCCGAACAGTAGAAGATTCATAGTAACCTCCTCTTCCTCCAGCTTCTAAAGTAAGTTTTGATGGCGCAACACCACAAGCTTCAATATAACAAGATATTCCTAAGCCTCTAAGTTTCCCATCCCTTTTAGACTTCTCTTTTCTTTGGGTAAAATTTTTATAATCTATGCTTTCAAGTGCCGAGTTTAATGTAGCTTCATAATCGCCACTATCATAAGTTAATGTTCCTGGAGAAGTATAAGGAAATTCATCAGGTTGTATAAAGTTTCTCTTTCTTAGATCTATTGAATCTATTCCTGTGACTTGGGATGCTGCTTCTACTAAACGTTCAGTAACATATGTTGCCTCAGGTCTTCCTGCGCCTCTATAAGCATCAACTGGAACAGTGTTTGTAAAAACTCCTTTTACATTGCAATATAAGTTAGGAGTTTTATAAGGGCCTGGAATAAGAGGGCCATAAAAGAAAGTAGGGATAGCCGGTCCTGAGCCTGATAAGTAACCTCCTAATGCAGCGATAGTGCTAACCCTCATTGCTAAAAAATTACCTTCCTTATCAATTGCAACTTCTGCATTTGTTACATGATCTCTTCCATGACGATCGCTTATAAAGGCTTCACTTCTTTCTGAGGTCCACTTAATAGGTTTACCTAACTTTCCAGATGCCCAAGTTACTATTGACTCTTCGGCATAATGGAAAGCTTTCGATCCAAAACCACCACCAACATCTGGAGAAATAACACGAACTTTTTGTTCTTCTAAACCAAGTACACCACAAACCAGCATTCTGATTATGTGTGGAAGTTGTGTTGTCGTATAAAGTATATACTCATCTTTACCTTTATCGTATGAGCCAATATATGATCTCGGTTCCATCGCATTAGGCACTAGTCTGTTGTTAAGAATTTCAACGGAAGCTGTGTATTGAGCCTTTTCAAATGCATTATCTGTATTATTTTTATCGCCTAACTCCCAATCAAAGCATTGATTATTAGGAATATCTTCCCAAATAAGCTCTATTTCTCCATTTAATGCCTTCTCAGGAGAGACAACAGCATCTAATTCTTCATATTCAAATTCAATTAACTCACATGCATCTTTTGCTTGGTTCACTGATTCAGCAATAACAACGGCAATAATTTCTCCTACAAATCTTATTTTGTCCTGTGCAAAAATAGGCCAAGGAGGTTCTGCCATGGGTGGAGTACCTTCTTTTGTAGGAGTCTCCCATCCGCAAGGAAGAAAGGCATCAGTATCTTTCCCAGTAAATACAGCTTTAACACCATCACTATTTTCTGCATTATCAGTTTTAACAGATTTTAATTTCGCATGCGCAACAGGTGATCTTAGAAAATAAGCGTATAATTGATGGGGTAATATTATATCATCTGTATAATTACCTCTTCCTGTAACAAACCGAAAATCTTCTTTCCTTTTTACGGACTGGCCGATACCTTTTTCCAGCATTTTCAAAACCTCAAAAATTAATTAATATACAAATTAAGTGCATCTATTATTATCAATGCAGATATAATAACATAGTAAAAATTTTTTGGGGATAAAATGGATTTAGGTATAAAAAATAAGGTTGCTCTTGTTACTGCGGCTAGCCAAGGTTTAGGTAAGGCTTCGGCTTTAGAGTTAGCTAAAGAGGGGGTAAGGCTTGCAATTTGCTCAAGAGATAAAAAGAAAATTGAAAAAACAGCAAAAGAAATTATTGATCAAACTGGGTCAGAAGTAATTCATTTAGAAACTAATTTAGACAATGATGATGATATTTCGAACCTAATTGATTCAGTCCAAAATAATTTTGGCGATATAGACATTTTAGTGAATAATACTGGAGGACCTAAAGCCGGTTTTTTTGAAGATTTAACTGATGATGATTGGATTAAAACTTTTGAATCAACATTTTTATCTGCAATTCGTGTTACCAGAAAAGTATTGCCTTCAATGAAAAAGAATAACTGGGGAAGGATTGTTAATATAAGTTCTGTGTCTGCAAAACAACCTATAGATAATTTGATTCTTTCAAATGGAGTAAGAATGTCAATCCATGGATGGTCAAAAACATTATCCAATCAAGTAGCCTCAGATAATATTTTAATTAATAATGTATGCCCTGGATTTACTCATACTGAAAGAGTTGATGGTTTAATTAAACATCAAGCCCAATCTACAAAAAGTTCTGAAAAAGAAGTAATTGATGCTATTGCAAATAATATACCTGCAAAAAGGGTTGGAAAAGCTGAAGAATTAGCAGCTCTTGTAGCTTTTTTGTCGTCTGAAAGAGCAAGTTATATAACTGGTCAATCCATAGCCGTCGACGGAGGAGTTTCTAGTTTACCAATCTAATTAACCATCAGTTAATCCTAATCCTAATCCACCATCTACATCAAGGACAGACCCAGTTGTCCATTTTGCTTGAATTAAATATTCAACGGCTTCGGCTATTTCATCAGGTTCCCCAATTCTTCCGAGTGCATGTATATTAGACATTGAGTCCAGTCTTTTTTTCGCTGTTTCATTATCAAATAATCCAGCTCTTTGATTAATTTCTGTAAACACGGCACCAGGTACTACACAATTTACTCTTATTCCATCTTGCCCAAGTTCGGCAGCTAAAACTTTGGTTAATGTTTCTAATGCTCCTTTTGTAGCAGCATAAGGCGAAGCGCCTGGGAAAGCTCTTCTATTATGAACAGAGCCGATAAAAATATTAGCCCCTTTTGTTTTTTTGAGATATTTTTTTGCTTTTCCAAGAAGCATCATTCCGGATATTACATTTGAATTAAAAATTTCAAGAAGTTTTTCTTCTTCTAATTCATCTATGTTTCCACGATACATATTACCTGCGTTGTTAACGAGAGCGTCAATTTTTTTTCCATGATTGAGTGTAGCTTCTATAATATTAGCTCTATCATCGTCTTTTGTTACATCAGCTATTGTGCCAGAAACATTTTTATTTAAATTACTTAATGCTTCTTCTAATTTGTCTTTTCTTCTACCACAAATTGTAACTAAAGCTCCTTTTTCAGAAAATCTTTTTGCCATAGCAAAACCTAGTCCTGTGGCACCACCAGTAATAATTATTGATTTATCTCTAATTTCAGTCATTAATTCCTTTCTTCAACCCAAAGTGTAGATCTTTTTATTATTTCTACAAATTTTTCATTTTCAATTGATTGAGAGTCATGGCCTAAAGCATTATAGACTACTTTCCCCTTTTCATATTCATATGTCCAAGCAATTACATGTTCTTCATTAGTTTCATTTGTTATGCCTTTCAGAAAAGCTTTAGAAGAAGGTTCTAATTCTAAATTATGATATATTTCATCATTAAGTAAAAAAGGCTCTAATCCTTTGGTTAACTGATGATCTGGTATTGGAAGTATTTCTACTGGACCATAAGGAGGGTGAAAAGTTTTATCCCAAACCCACTTACCGCCTATAACTTTGGAATAATTCTCCCAGTCGTCAAAACATATTGAAGATGTATGAAATGCGATTAATGCGCCACCATTCCTGATATAATTTTCCAAACTCTTTTGACCTTTTTTTGATAGGCTAAACTGCCATTCATCAATATAAGGGATATATTTTTCGTCGTTTAACATTCTCCATCTAAGAGCATTTAAAGTTACTAGGTCATAATCTTCAATATTTTCAAAGCCTTTTTCTACATCAACAACAATGTCCGATTTATAATTTAAATCAGATAATATTTTAGATAATGAATTTGATGTGTCTTCAAAGGGATGAAATATACCACCAGAAATTATTAAATTTTTTTTCATTACTCTCTTGGAAGTTGTGCTAAGACGCTATTTATAACCCCGCCATCAACAACTAAATTATGTCCATTAATGTATGATGCATTTTCAGAGGCTAAGAATAAAACTGCATTGGCAATATCTTCAGCTTCTCCTAATCGTTTAGAAGGAACAGCTCCACCCCTCAACTCTCTTACTTTAGGATCAGCATATATTGGTTTGGACATTCCAGCATCAATAAATCCAGGAGCAATTGAATTAATTCTAATTCCATATTGCCCCCATTCACAAGCCATTTGTTGGGTGAGAGAAACTATTCCTGCTTTAGCAGCAGGATACCCTCCTGTACCAGGTCCAGGATGTACACCATTAATTGATGACATATTAATTATGTTACCCGATTTATTTTTAATCATGAGATCTATCACTATTCTTGATACCAAGTAAGATCCTATTAGGCTGATATCAACACTTTTTTTAAAATCTTCTATCCTCTGCTCTTCTAACCCTCCAAAAATTACTATTCCTGCATTATTGACCAGTAAATCTGGTGTTTTTCCAAATTCATTAATAGCACTTTTTATTGATTCTTCATTTGTTACATCACCTATTAAAGGGGTTGAATTTTCAATTTTTTCACTTTCGTTATTAAGGTTATCTGCATCTATATCCAGCATTCCAACCTGATAACCATTTTTGCTAAGTTTTTTTGCAATTTCAAGGCCTAGGCCATTACTTGATCCGGTTACTATTGCGCTTTTCATATCTTATCTCCAAAAATAATTGGGTATTCCCCCCAATTTGGGCGTTCAGTTTTTTCATCTTCCTTTGGTTTTTTATAAGGATCCCTTTGAACATTATGCTCAAAAAGCTTTTTTATCAATAATGTAACAATTCCAAATTGATGTTCATTGGGATTAGTATCTTTTTCTGGTATAAGACCTCCATCCAGATCTCTACCGAAACACAGATGAAGACCTATTCCGAAAGTTAAACCCCACAGGTTTTGTTGTGGTCCTAGCTTTCTAAAAGGATTGAATTTATCTGCATCTTCACCAAATATTTCTTTATTTCTGTTAGCAGTAAATAAATCCATTATAAGTAAATCGTCTTTTTTTAGGTTTATTGTATCATTAAGATCAATAGAACAAGTTGGCTTTCTCCAAGCTACAGGACTAGCTGGATGTAATCGCATACTTTCATGAACACATCTTTGAAGGAATAATGGATCATTGTTTATTTTTTTTAATTTATCGCTGTCATTATTTATCCATTCAAAAATCTCATGTAAGGCGTGTGTCATTGAATTTGCTGTACTATGAGAACCTGCTTGAAGATAAAAAGCAATTTCCCTTTTAATAAGATCATCAGTTAAATGAATACTATCTTCATTTTGAAGAAGAACAGTTAAGACATCTCTTGGTAAATCTTCTTGCTTTATCTCATTATTTTTAAATCTATCAATTAAATTTTCTCTTTTGACTCTAGAAGGATTTAAGAAATCTTTTTCAAAGGTTTCTAATGCATTAATGACTTCTTCATTTACTTCTTGGTGAGATCTTTTTGAATGAACAAGCGTTGCTCCCTGACTAAATATTTTAACTAGAGAAAGGAGATTTTCGGTTTCTTTAGGTGATTTTTCTGGTCTATCTATTCCTGCAAAATCAGCCGTTAAATTCATTGTAATTCGATAGCCAAAATCGATTAAATCTGCTGATTTTTTTTTAATAAATGGCTGAAGAGTTTCTTCAAGAGTTTTAGGAAAAAGTTGATGTTCATAATATTTAAAAAAATCTCTTTGAAAAACTTTGTGCTCAAGTTTTCGTCTTTTGTGATGTTCTTCTCCGTGAAGAGTTAATAAAACACCATCCATTATTACTTTACCGTCATCATATAACGCTTGCTTCATATCTCTATTTACTAGAGCCTTTTTAATCGTCTCATAATCAGATATTTCGTATTGAGTCACCGATTTAAGCCTTATTATTATTCAAAATTATCGGATAATATCCCCAGTTTGGTCTTTTTGTCTTTTCATCCATTTTTGGAGGATTTTCAGGATCTGGAAGAGCGTTATTTTCAAATAATTTATGCATTATTAAGGCCACAGTTCCGTAGTGATGATTATTTGGGTCTGTGCCTTCTTTAGGAACTACTCCTGCAGCTAGGTTTCTTCCTATGCATGAATGCATTCCCAACCCAAATGAAAGACCATAAACATTTTGGCCACTAGGCGCTATCCTGTCGGGATTAAACTCTTTTGCATCCTTGCCAAAAACCTCTTCATCACGATTACAATTATACAAATCAATTATAACTTTATCTCCTTCTATGGCCTCTTCATTATTAGGTAGGTGGACTGGACAAACAGGTTTTCTCCAAGCTACGGGGCTTGACGGATGTAATCTTGTACTTTCATGAACGGATTTTTGGATAAAAATTGGATCGTTAATTCTATCCTTTTGCTCTGGATTCTCTTTAATCCATTCTATAATTTCATGGAATGTATGAACTAATGAATGAATTGAGGTTTGAGCTCCAGCTAACAGATAAAATGCTATTTCTCTCATAAGGACATCGTGAGGTAATTGCAGTTGATCTTTATTAAGTAAAAGGGCGGTTAAGATATCTTTTGGAAGGTCTTCTTCTTGAGAATTCTTTATTATATTTTCACGTCTTTTAATTGAAGGCCCTAGGAATTTTTTTTCAAATTCTTTTAAGGCAACTCTTATTTCCGATTTTACTTCCTCCCTATCTCTAGTTGAATGAGCTAATGTTGCCCCAGAGGCAAAAATCTTAAGTAATTTTATTAAGGTTTCTGTTTCTTCTCGAGACTTTTCTGGTCTATCAACTCCTGAAAAATCAGCCGTTAGATTAAGTAGAACTCTAAAACCAAAATCAACAAGATCCATTTTTCCTTGTTCAAGAAATGGTTTTATAGTTTCTTTTATTGTTTGGGGGTAAATTTCTGTTTCATAGAGTCGGAATGTCTCTCTGGAAAATATTTTATTTTCTACTTTTCTTCTTTTTCTATGTTCTTCTCCGTGTAGACAAACTAGAACTTGATCCATTATAATTTCGCCTTCATCATAAAGTGCTTGCATCAAATTATTCTCTCGATAAATTTTGATTGCATCTTCGTATTTAGTAAAATTAAATTCGGTCATATTAAAGATTATTTTTTTGTCATTTCTTGAGTAAGTATACCATCAGAAAAAGGAGATAATCTCCAACCTTGTGCATAAGTTACTGGCCCATAAGGAATATCTTGATTCACTTCTTTACCATCAATCAATATATGAGTTAACTTTGATTTGTCGCCGAGAACAGTTATATCTTTTAGCGGATCACCGTCGATTATTAATATGTCAGCTAACATATCTTTTTCTAATGTTCCCAATTTACCTTCCATTTTAATTGATTTTGAAGCATTTTTAGTTGCACATTTTATTGCTTCAAGATTAGTCATACCAATTTCATTAACGAAAACTTCAAGTTCTCTATAATGCCATTCTCCATAAGGAGTTATAGAAAATCCGCTCTCTGTTCCACATAACAATGGAACACCTGCTTCATGTATTTTTTTGTAATTCTCTACATTATCACTAATTTCTTTTTTAAATATTTCACGATAATCTTCTGATGCCCCAACAGATTCTCCAAATTCAGCTAGATTTGCTTGGAATGTTAAAGTTGGCACTATCGGAGTTTTATGTTCACAAACAAGGTCTACTGCTTCTTCATCCATCCAAGTAGCATGCAAAATCATATCCATTCCTGCCTTTATGCTATCTTTAACTCCTCTTGCATTTCTTACATGGCCAACAACTGGAATCCCTAAATCATGAGACATATCACAAACTAATTTTAATTCATCATAAGACCAAACAGAAATTTCTCCAGCCTCTTTTTGGTTCGGTATAAGTCCAGTGACATGCACTTTAATCCAATCAACTCCATTTTTAATTTGTCTTCTAACCTCAGTAATTATTTCATCTTTATTTTGAACTATTTTTGCATATCCTCTTAGGCCCTCGTCAGGAATTAATCTCCCCGCAGTACCACCAACAGAAGTTAATAATGCATTGCCACCAACAGACATTCTTGGTCCTTGGATATACCCGCTTTTAATAGCATCTCTTAAATCAACACCAATATCATGAAGACTATCTGGATCACAAAAACTAGTAACCCCAGCTAGCAAAACTTTTCTTGCATTATAGGCGGCTATGATTGTAGCCAGAGATTCTCTACGATGAAAAAATAATTCATCATTAGAAGAGGGTTCATCAAAAGTTACATGAATGTGTGAATCAATTAAACCAGGCATAACCGTTTTGCCTGTTGCATCAATTCTTCTTACATCATCTTGTTTAGCAATTTTATCAGCATCTTTCCCTGTTGCTAAAATATTACTATTTTCAATTAATAATGACTCTTTTTTAGGTTTTTTACCTGTTCCATCAATAATTGTGCCGTTTTCTATTAGAGTCTTTTCTTCCATTTTCTTAACCTCTAGGGCATTATATTATCAATTTTAGACAATATTCGCGATAATTAATTCAATAGGCTATATAATTAGCTATAAATATTCATAAAAGGCAAGATACTATGGCAA
>JAYZKD010000091.1:0-9532 GCA_036163815.1 Pseudomonadota bacterium | reverse complement strand
GTAATAAATATGATTCATTTTTTTATCAGATATTTCTCCATCTATTGCAGCTGAGAGAGTCATGCTATAAATAAAAGCATCAATAGGATTTAATAAGGTCATGAATCAATCATTAATATCTGTAGCGAAAGAAAGCAAGTCATGGCCCTTTGAAGAAGCAAAAAAAGTTTTGAAAAGATTAGAAAAGTCAGGGTCAAATAAGGCCGTTTTTGAGACTGGCTACGGGGCTTCTGGCTTACCACATATTGGAACTTTTGGCGAGGTCGCTAGAACCTCAATGGTAAGGCATGCCTTAAAAGTATTAGATGAAAGCATACATTCAGACTTAATTTGTTTTTCCGATGATATGGATGCCCTAAGAAAAGTGCCAAACAATATTCCTAATTCAAATATTTTAGAAGAAAATTTAGAAAAGCCTTTGTCGAGCATACCTGACCCATATGACAAATTTTCAAGTTATGCCGAGTATAATAATAATTTATTAAAAGAATTCCTAAATCGTTATGGGTTTGAATATAAGTTCGCTAGTGCAAGTGAATATTATAAGTCTGGAAAATTCGATAAAACTTTAAGAAAAGTATTAGAAAATTATGATGAGATTTTACAGATTATTTTACCAACCATAGGGAAAGAAAGACAAAAAACATATTCTCCATTTTTACCCATTTGCCCTGAGACAGGAGAAGTATTAATGGCAAGTGTCATAGATCGAGATATAAAATCAAATACCATTGTTTATAAGAATCCTCACTCTAATAAAGAAGAAGAAATATCTATTTTAGGTGGAAAATGTAAACTTCAATGGAAAGCGGATTGGGCTATGCGATGGGTAGCCTTGAGCGTTGATTATGAAATGGCTGGAAAAGATTTAATTGAATCAGTTAGTCTTTCTGGAAAGATATGCAAAGCAATTGGAGGATTTGCACCTGTAGGATTTAATTATGAATTGTTCTTTGATGAAAAAGGAGAAAAAATTTCTAAATCCAAGGGTAATGGAATTTCGATAGAAGATTGGCTTAAATTTGCATCGAAAGAGAGTCTTTTACTATATATGTATCAAAATCCAAGAAAAGCGAAAAGATTAACATTTGATGTAATACCCAAAGCTGTTGATGAGTACCAAAGTTTTTCTGAGAAATTTCCTTCACAGGAATTGAAAGAGAAAATTAATAATCCTGTTTTTCATATTAATGAAGGTGACCCTAAAATAATTGAAAGTCCGGTAACATTTTCGCTTATATTAAACCTGGTGAGTGCTTCACAATCAGATAGCAGGGAAGTAATTTGGGGGTTTCTTAAAGAGTATTTTGATGATATTTCGAATGAATCTAGAGAATACATTGATGAGCTGGTAGGGTTTGCGCTAGAATTTTATAAAATTTTTGTTTTACCTACTAAAAAATATAAAAAACCTAACTCATCAGAGATAAATTATCTGGCAATTTTGAAAGATAAGCTTTCATCAATGAAAGACGAAAAGGATCCTGAAAAAATTCAGACTGTGATTTATGAGATTGGAAAAGAGTCTGAATATGATTCTCTCAAGGAATGGTTTTCAGTCTTATATGAGATTTTGCTCGGTCAAACTCAAGGCCCTAGATTAGGATCATTTATAATTTTATATGGTGTAACAGAAACAATTGATTTAATTGATAAAGCTATTAAAGGTGAGCTTTAATTTTCTTCCTCAAAACTTTTAACGCTGTCTATCATTGCAAACTTTCCTGATCCTGGCTCTAAGGGCTTTTGTTGGCTTTCATGATATTTCCATCCAGTAATCCAAGCTATTTCAAATGTTGCGTTAATTTTTCCTTCTTTGTTGGAAAATTTGTCTATGTAAATTTCATACATTTTTTCTAAAACATCTTTCCTCAATGTTGATTTATTCATTTTAGTTAAGATATTTGTTTCTCCCATTGTCTTTAATTCCTTAAGAAGATCTGCAGGATGATTGTAATAAATATTATGTCTATCAATATCTGCAACAGGAAGAGAGAAATTAATCGTTTGCAATAATGATGCTAAATCCTGAAGTTTAATAAATGGGCTTACCCGCGGACTTGCTCCACCACAAATCTCCTCTTCAGCTTTTAAGAAAGAATAATTTAATTCCTTTAAAGTATCTCCACAAAATAAACAGCCAATAAATATACCATTCGGCTTAAGGCTACTTAGAGTTTGATATAATATTCCAGGAATATCATTAGCAAAATGTAAATTGAAGAAGCTTAATATCATGTCTAAAGAGGATTCTTTAAAAGGCAGCAATTCTTCATCATAAATTAATTCTGTCTTGTTAGTTTTACCAAGATTACCATAGATTAATTTCTCTATATTCTTTGGAGTTTCTAATTTCTTTCCTCTAAAACCGTAAAACATACAATTTTTAAAGTTTTCATTGATAAAAGAAATTCTTTCCATCATTTCTATTTGATAGTCCTTAAAAAAAAGGCTTTTATCATGATTTTCTATTGTATCTTTTTCTCTTCTAGTTTTGAGCAGTTTCCTGTTATGCATAAAATTACTCTCAAAAAATTTGAATTCTTGAATATAAAAGTATATTTACCATATTATAGACTAAGAGATTGATATGGATATTATTATTTATACAGGACCAATGTGTCCTTATTGCGATAAGGCAAAAGCTTTACTCCAATCGAAGGAGCTTGAGTATAAAGAAATATATATTGGCGATGATCCTGATCTTATGATGGAGATGATTGATAAAGCAAATGGAAGAAGATCTGTCCCTCAGATCTTTATAAAGGATAATCATGTTGGTGGATTTGATGACCTTTATGCAATAGATAAAAGTGGGGAACTCGACAAGTTATTAATATGATCAAGTATTCTTTAATATGTAGTGAAGAACATAATTTTGAGGCATGGTTTTCTGACTCTAAAATATGTGATGAACAAATTAAGAAATCCATAGTTGAGTGTCCTTTATGTGGATCAAAAAAAATTAAAAAAACGATTATGGCTCCAAATATACCAAGCAAGGGTAATCAGAAAAAAACAAAAAATGATGTTAAAAAAGTTGAGATGGTAATGAATAAGATTAAGAAGCATGTTGAGGATAATTATGAATATGTAGGTGAAAAATTTCCTGATGAAGCGAGAGCTATGCATTATGAAGAAAAAGAAGCAAAAGATATTTATGGTGAAACTACAGTTGAAGAAGCTAAAGACCTGATAGAAGAGGGCATCAATGTCCAACCATTGCCAAATGTTAATCCAAAAACAAAGAATTAAGGCTTAATAGCTGTTCCAAGATAATTTACGCTAGTATCTTCTGAGATATACCAATTATCGTAAATTGGATTATATTTCATTCCTAAAATCTCAGAAATATTTAACCCACTAGATCTAAAAATAATTTTCAACTCTTCGGGAGTGATAAACTTTTTCCAATCATGTGTTCCTTTAGGTAGCCAGCCAAGAATATATTCTGCACCAATTATTGCTAGACCAAAAGAAATGATATTTCTATTCAAGGTAGCAAAAAAAAGAATACCATCTTTTTTTAATAGTTTTTCACAAGATTCAATAAACAAATTAAGATCAGAAACATGCTCAATAACTTCCATATTAAGTATTGCATCAAATTGTTTATTCCCATTTAAAAGATTTTCAGCTGTACTAACTTTATATTCTATATTCAGATTTTCTTCATTGGAGTGGGCTTTTGCAATATTGATGTTTCTTTCTACTATATCAATCCCGGTTACATTTGCTCCTAATTTTGACATTGGTTCAGATAACAATCCGCCTCCACACCCAATATCGAGAATATCGAGTTTATTTAGTGGTTTTTTAGCGTTTGCGTCTAATAAAAAATGATTAACGAGTCTATCTTTAATAAATTCAATTCTTTTAGGATTAAACTTATGGAGGGCCTTGAATTTTCCAGAAGGATTCCACCATTCTTCCGCCATCTTAGAAAATTTTTCATATTCAATAGGATCTATTGTTGTATTCATTTAAAAAAACTTCTTCACTTATGCTTGCCCCTAAGAGCCCTATACATTATCTATTACTTTGTCCCAAGTATATAGTTGTATTTATATAACTAATTAAGGGACTTTTTGAAATTAATTTGGAGATTTAAATGTCACGCATAGTGATGAAATTTGGTGGAACCTCTGTAGGAAGCGTCGAAAGAATTAAAAATGTTTCAAACATTGTTAAGAACGAATTTGATAAAGGTAATCAAATCGTTGTGGTTCTTTCTGCCATGGCGGGTGAGACTGATCGACTAATTGGTCTAACGAAAGATATATCTGAAGAATTTAATTCTGAAGAATACGATGTCGTTATTTCTTCAGGTGAACAGGTTAGTGTCGGTCTCTTAGCTGCAGCATTAAATGATATAGGCGTAAAAGCTAGCTCATGTTTGGGTTGGCAGATTCCTATTGTTACTTCAGATGATCATAAATCTGCAAGAATTGAAGGAATTCGATCTGATTTAATAAATAATCTATTAGACGAAAACAAAATTTGTGTTGTTCCAGGTTTTCAGGGGATTACAACTAAAGGAAAAGTGACAACTTTAGGTAGAGGAGGATCTGATACTTCAGCTGTGGCTATAGCTGCTGCAATTGAGGCGGATTTTTGTGATATATACACCGATGTTGACGGGGTATACACATCCGATCCTAATAAAGTGCCAGAAGCAAAAAGGTTAGATAAAATTTCTTATGAAGAGATGTTAGAAATGGCTTCCTTAGGTGCTAAGGTTCTTCAAACTAGATCTGTGGAAACTGCAATGACAAATAATGTTTCTTTAAGAGTGTTATCAAGCTTTTCTAGTTCCGATGAAGGTGATAGAGGAACTATCGTTACTGAAGAGGATAAAATTAATGATCAAAGAGTAGTTACAGGTGTAACATCCAGTCTTAATGATGCAAAAATTACCTTAATTGGAGTTAGAGATAAGCCTGGAATTGCAGCAAAAATATTTATGTCACTTTCGGAAAGTAATATTAATGTTGATATGATTGTTCAGAATATATCTGAAAGTTCTAAAACTACTGATATTACTTTCACAGTTCCCAAAGAAGATTCTGGCCGTGCTGAGAAAATTATGGAAAATATTAAAGAATTTGTTCCATATGAAAATTTGTTGATAGATTCTCAAATAGCTAAAATTTCAATTATTGGAGTAGGCATGAGAAGTAATGCAGGCGTTGCCGCAAAAATGTTCAGTGTTTTATCTGATAATGATATAAATATCGATGTAATTTCAACATCTGAAATAAAGATTTCGATTCTAATTAATGATGATCAAGCGGAAAAAGCTGTTAATATGCTCCATGACTTTTTTGAATTAAGTAAATAACGAAACATTATTTAAAAAAAGGCTTAGAATGGATAATCCATATGGGATAAATATTAAAAGAAGGGAAACAAGAAAAATTTTTGTTGGTGATATTCCTGTTGGAGGCGATTCACCTATAAGTGTTCAGTCAATGACTAACACTGATACTAGAGATATTAAATCTACAATACGGCAAATTAAAAATTTAGAAGATGTTGGGGCAGATCTAGTAAGGGTTTCTTGTCCAGATGAAGAATCTTCTAAGGCTCTCAAAACTATAATAAAAGAGACAACTATCCCTATAATTGCTGATATTCACTTTCATTATAAGAGAGCTATAGAAGCTGCTGAATCTGGCGCATCTTGTCTTAGAATTAATCCTGGCAATATAGGCTCAAAAGACAGAGTCAAAGAAGTTGTGAATGCTGCAAAGGATCATAATTGTTCTATAAGAATTGGAGTAAATGGAGGATCACTCGAAAAAAATATCATGGATAAACACAAAAGCCCAACACCCGCTGCTATGGTTGAAAGTGCATTGATGCATTCAGATATATTAAGAGAATTGGATTTTCACAATTTTAAAATATCGGTGAAGACATCTAATGTTCTGCTTACCGTTGAATCTTATAAAGAATTATCGAAGGTTACTGATGCACCATTACATCTGGGAATTACTGAGGCGGGAGGATTAACTGATGGAACAATTAAGTCATCCATTGGGATAGGACAACTTCTTTCATTAGGGATAGGGGATACCTTAAGAGTGTCTTTATCAGCTGATCCTGTAGAAGAAATTAAAGTTGGTTTTAGTATATTAAAAAGTTTAGGATTGAGACACAGGGGTGTAAACATTATCTCATGTCCTTCATGTGCGAGACAAGGATTTAATGTTATTGAAACAGTTGAAAAACTTGAAAAAAGACTAGAACATATTTCCGATCCGGTAACAATTTCAGTCATTGGTTGTGTGGTTAATGGGCCAGGAGAAGCCTCAACATCAGAAGTAGGATTTACAGGCGGCGGAAAGGATAGTGGTATGTTATATGTGGATGGCAAACAATTATTAAAATGTAATAATGATGAGATAATTGACTCAATCGTTCAAGAAGTTGAAAGAAAAGTAAAAGATAAGAAAAATTTGGTAACTTAATTATATGTCATCAATACCTTTAGAAAAATTAGATAATATTTTGAAGAGATCAGAAGAACTTGAGAAATCTCTTAGCAATGAATTATCATCCGAAGAGTTTGTTAAATTTTCCAAAGAATATTCAGAAATAGAGCCTCTAAAAAATGCAATAAATAACTGGAAGAAATTCAAAACAGAAATTGAAGAATTAAATGAACTAATTAATGATGGAACTTCAGATTCTGAAATGCAAGATTTAGCTAAAAATGAGTTAATTGATCTCGAAGGCCGTATAGATGAGGTCGAAGCATCAATTCAGTTAATGCTCTTGCCTAAAGATGAAGATGATGCAAGAGATGTGATTCTTGAAATCAGAGCTGGAACAGGTGGTGACGAAGCAGCGATTTTCGCAGGTGATTTGTTCCGTATGTATCAAAGGTTTTCAGATATAAATAAATGGAAGACTCAGATTATGTCTTTATCAGATGGAGATGTAGGGGGTTATAAAGAAATAATAATGTCGATTTCTGGAGAAAATGTCTTTTCGAAGTTAAAATTTGAGTCAGGCGTTCATAGAGTTCAAAGAGTACCCGCTACTGAGTCAAGCGGAAGAATACATACATCTGCAGCCACAGTTGCAGTATTGCCAGAACCAGAGGATGTTGATATCGAGATACAAGATAAAGACATTAGGGTTGATGTATTTAGGGCAAGTGGACCAGGTGGTCAATCTGTGAATACGACTGATAGTGCTGTTAGAATTACTCACTTAACTAGTGGTATTGTTGTTAGTCAACAAGATGAAAAATCACAACATAAAAATAGAGCTAAGGCTATGAAAATCTTAAGAGCCAGATTATATGAAGCAGAGAGAGATAAACAACAACAAGAAAGAGCTGAAGATAGGAAGGGTCAAGTTGGTTCTGGAGACCGATCGGAAAGGATTAGAACTTATAATTATCCTCAAGGAAGGGTAACTGACCATAGAATAAACTTAACACTACATAAGCTGGAAACAATACTAGAAGGTCAAGATTTAGGCGGTCTTATTGAATCCTTGATTACAGAAGAACAAGCAAGACAACTTTCGCAAGAGAATTAAAATGCAATTGTCAGAATTACATAAAAGCATCGTGCAAATGTTGGACTTTGGAAATATAAAATCTAGTTCACTCGATACAAAAATCATTTTGAAAGAAGTTCTAAATTTTCAAGATGAAGATCTAATTTTGGATAAAAGTATTAATGTTACTCCTCCTGAAGATAAGATGATTTCTGATATGGTTAAGGAAAGAATTAAAGGAAAGCCTTTAAGTCGGATAATTGGAAGAAGAGAATTTTTTTCTTTAGATTTTGAAATAGATGACTTTGTTCTTGATCCAAGGCCAGAAACAGAACATTTGGTAGAAGAAGCAGTATGTTTAATAAAAAGAAATAACCTTAAAAATATTTTAGAACTTGGCGTTGGTTCAGGTTGTGTAATTATTTCAATTCTTAAGACTTGTAATGGAATAAAGGGATTCGGGGTTGATATTAGCAAGGACGCCTTGAAAAAAGCTAAATTAAATTTAGAGAAAAATAAATTAGACAGTTGTTATTTCGTTGTTTCTGATTGGGGAAAGACTTTAAATATGAAATTTGATTTAATTGTTTCTAATCCACCATATATAAAAACTAGTGACCTGAGATATCTCTCAAAAGAAGTAACTGATTATGATCCGTTAATATCTTTAGATGGAGGTTATGATGGATTAGAATCTTATAAAATAATTGCAAACCAAGCTAGCAGTCTATTAGCAGAGAATGGGTTCATAATTATAGAAATTGGTTGTGATCAAGCAAAAAATGTTTCAAATATTTTTAATTTTAATGATTTTGAACTGATAAATAAAGTCAAAGATTATAGTAACTTAGATAGAATTATGGTTTTTTCTAAAAAAAAAATAAAAAAATAGTGGAAATCTAGTTTTCTAGAGGCTAGTGTCAGCTTGCTAAAGAAATTAAGCTATTCCCAAAAATTAAAGTATTTAGAAAGAGAGCTCTTTAGTATTTATAAAAATAGGAATGAAAATCTATGTATAAAATTAATAAGGTAATATTCCTTGGCTAGACCTTCGAACAATCATCCTAGAAGAAGAAGGGGTAGAAGGCCAAACGGAAAAGGTAATGGTAATGTTGATTCTTCCGGACCTTCAGTTAAGGTTAGGGGATCAGCAAAACAAGTTTATGATAAATATCTTGTTTTAGCTAGAGATGCAAAATCTTCTGGAGATTCTGTTTTAGCTGAAAGCTATTTTCAGCATGCTGAACATTACGCAAGATTGTTAATCGAAAATGGGAAATTTGAGTCAATTGCAACCGCTAATGGGAAAGCTAATAATAAAAATAATTCAAATGAAGATGTTAAAAATACTGTTAACGAATCAATAGAAAAAGAAGATCATATTGATAAATCACAAGAACTAACAGAGGATGAAAATATAGGAACAAAAATTGGAGATGTTCCTTTAGAAGAAGAAAACTTAGAAACATCTTAAAAGCCTATATAAACTGCAATTTCTCAAAATAAATTAATTGCTTCTTGTTATATTATTTTTCGCTAGAGTAATTCATTTTTTTTTAGTTAAAAAATAGTAAAAAAAGGTTTACATTCTTTATGGGGAGACTTATAAACCGTGTTCCGGGCTGTAAAAAGCCGAATTGATATTTTTAATATCAGGATGCAGGGAAATTATCTTTCGATTTGATTGAATTTCGATAGGTAGTTTTTTTGCGCGCTCTTTGAAATTGTGATTTTAGAAAGAGAAACGCAGATGGCGGTGTCCTAGCGGATAATTTTCTAGTGAAAGTTATCAAATGAATTCGACTCGTCTTTGCGTTTCAAGCCAACGCACAATAGTGCTAATAATATATTGGTGCCATTGTCGATATGCTTTGAGATAAAAGACAGTTAGAGTCGTAAATGTTCAAACTTAAGAGTTTGATCCTGGCTCAGAACGAACGTTGGCGGCACGCTTAATACATGCAAGTCGAACGAGAAACTTGGTTCGCCAAGTGGAAAGTGGCAGACGGTTGAGTAA
>JAYZKD010000090.1:0-5229 GCA_036163815.1 Pseudomonadota bacterium | reverse complement strand
TATTATTGAAAGCATTTGTTAAAAACTCTCGTTCTGAGTCGTTACCCCTTCTATAAGCTAATATTATTGGAAGAGTTACTTTCCCCTCAAGAAAATCTTCACCTATATTTTTACCAAGAGAATCTTTTTCGCCAGAATAATCAAGGGCGTCATCCTTTAATTGAAAGGCAATACCAAGATTTTTTCCAAAAGAAATTAAAGCATCGATCTCCTCTTTTTTTGATTTAGAAATTAAGGCTCCTACAACACATGCTGTCGAAAATAATTCTGCCGTTTTCGATTCAATTATTTTCATATACTGATCTTCTGTAGTTTTTATATTATCTGAAGCAATTAATTGCATGACCTCACCTTCAGCAATTTTTGCAGAAGCACTGGAAAGATTTTTTAAGCACTCTAAGGATTTGGTCTCAACCATAAGTTGAAAAGCTTTACCAAGAAGAAAATCACCTACTAAAATGCTAGATTTATTATCCCAAATTATATGAGATGCTGATTTTCCTCTTCTTACATCACTATCATCAACAACATCATCATGAAGCAATGTGGCTGTATGCATTAATTCGACAGCCGCAGCAAGTTTAATATGCATACTACCTTTATAATTGCATATTTTAGATGTTGTTAGTGTAAGAATAGGCCTTAATCTCTTGCCGCCAAGACCAATTATATGATTTGATATATCAGGAATTCTATTTATTTCGCTTATTACCTGTTTGTTAATTATTTCATCAACTTTAGAAAAGTCTTTTTGAATTAATGAAAGAAGATTTTGGATAGGTTCATCGCCCTGGAATTTATTTTTTGCTAATTTAATTACATTGCCCATGTTTTTCTTATATTTTAGAATTCCTATATGATCAAAGAAAATACAAAAAATAAATTCTTAGGTGGAAGATTAAAAATCTACCAACAAAAAAAAGGTTTTAGAGCAGGACATGATTCTGTCATTTTAGCGTCTTCAATACCAGCAAAAAGGGGAGATAAGTGTTTAGAATTAGGTGTAGGAACTGGAGTTGTTTCGTTATGTCTTTTGTCTAGAGTAGAAGATTTAAAAATTGTGGGTATTGATAATGATCAAGATGTTCTGAGCCTTGCAAAGGAAAATAGTATCATTAATAATTTTCAAGATAAGTTAGTTTTAATTAAGGGCGATTTAAACAAAGGCTTTAAGGAGTCTTCAAAATTACAAAGACAGAGTTTTGATCATATTTATTCTAATCCACCCTATTACATTGAGGATGAAATTATTTTTCCTCTAAATGAGGGTAAAAGGAATGCTTATGAAGGTAATAGTGATACGTTTAAAGTTTGGTTAAAAATTGCTTTGACCTTAGTTAAATCCAAGGGCTCAATAACTTTTATAAATCATATTAAGAATCTTCCTAAAATGTTAAATCTTTTTACTTCCTCGATGGGCGATATTAAGATTACTCCGATATTTTCGGATATAAAGAAACCAGCTTACAGATTCTTAATTAGTGGAGTTAGAGATTCTAAAAAGCCCTTAAAATTTACTAAAGGTCTTGTGTTGAATAATAAGGATGGTAAAAACACAAAAAAAATAGAAAATATTCTAAGGTTTGGTAAATCCTTATAATATTTAGACTTTATTGCTATTGTTTAAGATAGAATTACTATAAAAAAAGAATTTATTTCTCTGGAGTAAAATGTGACTGCAAAAAATATGGAAGAATTGGTTTCTCTTTGTAAAAGAAGGGGCTTCATTTATCAGACAAACGAATTGTATGGTGGTATGCAGGGTTTGTATGATTATGGACCTTTAGGCATAGAGCTTAAAAACAATCTAAAGCAAGCTTGGTGGAGCTCTATGGTTTATGAAAGAGATGATATTGAAGGTTTGGATTCATCAATTTTGTCGCATCCAAATGTTTTAAAGTACTCTGGTCATGAAGATACATTCACAGACCCTCTTGTAGATTGTAAGGATTGTAAATCTCGGTGGAGAGAAGACCACATAGATAATAATTCATGTCCATCATGCGGTTCAAATAATTTAACTGATCCAAGGCCATTTAATCTTATGTTTAAGACAAATATTGGACCTGTGGACGACGGATCTAGCTTTGCTTACCTGAGACCAGAAACTGCTCAACAGATTTTTACAAATTTTAAAAATGTTGTTGATTCAACTTCACGCACTCTTCCTTTCGGTATAGCGCAAATAGGAAAGGCCTTTAGAAATGAGATTACTCCAAGGAATTTTATTTTTAGGGTAAGGGAATTTGAACAAATGGAGTTAGAGTTTTTTGTTGAGCCAGGAGAAGACGAAGAATGGCATGAAAAATGGGTTGATGAAAGAGTTCTTTGGTGGGGGAAGCAAGGAATTGATAAGAATAGTCTTGAAATTCTTGATGTTGAAGATAATGATCTATCTCATTATTCAAAAAAAACCGTTGATATTATGTATAAATTTCCACATGGATTGGAAGAATTAGAGGGAATTGCAAATAGAACAGATTTTGATATAGGTTCTCATACAAAAAATCAGGATGATTTTAAAATTAATGCAAAAGTTAAAAAGAATGAGGATTCTGTAACTAAATTAGCGATCCAAAACAAAATCGATAATACATGGACTATTCCTTATGTTATTGAACCTTCAGCAGGGGTAGATAGAGGTGTTTTGGCAATACTTAATGAGGCATATAAAGTTGAAAAGCTTGATGATGGTAAAGAAAGGATAGTTCTTTCCTTAAAGTCACATTTATCTCCGATAAAGGCTGCTGTTATTCCATTGAAAAGAAATAATGATGAGCTTGTTTCTAAAGCTTTGTCTCTTAAATCGACTTTACAATCTTTGGGAAAGGGAAGGGTTTTATTTGATAATGCAGGTAATATAGGAAAAAGCTACCGACGTCATGACGAAATTGGAACCCCTATGTGTATTACAATTGATTTCGAAACTCTAGATGATGATTCTGTGACGGTAAGAGATAGAGATACAATGGAACAAAAGAGAATTACGGTTAAGGAAATTCCGAATTATTTCGAAGAAAGTCTCTTATAAAAGGCTGTTATGACTAAATATATACACCCATTTGAAAATCCTTTAACGGATAAGATTAATCAGTCTTTAATAGGGAATAAAGGCTATAATTTATGTGTAATGTATGGGATGGGTTTACCTATACCCGAAGGATTTATAATTAATTCCATAGCATCCAAAGATTATATTAATAATTCAGATTTTAATAAAAATTTTGAAAATGAATTAAAAGAAAATATAAAAAAGATTGAAAAGAAGACCAATTTAGAAATAGGCAACAAAGATAAACCCCTAATTTTATCTGTTCGATCAGGATCTAAAATATCCATGCCTGGAATGTTAGATACTATTTTAAATGTTGGCTTAAATAAAGAAATCGTTAGATCTTTATCAAAAAGCGGATCTGGTTTTTTTGCTTTTGATACATGGAGAAGATTTATTCAAATGTTTTCGCATGTTGTTTATAAGATTGATAATTTCGATTTTGATGAAATTTTAGAAAATTACCTTTTAGGAGCAAATTTATCAGAAATAAATCAACTAGATTCTGAAGATTTAGAAGAGATTAGTGATATGTACCTTAATTTGTTTGAGCAAAGGATTGGTAAAGATTTTCCCCAAGACCCTTACCAACAAATTCATGAATCAATAAGAGCTGTTATTAAATCATGGGAAAATGATAGAGCTATCTCATATAGAAGTATAAATGATATCCCTGAAGATTATGGTTTAGCGGTTACTGTTCAACGAATGGTTTTTGGCAATTTAAATGATAAAAGCGCATCTGGTGTGGTTTTTACAAGGAATCCTGATACAGGCGAAAATAAAATTAAAGGCGAATATTTAATAAAATCTCAAGGCGAAGATGTTGTTTCAGGATTTATTACACCAAAAAGTATATCAAAATCAGAAGGTAGTAATTCTTTTGCAGATATTTTTAAAGATATTAACTTACAAATTAATGAAGTTTCTAAAGATTTAGAAAAGCATTTTGGGTTTGTTCAAGATATAGAATTCACAATTGAATCAGGCGTTTTATGGATACTTCAATCTCGTAATGCTGAGGTAAACGCCTTAGCATCCTTTAAGGTCTTAACTGATATGGTTAAGGAAGGAGTAATTGATAAACTTACCGCAATAAAATTAATAAAAGAAGAACATATTGAGAAGTCACTTGTACCCATCCTTGATGATGCACATAAAGTAAATATTTTAACCAAAGGTTTGCCGGCATCTCCTGGTGTGACCTCGGGTCAGGTAGGATTTAATATTGATGCAATCAAATTTATCAAAGATAAAGGACAAAAGGCTGTATTAGTTTTAGTTGAAACAAATACGAACGATATTAAGGCTATGCATTTATCTGATGCAATTTTAACTTCAAGAGGGGGGTTAACAAGTCATGCCGCTGTTGTTGCAAGAGGTTTAGGCAAACCATGCATTACTGGAGCGCGGGAAGTCGAAATAAATCCAGAGAGCAAAACGATTTCCATCGGTAATAAAAAGATTACCGAATTTGATACCATTACTCTTAATGGAAATTCTGGCGAAGTTATTGAAGGAATAGCAAAAACAAAACCTCAAGAACCACCACCCGAACTTAAAGAAATATTAGATTGGTGTAAAAATATTGACGGAAGTAATATCGAGGACCCAGTGACTTGTTTAAAAAAAGCCAAAGAAAAAATTTAATAATTATTCTGAGGGCATTTTCATGGGGCCAGTTTTTATCACCTCATCCCTTGCTTGTATAGGATCCTTAACAACCAACATTTCAAGATCTTCAAGATCTTCTGGAACATACCAATGGATACGATTTTCTTGATAGGCCCGCAGAACTGTTTTAGCAATTTCTTCTGAAGAAATTAATCTCCACATTCCTTCATTCGGTAAATTTACCCGTATCTCTTCTCCAATTAGAGGTGTATCAATTACTCCTGGAAGAATATCCGATACCCTTGTTCCAAAACGGCTAAATTCAGCAGAAAGTGATTCTGTTAATCCTTTTACAGCATGTTTTGATGCAGAATAAACCGAAGTCATTGGTAGACCTATGACTCCTGTAGAAGAAGATGTGCTCAAACATAAAGAATTAGGGGTGTTTTTTAAGAGTTCTACAGACGAGTAAATTCCATTAATTACACCAATGAAATTAATATTAATAACCTTTAAGTGATTTTCGTAGGATTGGTCTTCAAAAAAACCACCCTCAGCAATAC
>JAYZKD010000089.1:0-14425 GCA_036163815.1 Pseudomonadota bacterium | reverse complement strand
AATGATATTCTTGAAGAAGGTGGATATATAGTTCGTCCATTTGATGCTGGTGCATTTGCATTTGCCACAATTCAGAAACGTCAACATTTCGGAATTTCTTTAGGATTTGAATTTTAATCTTAAGGATCTTTGATCAATTAAAAGGGCGCTTTTTGCGCCCTTTTTTTTTAAAGTAAAATGATAATAATTTGAGTCCACATCTCAAGAGAATCAATTTAATCAATATCTATTACTTATATATAACATCATTGAAGGGGAGAGTTATGAAATATATAAAATTTTTATTGGTGGTATTGTTAATACCCAACACGCAATTATTTGCACAATCTTCGGATCAGGAAACTTTTACTGGTATTGAAGAAATAATCGTAACAGCTCGTAAAAGGGAGGAACCCTTACAGGAAACTCCTGTGACAATAACAGCTTTAACTGATGCAAAGATTCAAAAACTTTATGCAACAGATTTGCAAGATTTAGGAATGTCTGTTCCTAATCTTCTTATTAATACGGCTGCGAGCGGAAGTTTTACAAATTCTGCAGCAGTTTTTATGAGAGGAATAGGTAATTCTGATATCGACTCAACAATTGATCCACCTATTGGAATATTTCTTGATGGTGTTTATGTGCCTAGATCAAGTAATAGTAACCTAGATTTATTTGATGTTGAACAGGTAGAAGTTTTAAGGGGCCCACAAGGTACTCTTTTTGGAAGAAATACAACGGCGGGTGCGATAGTAGTTCGTTCAAAAAGACCAACTGGCGAATTTGGAGCTAAAGCTCGATTAACTATGGGTGAATATGGCAGAAGAGATTTACGTGTTGCCGTTGAGTCTCCATTATCGGATACTGTGAATGCTAAAATTTCAATACTCCAGCAAAAAAGTGATGGATTCTTTAAAGCAAAATATCAGACTCATCCAGATTATTCAGTGCCAGCTCAAATGAGCTATGATTATCCTGGTGATTACGAAGATACAGGTGGCGATGATGTTTTTTCAGTTAGACCGATGTTGGAATTTAATCCAAGTGAAACTTTTAAACTCACATTAATTGGAGAATATTCAAAAGATAGAAGTCAGCCTATTCCAGCTATGAATGCCTCTAAACCTAATCAGGTTCTAAGTAGAGTTTACGGTCGTCCAGGAACTGGCTATCAGAGTAATGTTATATTAAACTTTGGCCCAGGGTATATTCATGCTGATATCAAGGGATTAACTGCAGAAGCTATTTGGGAACTAGATGGCGGAACTTTAACTTCTATTACAAATTATAGAGAAACAGAATATCAGATGAGAGAGGAAATCGATTGGACAGATGCCCCAATGTTTGGCATTGTTCGAACAGAGCCTCATGAGCAAAAATCTACTGAGTTAAGATACACTACTGATGTTAGTGATAGATTGTCTTTAACTGCTGGTTTTTATTACTTTGAGCAAGAGTATACTCTAAGAAGAGATACTTATATTAATACATCCGGAGCATTCCTTGCTCACATTATTGGTGTGACATCTCAATCTCACGAACAGCAATCTTTATTTGCTGATTTGACTTACGCCATTAATGATCGATTAAATGTAAGCTTTGGAGGTCGATACACTAAAGAGGAAAAAAGCTTTATGCAAAAACCTTTCTCAGTTCCGAATAACGCTGCAGAAATTTATAAAGATGATGAATGGTCTAATTTTGGACCTAAGGTTGGTATTGATTATCAAATTGATGAAGACAAGATGATCTATGCTACCCTTGCTAGAGGTTTTAAAAGTGGCGGATTTAATGGTAGAGGAGGTACTCCAACTACATTAGGACCTTTCGATGAAGAAAGTGTGGATGCTCTTGAGATCGGATTAAAAGCTGATTGGGGTCCAACACTCAGAACAAATATAGCTTTTTATCTTATGAGATTCGAAGATCTTCAAAGAACAGTTATTAGACCATTAATTAATTGCGGCTGCCCAAATCCGCAAGAAACTATAACTGCTAATGCTGCTGAAGCTGAAATTAAAGGTATAGAAATTGAAATCGAATGGGTTCCAAGCGATAACTTTAATTTAGGTATTGCTTTAGCCTTTAATGATGCCGGATATGAAGAATATTTTGCTGATGTTTTTGGAACAGGCGCTCAAGATTATTCAGGTCTTCCATTGCAAAATGCTCCTGATATAACTGCCGCAGTTAATATGTCTTATAGTATTGATATGGCAAATGATGCGTCAACTGTGATAAATCTTGGATGGCAATACCATGACGATTTGAACGCAAGTGTTACTGGTTATGGACCAGCTGAGGTTGACGCCAGAGGCACACTTAATGCTAGTATCGATTATATACCGGCTCAAGGAAATTGGAGAATTTCTGCCTATGGAAAGAATTTAGCTGATGATATAGATAAATTAGCCACTACAAATGTTTCTGTATTGCTTGATCTTGCCTACTACAGCAAACCACGCGTTCTTGGTATTGAATTAGCTTGGGAATATTAAGAACTAAATATCAATAAAGCGGTCTTTCTTTGACCGCTTTATTTTAAATTTACGATGGTTATTTATTGATTTAAAATCTGAGAAATATTTCTTTTAGATTTTATTATTCTTACCTAATGTCTTAACTAACTTATCTAAAATCACCAAAAATTCTATTATGATATGAGCTACAATTTAGAAAGTCATTTTCATTTAGGTTATCTTCTTTCCTAAGATATATACTCTATTTGATGACAAATATTGAAAAATTGATAATCTATAAAAATAAATTGATTTTTAAATTCTGAGAAAAGTTTGTGAAAAAAATACGAATAGGAGGGGCAAGTGGTTTTTGGGGCGATGCGCCATTAGCAAGTGAACAATTAATTTCAAAAGGTAATATTGATTATTTAGTTTCAGATTATCTTGCAGAAATCACAATGTCTATCATGGCAAGAGCACGAGCAAAGGATGAAAAATTAGGATTTGCCGCAGACTTTATTAATGATTTAATTAAACCTAATTTATTAGAAATAGCTAATAAAGGTATAAAAATTATTTCTAATGCCGGAGGTGTGAATCCAATTGCATGCTCTAAGATACTTGAGGAGTTAATTTCTGAATCAGGTCTTGATTTAAAGGTTACAACAATTCTTGGTGATGATTTAATTAAGGAGATTGATGAACTTTCTAATCAAAATTATGCAGAAATGTACTCCAGAGAAGAATTTCCAGAAAAGGATAAAGTACTAAGTGTTAATGCGTATTTAGGAGCATTTCCTATTGCTGAGGCTCTTGCTGATGGTGCTGACATAATTATAACAGGAAGAAATGTCGATAGTGCTGTGACTCTTGGGGCATGTATTTATGAATTTGGATGGTCAAAAGATGATGTAAATCAATTAGCGGGAGGAAGTCTTGCTGGACATATTCTTGAATGTGGAACACAAACAACAGGTGGAAATTTTACAGATTGGAAAGAAACTATAGATAATTTGGCTGATATTGGATATCCAATTGCTGAAATATCTGAAGATGGTACATTTATTTGTTGCAAGCCTGATAATACTGGAGGACTTGTTAATAAAGGAACTGTTTCGGAACAAATGCTTTATGAAATAGGTGATCCACAGGCTTATATACTTCCAGATGTAATATGCGATTTTTCTGAAGTAGAGATTGAGAATATTGGTAAAGATCGGGTTTTAGTTAAGAAGGTAAAGGGTTACAAAGCTCCTGATCATTATAAAGTCAGTCTTACTTATAAGGAGGGTTTTCGAGGAGGCGTGATGCTTACATACTATGGAATTGAAGCGAATAAAAAAGCTGATAAATTTTCTAAAGTAGCATTTGAAAGAGCCAGACAAATTTTTAGAAAAAATAATATTGCCGATTTTACCGAAACCAGCGTTGAAATTATAGGAAATGAAAGTCAATATGGTGAACATAGTTTAATAGATGGATCGAGAGAGGTTGTTGCAAAAATAGCAGCTAAGCATGATGATGCAGAAGGAATTAATATTCTTCTTCGGGAAATAACAGGCTTAGGATTATCGACACCGCCAGGACTTTCAGGTTTTGCTGGGACTCGGCCAAGACCTTCACCAGTTGTTAGGCTTTTTTCTTTCGCTATCCCAAAAGAAAAAGTCTCCATCAAAATTGTATCTAATGCGAATGAGAAAAACTTTATAGATCATATAGAAAAATCAATCGATACTAAGAATATAAAAAGACCTGAAGAACCGAAAATATCTGAAGGAGACAATAAAGAAATGACATCAGTTCCCTTAATTCAAGTGGCGTGGGGGAGAAGTGGTGATAAAGGAAATAAGGCTAACATAGGTATTATTGCTAGATCTGAGGTCTATTACCCTTATATCTGTCGAGCCCTGACAACAGATCTAATCCAGAATCGTTTTTCGCACTTCCTAGAAGGTGAGGTTGAGAGGTTCTTATTACCTGGATCTAACTCAATTAATTTTCTTCTCCATGATGTTCTAGGTGGAGGTGGAGTTGCAAGTCTAAGAAATGATCCGCAAGGAAAAGGTTATGCTCAATTAATTCTCGATACACCAATACCAATTGCAAAGGATTTATTATGACTGTTTTTGAATCAAAAATTAATACAAACTCTGAGGTCTATAATGTTAATCGCACTGAAATGCTTGATCTTATAGAGCAAATGAATTCTCTTTTAAAAAGAGCAGAAAATTTATCAGAGAAAAGAAAACCAAGATTTTTAGAAAGAAATCAATTAACACCTCGGGATCGTCTTATGCACCTACTAGATCCAGGAATGCCTTTTCTAGAATTAGCTAATATGGGTGGTTTCCTGAGAGATATTCCTGACAGGGAGAAAAGTGTTCCAGGGGCCAGTTTAATTTCTGGAATTGGTTTCATAAATGGCGTTAGATGTATGATTACGGTAGATGATAGCGGTATCAAGGCTGGAGCAATGACTGATGGATGGGGAGAGAAATTTACCCGTGCTCAAGATATTGCATTGCAACAAAAACTTCCGTTTGTGCATCTTGTAGAAAGTGCAGGAGCTGACCTTCCAAGATACCATGTTGAGCAATGGTTGAATTTTGGAAGATTGTTTGGGAATTTAGCCAAACTTAGTGCTGCAGGATTGCCCACTATTGCTGTATTGCATGGGGCGTCAACTGCAGGCGGTGCTTATATGCCTGGTCTAAGTGATTATGTTGTAGCTATTAAAGGAAGAGGAAGGGCTTTTTTAGCTGGCCCAGCTCTTTTAAAAGCGGCAACTGGTGAAGAAACAGATGAAGAAGAATTAGGGGGAGCAACTATGCATGCTTCAATTTCAGGTTTAGCCGAATATTTAGCTGAAGATGATTTATCCGGACTCCTTATAGCAAGAAATATTATTGATAGACTTGATTGGAACAAAAGATGTTCTGTAACTAAAAGTGAATCTTTCTCGGAACCTAAATATGATCCAGATGAAATTGCTGGAATAGTACCTCTTGATTACAGGAAATTTTATGATGTTAGAGAAGTTATAGCACGAATAGTAGATGGATCGGATTTTGATGATTTTAAACCTCTTTATGGTGAAACTACATTATGTATTCAGGGTAAAGTTCATGGAAATTCATGTGGAATATTGGCTAACAATGGCCCTATAGATAATTCGGGCGCAACCAAAGCAGCGCAATTCATGCAACTATGTGATCAAGCCGATATTCCTCTTGTTTTCTTTCAAAATATTACTGGATATATGGTTGGCAGTAAGTATGAACGAGGAGGTATGATTAAGCATGGTGCAAAAATGATACAAGCTGTTTCAAATGTAAGGGTTCCAAGAATTACATTTATGATAGGTGCAAGTTTTGGTGCAGGTAATTATGGAATGTCAGGTTACGGATATGATCCTGAATTTCTTTTTAGTTGGCCAAATATTCAGATAGGTGTCATGGGCGGGGAGCAAGCAGCTAAAACAATGACTATAGTTATGGAAGCGGCAGCAAAAAGGAGAAAACAGAAGATAGATAAAAAAATGATGGAAAAACAGTCAAAATCTATCATTGAACATTTTGATAAGCAGTCTGATGCTTTTTATACTTCCGGGCTATCCTTAGATGATGGAATAATAGATCCACGTGATACAAGAAAAGTCTTAGCTTTTTGTTTAGATACATGTTTTGAATCTGAAAATCGATCTGTCCGACCGAATAGTTTCGGCATAGCAAGATTATAAGGAGAAAAAATGACTAATTTACCGAAGACAAAAAGCGTTGTATTGGAAAAAGATGAGGAGTGTTTAAGAATTTGGTTTAATACTCCTGAAAATCGTAATGCTTTATCTGAAGAGGTAATAGAGGACCTAGAGAAAACAGTGGAAGCAGTCAATAACGATCTTTCAATTCGAACTATAATTTTAAGAGGGAAAGGGGGAGTTTTTTGTGCAGGGGCAGATTTGAAGGGTTTTCGCTCAAATTTCCAGTCAGGTAATAAGGACATCAAAGAAATTTCACTTCAAAATCAAAAAATGGGTCGCTTATTAGACAATCTTAATCAGATTTCACAAACTATTATAGTCTTAATCGAGGGAGCAGCTATTGCTGGAGGTATGGGATTTGCCTGTATTGGCGACATAACGGTTTCAACTTCAGATGCCCAATTTTCTTTAACAGAAACAAGTATTGGTATTCCACCAGCGCAAATTGCTCCTTTTGTTGTTCAACGAATAGGATTTTCAAAAGCGCGTCAGCTAATGTTAACTGGTTCGCGTTTTAAAGGAGTTGAGGCTTTTGAGATGGGATTGGTTCATGTTCTTGTAGATGAAGAAGGAGAATTAGAAAAAAAAGCTATAGAAATTAGGAAAAGTATCCGTCGATGTGCCCCTGGCGCTAATTCAGCAACAAAGGCTATTCTTTTTGCAACACAATATGCCAAAAGAGAAGATTTGATTGGTTTTGCCGGAGATAAATTTGCCGAATGTATGTTGAGCGATGAAGCTCAAGAAGGTGTAGCCTCGTTTATTGAAAAAAGAAAACCAAATTGGGCTGATGAAGAATAATTTTAATAAAATTTTAGTTGCAAACCGTTCAGAGATAGCTGTACGTGTCATTAAATCAATAAAAAATCGCGGCTTACAATCAGTAGCTATTTTTGCTGAAGGAGATGAAGATTCGAACCATGTTCATCTTGCTGATGAAGCTTTATGTGTTGGTCCAGCAAAAGTTTCTGAATCTTATCTTAATATTAAAAATATTTTGGAAATTGCAAAGTCTGTAAATGTAGATGCAATTCATCCTGGGTATGGATTTTTATCTGAAAATGCTAATTTTGCCAAAGAATGTGAATCTGCAAATATATGTTTTATTGGACCATCGCCAGAAATAATAAAATTAATGGGGAATAAAGCGGAAGCAAAAAGAAAAATGATGGACATGGGCGTACCATGTATACCTGGTTACCAGAGTGCAGATCAATCCGATAAATCCCTCATCAAATCTGCCAAAGAAATAGGCTTCCCAATTATGATAAAGGCTTCAGCTGGTGGTGGAGGAAAAGGTATGCGATTAATAGGTAATATCAAGGATATAGAGGGTGCATTATCTACTGCACGCTCAGAAGCATTTCGATCTTTTGGCTCTGATGAACTTATTCTGGAAAAAGCTCTTGAAAAACCATTGCACATTGAAGTCCAGGTTTTTGGTGATAAGCATGGTAATTATGTTCATATGGGTGAAAGAGATTGTTCAATTCAAAGGAGACATCAAAAAGTCATAGAGGAAACTCCAGGGCCTTCAATATCGAGTGATTTACAAGAACTTATTAGATCAACATCCGTAGAAATTATTCGTAACATTGAATATGTAGGAGCTGGAACAATAGAATTTTTAGTTGATGGTGATGAATTTTATTTTCTTGAAATGAACACTCGGATTCAGGTTGAACATGCTGTGACTGAAATGGTTACAGGTTTAGATTTGGTAGCAATGCAAATTGATACTGCTGAAGGTAAACCATTGGGTATAAAACAGGATGAAATCAATCTAAATGGTCATGCTATTGAGGCTAGACTATATGCTGAAAATCCAAGTAATGGATTTATTCCTTCTCCAGGAGATGTTTATTTATGGAAACCATATGAGGCAGATGGTATAAGGATAGATCATTCTTTATCCAATAATCAGAGTATTTCTAGACTTTACGATCCGATGATTGCCAAAGTAATTGCTTGGGGTCAGAATAGAGAAACTTCTAGAAAGCGTCTTATTAAAGCCCTTAATAAAAGTGTTTTTTTTGGTACAGACAACAATAAACATTTTTTGAAAAGTGTTTTAGAATCTAAAGAATTTATCAAAGCTAATATTAATACCAATTTTCTATCAACAGATTTTCATTACACCGATACTTCAGAAGATAAAAAATTGCAATTCGCCCCACTAGTAGCATCATTTCAATATTTAAAGGATAGAAAAAGACTCTATAAGAAAAGTTTACTGCCTAATGATGGTCTTTTAAACTGGAGAAGTTCTGGAAATCTTATTTCAAAATATAAATATAAAATTGGAGAACAAAGCTATGATTATTTGGTTTGTCCGTTAAACAATGAAACTATGCATGTTACTTCAAACGAGGAGAAAATAGAGGTTAGCTTTATTGATTCTAATGAATATAACTATCAAATATCAATTAATGATACTAAATTTTCATGCGATTTGTTAGATGTTTCTGAAAGAGTTTGTTTCTTACAGTTTGAAGGGGTCACTTGTTGTTTTGAGAATTTAATTACTGTTAAACAAAATCAAAATAATTTTGCAGATGAAAATTCTGTTAAACCTCCAATGCATGGAAATATTTATAAGATTTTGGTGAAAGTTGGAGATAAGGTTAAGAAAGATAAACCTTTGATAATAGTTGAATCAATGAAAATGGAACATGAAATACTAGCCCCAAGCGATGGAATCGTGGAAAATATAAATGTTAAGATTGGTGAGCAAGTTTCAACGGATACCGAGCTTATATCAATGACAGGAGTTAAATAAATGATACCAAATTATTCTGTTGCAATGAATTTTGGTTTGGGAGAAGTCATTGACGAGTTAAGAAGGCAAGTTTCTAGATTTGCTAGTGACCATATTACACCAATAGCCGAAGAAATTGATGTTACCAACGAATTCCCACGACATTTATGGCCTAAACTTGGCGAATTAGGTTTACATGGGGTTACTGTTCCAGAAGAATTAGGGGGTTCTGGGTTAGGCTATCTAGCGCATATTGTGGCTATGGAAGAAATTTCAAGGGCTTCTGGTTCGGTTGGTCTATCCTATGGAGCACACTCCAATCTATGCGTTAACCAGATTTGTTTAAATGGTTCTAAGGAACAAAGATCCAATTATTTACCAAAATTAATTTCCGGAGAACATATAGGTGCTTTAGCCATGTCAGAAACTGGAGCGGGTTCAGATGTGGTTTCAATGAAATTAAATGCTGAAAAAAAAGCTGACAGATTTGTTTTAAATGGACACAAAATGTGGATTACAAATGGGCCTGATGCTGACATTCTTGTGGTATATGCAAAAACTAATCAAGAATCATCTCCAGGTAATATAACTGCGTTTATTATAGAAAAAGATTTCAAAGGCTTTTCTGCTTCAAAAAAATTAGACAAATTGGGAATGAGAGGATCTAACACAAGTGAGATTCTTTTTGAAGATTGTGAAGTTCCTATAGAAAATGTTCTAGGTGAAATAGGTAAAGGGACTTCAGTACTTATGAGTGGTTTGGATTATGAAAGAGCTATTTTAGCGGGCGGGCCTTTAGGAATCATGCAATCATCACTTGATTATATTATGCCATATATACATGAGAGGGAACAGTTCGGAAAACCTATTGGTTCATTTCAATTAATTCAAGGAAAAATAGCTGACATGTACTCAACCACTATGGCTTGTAAAGCATATGTTTATAGTGTTGGAGCATCATGTGATAGGGGAGAGATAACTAGAGAAGATGCGGCGGGTTGTATCTTGTTTGCTTCAGAGAAAGCGACATTAATTGCTTTAGATGCAATACAAATAATGGGAGGAATGGGCTACATTAATGAAACCCCTACAGGTAGATTACTTAGAGATGCAAAATTGTATGAAATTGGGGCAGGAACTTCTGAAATAAGACGAATGTTAATTGGAAGGGAATTATTTAACAAAACTAGCTAGAAAGAAAATATGGCATCACTAAATGACAAATATGAACTTGAAAATGGTCAAGCTTATATGTCTGGGTTACAAGCTCTAGTAAGGCTGCCAATAATCCAAAGTAGGATAGACAAATCGAGAGGGTTAAACACTTCAGGTTTTATATCAGGTTATCGCGGATCTCCTTTAGGTGGTTATGACTCACAACTACAAAAAGCTTCTGAATATTTGAAAGAAGCAAATATACATTTTGAACCCGGTATTAATGAAGATTTAGCTGCAACAGCCGTTTGGGGCTCACAGCAAATACATTTTGGGTCAGGTAGTGATTTGGATGGGGTCTTCGGTATTTGGTATGGAAAAGGGCCAGGCGTAGATCGATCTTTAGACGCTTTAAGACATGCTAATTTAGCAGGTACCTCTAGTTATGGAGGCGTACTTGCATTAGGAGGAGATGATCATGGGGCGCGTTCATCAACTACTTCCCATCAATCAGATCACAACTGGGTATCGGCATTTATTCCTTATTTATATCCGGCAGGAGTTTCTGAGTTAGTGGAGTTTGGTCTTCTTGGTATTGCTATGAGTCGATACACAGGAGCTTGGACTGGCATGAAGATCCTTGCCGATGTTGCCGATGCATCTGTTACAGCAGATCTTTCTAAAGAAAAAAGGAAAATAATAAGTCCCGATGATTTTGAAATGCCCGAGGGCGGTCTTCACATTCGCTTTCCAGATAATGTAAGGGAACAGGATGTTCGGCTTCAGCGTTATAAAGGTTTTGCAGCTCAAGCTTTTGCAAGAGCAAATAATATAGATCAAATAATTTGGAAATCGGATAATGCAAAAATTGGAATTATGGCTTCTGGTAAATCTTATGAAGATGTCAGGGAGGCTTTGCATTTTTTAGGAGTTGATGAGGAAGTTGCCTTAGATATAGGTTTATGTCTTTATAAGGTAGGAATGCCCTGGCCCTTAGAACCTTTAGGAGTAAGAAAATTTAGCCAAGGACTAGAAGAAATATTAGTAGTTGAAGAAAAAAGAGAGTTAATTGAGCACCAATTAAAGTGGCAACTTTTTAATTGGAAAGAGAATGAAAGACCTATTGTTGTAGGTAAAAACGACGAAGAAAATCGATGGCTCTTGCCCGCAGAAAATGAGTTGCCATTACAAACTATTATTGATGTTGTCGCTCAGCGTTTAGCTAAAAAAACAAAAATAAAAGATATCCAAAAAAAATTACTTTGGTTTAGAAATCGTGCAAATGAAAGCAATAATAGAACGCCCTTAACAACAAGATCTGCTTATTTTTGCTCTGGATGTCCTCACAACACCTCAACAAAATTGCCAGAGGGGAGTTATGCGACTGCAGGAATAGGCTGTCACTATTTAGCTTTAAATATGGATCGTGAGACACAAACTTACTCTCATATGGGTGGTGAAGGAGTTAGTTGGATAGGGCGGCATAGATTTGCAAGAGATAAACATATGTTTGTCAATATTGGTGACGGAACCTATCAACATTCAGGCCTACTTGCCATTAAAGCTGCGGTAGCTTCAGGAATGAATGCTACATATAAAATCCTATATAACGATGCAGTTGCTATGACGGGCGGCCAAAAAATTGAAGGTAATCCTTCAGTAATTGAAATAGCATTTCAGGTTCAAGCCGAAGGGGTAAGGGATATATCTATTGTTGCTGAAGATCCTAAAATTTATGAAGATCTTTCTCTACCGGAAGGAGTAAAGGTTTTTGAAAGAGGTCTGCTTGATAATATACAAAGAAAATATAGGGATATTCCTGGTTGTACAGTGATAATTTATGATCAAACATGTGCCGCAGAAAAAAGAAGAAGAAGAAAAAGAGGCTTAATGCCTGACCCTCTTAAAAGAGTTTATATAAATCCAAATATATGTGAGGGATGTGGTGATTGTTCAACACAATCAAACTGTATATCTATTGAACCATTAGAAACAGAATTAGGAAGAAAAAGAAAAATTAATCAATCAAATTGTAATAAAGATTTTTCCTGTGTTGAAGGATTTTGTCCATCTTTCATAACTTTTGAAGTTAAAGAGGGAAAGAAAAAAGAAAATTTTATTGATCCGCCAAATATTAATATAAGTGATCCAGAAATAAATAAATTAAAAGAGTCTTGGAATATTTTAGTAACCGGCGTCGGAGGTACAGGGGTTGTAACTATTGGAGCCTTAATAGGTATGGCAGCAAATATTGAAGGAAAAAAAGCTACAGCTCTTGATATGACCGGTCTTGCCCAAAAAAATGGTGCAGTCTGGAGTCATATAAGAATTGATAGAAAGAATGAATATTTGAGATCAAATCGAATTCCTCCTGGGTCTGCTAATCTTCTTCTTGCTTGTGATCCTATAGTTAGTATCGGAGAGGATTCATTATCTGTAATATCGAAAGAAACAACTTCTGTGGTTATTAATTATGAGCAACATCCAGTATCAGATTTTATCTTCGATCGAGATTTTGAATTTAATGAGAAAAAAGTAATGGATCGAATTATAGAAAACACAAAAGGAATTTCTTCAGAACTTCCTGCAGGAGAATTAGCTGAAAAAATTATCGGCAATAGCATAGGCTCAAATCTATTACTTCTCGGTGCAGCTTGGCAGAGAGGTCTTGTTCCACTCGAAAAACAATCAATCTATGAAGCAATTAATCTCAATGCTGTGTCGGTTAAAGAAAATATTGCTATTTTTGAATGGGGTCGATGTTTTGTTGAAAAACCTGAACTAATAAATGAAATATTGGGAAGGCAACAAACAAAAGAAATAAAAATAGATGATTTTGTTAATGCTCGATGTTTAGATTTGATTTCATACCAAAACAAATCTTTATCTAAAGAATATAGAAAAATAATAGAAGATTTAAGGGATGTAGTTAAATCTAATTCAGATGAAGATATTTCATTAGTTAAGGCGACGATAAAAAATTTATATAAGGTTATGGCTTATAAAGATGAATATGAGGTTGCACGTCTTCATATTAAAAATAATCCAAAAAAGGAAGTGCAAGAACTCTATCCTTCTACAAAAAATGTTTATTACCATTTATCACCACCGTTTGCACCAAAGGATTCATCAACCGGGAGGCCAAAAAAATATGCCATTCCATCTAATTTCATAAGACCGTTATTTTTTTTGTTATCTCATTTACGAAAATTACGTGGGACAGTTTTTGATTTTTTAGGATATCGGGAGGAAAGAAGGAATGAGAGAGAATTAATTAGAATGTATCAATCCGATATTGAATTAGTCAAAGAGAATTATGAATTTTCAGAAAAGTGTATCTTGCAACAATTATTAGATCTTCCTGAAATTGTAAGAGGTTTTGGGCCCATCAAACATGAGTCATTCAGAAAATATAAAAAACTTCGTAAAAAATTAAGGCATAAAATTATTGAAATATAATTTTTTTTAATCTTTTTAATAATTCTAATTATCTAGATGCTTTACTTTTATAATTTCATAATGTTTATTTATTAGTGTTATTCTCGGGGGATTTTATATTATGCTTTTAAAGAAAACTTTTTTTATCTTTGCTTTTTTATTTTTAATTTCTAGTTTGCAAGCTAACGAATATTCTCCGGCAGTGGGAAAGAATTACCCTACTAAACTTTTGTGGGGTGACACACACCTTCATTCTAATGAATCGGCAGATGCATGGTCCATAGGAAACTCAAACTTAACACCTAGTGATGCCTTTCGCTTTGCTAGAGGAGAAGAGGTGATTTCAGAAAGTGGAGTAAAGGCTAAATTGCGGGTTCCTCTTGATTTTTTTATGGTCTCTGACCATGCAACTTACCTTGGAGTTTTTAAAAGAATAGAAGAAGGTAATGCTGACCTTATAAATAGACCTTTAGGCAAAAGGTGGAGGGCGTATATGGATAATGATGACCCAAGACTTTTCACCGAGTTTGTTGAAGGACTTAATGGTAACCAGGAAGTATCTTTTAATAAAGAAATATATAAACCAATCTGGAAAGAGATTACTGAAAATGTTGATAGCTTTAATCAACCTGGGGTTTTTACTGCTTTTATAGGTTATGAATGGACACCGGCCCCGACAGGTGACAATTTACATAGGGTAGTTATCTTTAAGGATGATGCTGAAACTGCGCAGAAAATAATACCCTTTTCAGCTTTAGATAGTAATAATCCTGAAGATCTTTGGTCTTTCCTAAAAAATTATAACGAAACTACAGGCGGTGAAGCTATTTCTATTTCACATAATAGTAATATTAGTGGTGGTAGAATGTTTCC
>JAYZKD010000088.1:0-3698 GCA_036163815.1 Pseudomonadota bacterium | reverse complement strand
TTGATTTTTTAATTAATAATGCTGGGATTTCAATTCCTACGACAATTGATGATGAAAATTATGATGAGTATTGGGATAGAACATTTGATGTTCTTTTAAAAGCTCAAGTTAGACTTATTAGATCTACTTTACCTTATATTCTCAAATCTGATTCAGGGCGGATTGTTAATATAGCATCAACAGAAGGTTTGGGCGCAACACCAAGGCAATCACCATATACTTCTGCTAAACACGGGGTAATTGGTCTTACAAGATCCTTAGCGGTGGAATTAGGCTCAAGTGGAATAACGGTAAATTGTATTTGCCCAGGACCAATACGAACAGGAATGACGGAAAAAATTCCTGAGGAAGATAAAAAGGTCTATTCTAGAAGAAGAGTTCCGTTAAAAAGATATGGGGAGCCTGAGGAAGTAGCGCATGCAACGCTTAATTTTTGTTTACCTGCATCTTCCTTTATTAATGGGGCGGTTTTACCTGTTGATGGCGGTTTGACAATAAAAAGGGCTTAAGACTTTATAATTTTTATTTTTTATGCTTATTTGTTTATTGAGGTAGATATGAGTAAAGAAAAACTTATAGAAATTGCAAAGATCAATAAAGAACATGCTGAAAAAGGGACTATGGTGCTTGTGGATGATGTAGTTAAAATTCCCGCAGAAAATTATTACGACCCTGAAAGATGGAAAAAAGAAATTAATCTAATTTTTAAGAGATTGCCTCTTGTTTTAGCTGTTTCTAAAGAAATACCTAACCCTGGCGATTATAAGGCTATTGAGGTTGTAGGAGTTCCGGTTCTTATTTTAAGAAATAAGAAAGGAAAAATTTCAGCTTTTTTAAATGCTTGTAGACATAGGGGCGCCTCATTAGTGGAATCGGGTAGCGGGAATAAAAATCGATTCGTATGCCCTTATCATGGTTGGACTTATAATGATGATGGATCTTTAATAGGAATTTCTTCAGCACATGAATTTGGAGATATAGATAAATCATGCAATGGACTTATTTCATTGCCTTCACTTGAGAAAGAAGGAATAATTTGGGTAACTCTTGATCCAAAATCTAATCTAAGAATAGAAGATTATTTATCTGGTTATGACGAAATGTTATCGCATTTTGGTCTAGAGAATTGGCATGTCTTTGAAACAAGATCTGTAAAAGGACCAAATTGGAAAGTAGCTTATGACGGATATCTTGATCTATATCACTTACCTGTTCTTCATAAGGATACATTTGGAGATACTTTTCCTAATCAAGCAAATTATTATGAATGGGGTCCGCACCAAAGGGTGATTTCTCCTTATCGATTACCTGAACAAAATGATTTTAGCAAAGATGGTAAAGATCACTTTGAAACTCCTGTTGAGGATTGGCCAATGGATGTTTTAATGGCGGGTGTTTGGACCATTTTTCCTCATGTTTCAATAGCTTCTTTTACTGGTGGCGGAAGAAGCATCATGTTATCTCAGCTTTTACCTGGTGATAAACCAGAAGACTCAATCACCCATCAATATTACTTAATGGAAAAAGAACCAAATAAAGAGCAATCTAAAGAAGCTCAAGAACAATTTAAACTTCTAGAATATGTTGTAGAAACTGAAGATTATGGAACTGGATTGAGATTACAGAAAGGACTTAAAACGGGTTTATTAGACCATGTAATGTTTGGAAGAAATGAAGGAGGAGGGCAAACTTTTCATCAATGGGTTGATAAAATTATTAATACTAAAGACAAAGAGTTAGCTTCATTGTTTTAATTATTTTTAGAGGAAAAAATGAAAACGAAAATTACTGAACTATTTAATATTGAGCATCCAATTATTCAGGGTGGAATGCATTTTGTTGGTTTTGCTGAATTAGTTGCTGCTGTTTCGAATGCTGGAGGCCTTGGAATAATAACTGCTTTAACTCAACCAACCCCGAAAGATTTAGCAAATGAGATTCAAAAATGTCATGACATGACTGATAAGCCGTTTGGAGTTAATTTAACATTTATTCCGTCTTTTAAAGACCCTCCTTATGATGAATATATTGATGCGATAGTACAGGGAGGAATAAAAATTGTTGAGACTGCTGGAAGAAGTCCAGAGAAATATATGGGACAATTAAAGGAAGCAGACATTAAGGTTATTCATAAGTGCACTTCCGTTCGACATTCACTAAAAGCTGAAAAGATTGGTTGTGATGCTGTTAGTGTTGATGGTTTTGAATGTGGAGGGCATCCAGGAGAAGATGATATTCCTAACGGTATTCTTCTGCCTAGAGCTGCAGAAGAGTTAAAAATTCCTTTTGTGGCGTCAGGAGGCATGGCTAATGCAAGAAGCCTTGTTTCTGCATTAGCTTTTGGAGCAGATGGAATAAATATGGGAACCCGTTTTATTGCTACAAAAGAAGCGCCTGTTCATGACAATGTTAAGCAAAGATTGGTAGAGGCTTCAGAGCTTGAAACAAGTCTAGTAATGAGGCCATTAAGAAACACAGAAAGAGTTCTTAATAATTCTGCTGTCGATAAGATAAAGGAGATAGAATCTAGCCATCAAGGTAATGATGATCCAAATAGTTTACTACAAGAGATTAGACCTTTAGTTGCTGGTTCTGAAAGAGTTTTAAGAGATGGTGATCTTGAGGCAGCTGCGTGGAGTTGTGGGATGGTAGCTGGATTAATTCATGATGTACCAACTTGCAAAGAACTGATAGATACAATTATGCAAGAAGCTGATGATATTATTAATCAGAGATTAAAAGGCTTTGCTAGTGCCTAAGATTTGTTTTTTAAGGTCTTGAAAGTTTTAATCAGTCTATCTGGTGACAACAATAAAGCTAGCAATGTAATATAAGGCATCAATTTCCAATAGTAATCTGGAACTAATCTTTGAGATAATTCCATTATCTTTGAGTCAATTCCAACAAATATTCTTATTTTATTTTTCTTAACACCTCTTAAGATTATTTTAGCTGCTTTGTCAGGATCCATGCCTACATCACGAAAATTAATTCCTGCTTCTTTTTCAGAAATTTCTTTACCTGATCGATTTTTAGCTGGTTTTCCATCGAAACCTAATACCCCGTTTCCCTTTTTACCTCTTACAATGTGATCACCAAATTTAGCATTCAGAACAATGTTAGTGCCTATATGACCTGGATATACACAATGAATTTGAGCTTTTGTCCCTTGCATTTCCTTTGCTAAGCTTTCAGTAAAACCCCTTACAGCAAATTTTGATGCATGGTAAACAGTATTGTTTGGAGAAGTTATTATCCCAAAAATTGATGAAGTATTTATTAAAGCTGTTTCCTCATCTTTCACTAGGTGCGGTAAAAAGGCTCTTGAAAGATTGATAACGCTATTGAAATTTATATCATTACACCAATCCCAATCATTTTTTTCCATACCTAAGAAACTTGCTGGAGCCGCCACACCTGCATTGTTAAATACCAAATCAATTTTACCATGATTTGATATAATTTTTTCAGGCAACTCTTCTATACTCTTTTCATCCCTGACATCTAAAACATAAGAGCTCGTTCCAACATTGTAAGATTTAAGCATTTGTTCAGTTTCTTTTAATGATGATTCATTTACATCACAAATAACTACATCAGCACCTTCTTTAGCTAGGTTAATTGCAAGATATCTACCCATTCCGGAAGCAGCGCCAGTGATTAGTGCAACTTTATTTTTAAATGTTTTCATTTTTGTT
>JAYZKD010000087.1:0-7649 GCA_036163815.1 Pseudomonadota bacterium | reverse complement strand
GATGGTTATAGGGCAGGAAAATTTAAAATTAAAGATTTATGCGAAATTCCAGTAATTGAAAGCATCTATAAAAAAGTTATTGATGAATATTCTAATATTAACGAATTTATGATCATTCAGGAATTAGTCAGAAGGTTAATTGGGTTTATGGTTAACGATTTAGTTATCCAGACAAAAAAAAATTTAAAAGACTTAAATCCCAAGGATGTTAACGATATAAGAAATTATTTTGAACCTGCAGCATGTTTTTCATCGGAAATGCAAAAGCAAGATATACAGTTAAAAAAGTTCTTGAGAAAGAAAGTTTATACTCATAAATCAATGGAAAAAGATCGAGATAAGTCAAAAAAAATTATCAAAGAGCTCTTTGAGCAATTATTAAATAACATTGAATTGCTTCCTAGAAATCTTCAGGAATTATGTAAGAATGAATCTAAATCATCAAAGGCTTATATTATATGTGATTTTATAGCCTCCATGACTGATCGATCTGCTACAGTGAATCATGCAAAAGTCATTAATAATAAAGAGATATAAGATATTTATAAAATGGATCTTCTAGAAAAATACAAAGAAATCCTCATAAGAGGTCTTGAAGAAAAATATAGTTACCAAGATTTGCAAGCTATATCTTTTGAGTTTCCAAGAGATAAAAGCCATGGCGATTTTTCAACTAATGCGGCTTTGGTGATTTCTAAAAAAAATAATATTAATTCAGAAATTATTTTTAATGATGTGAAAAATATTTTTAGTAAAATTGATGATTTCCAAAATATTGAACTAACTAAATCTGGTTTTATTAATTTTTTAATTAAAGATGTGGTTCTTCAGAACTTTCTTTTTGATATTTTAAAAAATAAAGAAGATTTTGGAAAAAAAAATTTAGGAAAAAGCGAAAAGGTAAACATTGAATATGTATCCGCTAATCCAACTGGCCCATTGCATGTTGGGCATACTAGAGGTGCTGTTTTTGGTGATACATTATCAAATGTTTTAGAATTCGTTGGCTATGATGTCTGTAGAGAATACTATATTAACGATTCTGGAGAGCAGATAAATAATTTAGCAAGATCTACATATTTTAGATATTTGCAATCTTTAAATAATAGCGATGAAAGTATTCCTGAGGGACTTTACCCTGGTAAGTACTTAATTTCTCTTGGTGAAGATTTAAGTAAGAAGTTTAATTCGAAATTTCAAGACTGTTTAGAGGATGAATGGATAGATTTATTTAAAGAAGAATCTATTAATTTTGTTATGAATTTAATAAAGAAAGACCTTAACTCACTAAATATTAAACATGATATTTTTACATCTGAAAAAAATCTTTTATCTGAAAATAAAGTATCAAAGACATTTGAACTTTTAGATAAAAAAAATCTTTTATATGAGGGGACTACACAACCGCCAAAAGGAAGCAAAAAAGAAGAATGGAACAAAGAAAAGCATATTCTATTTAAATCAAAAGATTTCGGAGATGACGAAGACAGGGTTATTAAAAAGAACAATGGTCAATGGACATATTTCATGCCAGATATTGCTTATCATTTAAATAAATATGAAAGAGGATTTACAAAAATGATTAATATTTTTGGCGCTGATCATTCTGGTTATATAACAAGAATGAAAGCTGCGGTTAGGGCAATTACTGATGAAAATGCTGATTTTGAGATTAAAACTTGCCAATTAGTAAGGTTATCTAGGGGTGGCGAGCCAGTGAAGATGTCTAAACGATCTGGAAGTTTTATTACTTTAAAAGAAATTATTGAGGAAGTTGGTAGGGATGCCGTGAGATTTATGATGGTTTCAAGAAAAAATGACGCACAATTAGAATTTGATTTTGAGGTTTTTAAAAATGAGAATAATGATAATCCAGTATTCTATATTCAATATGCTCATGCAAGAATTTCTTCGTTAATTAAAAATGCTTCTAATAAATTAGGCTTAAAATTGAATGATAAAGATTTATTAAATTCAGATTTATCTCTTTTAATGAATGAGAATGAAAAAAATATCATTATGCTGTTATCAAATTACCCTAAAATAATTGAACAATCTGCAATATTTATGGAACCTCACAGAATACCATATTATCTTAGAGAGCTATCATCATCATTTCATCAATATTGGAATCTTAAGGTAGATGATAAACGTATCCTTATAATTGATAATAAAAATAAAGATCTTTCTTTGGCCCGAATAACTCTTTTAAGAGCTATTGCTATAACAATAAAATCAGGATTATCTCTATTAGGTATAGAGGCATTGGATGAGTTGTAATGATGAAATTTAAAAAAATAATTTATTATATTTTAGCAATAGTAATTCTTATTTCTGTTTTTTTTATAACTAAATTAATAAATGAAGATGATAGGGGTATTTTGATATTAACAAATAATGATCCTATTAAGGAATTACCGGTGAACCCACCTGAAATGAAAGATCCTGAATCTATACCTTGTGTTTATTCTCTTTGGAAAGAAGATTCTTCATGTCAGAGTACAGAGGAATTGCTAGAGCAGAAAGTAAGGGGAAAGGGGTTATTTACTATTCGATACGCTACATTTGATAATTATAAAGATGCAGAATTTCATATTAAGAAATTAAAGCAACTTGAGGAAATAAGGGAAATGCGATTAACAATTGAAACTATTTTACAAGAAATAACAATAAGAGTTCAAAAAGGTGACACCCTTTCAGGGCTTGCGCAAAAATATAAAGTTTCTATTAGAGAATTAATTTCGAGGAACTCAATAAAAGATCCTAGAAAAATTATGCTTAACCAAAAGATTATAATTCCTTTAAGTGATAAATATCGAATCATATCGATGAATATAGATGGTTACAAAAGAGCTAAGAAAATTTGTGACTTGCTTATAAATAATCAATTTACTTGTTTAATCAAGGCTCAATAATATATACCTAATTTAAAAGATAAGATAAATTACTTAAGTAATTGTCTTATAACATAAAAATGAATTTTATAAAGTTTTTTAAAATTAATATAAAAACTTTGGTGATTTAATTAGTGTTTTTATATCTTATAGACGCTATATATAGTATGTGCTTCAAAACAACGAAAATAATTTTTTAGTTGATTTAGACGGCTTTGAGGGGCCTTTAGATCTCTTGCTATCTTTAGCAAAAGAACAAAAAGTAGATTTAATGGAGATATCTATTTTGGAGTTGGCTAACCAATATTTAGATTTTGTTGAAGAATTGGATGCTCGTGATATTGAAATCGCTGCTGACTATTTAGTTATGGCCTCATGGTTGGCATACTTAAAATCGAAATTACTCCTTCCAACTGAAGAGGAGGAACCTGGCGCAGAAGAAATGGCAGCAATATTGGCATTTAGATTAAGAAGACTTGAGGCCATGAGAAACGCTGGAAATAATTTGATGAATAGAGATAGGATAGGAGAAAGGCTATTTAGGAGAGGCATGCCTGAATCTTCTACAGTAATAAGAACTTATTCTCAAAAAGATACAATCTTTGATATTATTAAATCTTATAGTGAAATTCGTAATAGAAATTATGTTATTAATTGGTCGCCTAAGGCCTTACCAATTTTGTCTATTGAGGATGCAAAGAAAAGACTAGAATCAATGCTAGGAATTTCTCTAGAATGGACAAATTTTCTAGATTTTCTTCCACAATCGAAAGACAAATCAGAAAGTGCTATAGCTTATAGAAGAAGTTCAGCAGCTTCTATGTTTACAGTTAGTCTAGAATTAACCAAACAAGGTGTAATTGAAATTAATCAAAATAAAAACTTTGGAACTATAAGAATAAAAAATAGGAATAAAGAAGAAAGAAATAATCAGGAGGAAATTAGAGCCTAATGACTAAACAACAAGAATCCATAAGAAGTTCAGTTTTAAATTCTAATGATCAACTTAGGGTGATTGAAGCTATTTTATTTGCTTCCTCAGATCCAGTCGATAAAAAGACATTAACCGAAAAACTTCCTGAAGATGCTGATTTAGATATGCTTATTAATCGGTTAGATGATTTATATAAAGATAGGGGTTTGGAGTTAAAAAAAATAGGAAACAAGTTTATGTTTAAAACTTCTGCTGACCTATCTTTTATTATGCAAAGAGAGGCAAAGTCACAAAGAAAATTATCTAAAGCCGCCATTGAAACACTAGCTATTATTGCTTATCATCAACCCGTAACAAGAGCAGAAATTGAAGAAATTAGAGGTGTTTCTGTATCTTCTGGCACTATAGACACATTGATGCAAATGAATTGGGTAAAGATTAATGGCAGAATGAGAGTTCCTGGTAATCCTTTGGCTTATGGCACTACAGAAGAATTCTTGGTTCATTTTGATCTTGAAAACATTAAGGATCTTCCAGAAATGCAAGAATTAAAATCCATGGGTTTATTGGACAGTAATTTACCACCTGATCTTTATCCAGAAAATACAATTAATAATAACAATATAGATGAAATCGATGATATAAATAATATTGAAGATACTGGAGAGAAATAATGTTTCCAAGTTGGTTACAAATTTTACTTGTTGTTTTATTGGCCCTCATATTTTTTGGTAGAGGTAAGATATCTGACTTTATGACGGATTTAGCAAGCGGAATTAAGAGCTTTAGGAAGGGTATGGCTGATGATAATAATGATGAAAATGCCTCCCTTGAAAATAAAGATGAAGATAATTAAATTTTAGCATGTTCGATTTAGGCTTTAATGAATTACTACTTTTAAGTATTTTAATAATTATTTTTATTGGGCCGAAAGAATTACCAGGCGCACTAAGAGCTATTTATAGTTTTATGTCTAAATTATGGGTTTATTCGAAAGAAATTAGAACCTCAATAGAATCAATTGCTAATGAAGCAGACATTTCTAATGAAGAAGATATTAAAGCAATTAATGAAGAAATTAAAAATCTTAGTGATGATATAAAAAAAACCTAACAAAGAAATATAATTAATTCATGAATGAAGAAAGTATAGAAAGTTCTAAAGCGCCTTTAATAGATCATTTTGTTGAATTAAGAAGGCGTATCTTAAGATCGATTAGCATTTTAGTTTTTGCGTTCATTGTTTCATTTATTTTTTCTGAAGAAATCTATCTTTTTTTAGTTGGTCCATACGAAAATGTAATGGGCCCAGATAGTCAAATGATTTTTACGGCTCCACAGGAATTTCTATTGGTAAAATTAAAGATTGCTTTATTTGGAGGACTATTGGTAACTTTTCCTTATTTTTCTCTTGAATTATATTCTTTTATATCTCCTGGACTTTATAAAAAAGAAAGAGGTGCTATGGCGCCTTATTTTATCTTTTCTCCATTTCTTTTTATATTAGGTGGACTTCTAGTTCATTATATAATTATGCCTTTAGCATTATCTTTTTTCTCAAACATGCAGATCAATAATAATTCGAACAATATTTCAGTTCTTATGCTTCCAAAGGTAAGCGAGTATCTTAATTTAATAACATCTTTGATAATTGCCTTTGGTTTATGTTTTCAGCTCCCAATTCTACTTTCTTTACTGGCAAGAGTAGGATTTGTTACCTCGGATTATTTAAAAAGAGGCAGGAAGTATGCAGTAGTTTTGGTATTTTTATTTGCAGCATTTTTAACTCCGCCTGATCTTATTAGCCAAATAGGGCTTGCAGTTCCTACTCTAATTTTATATGAGATTTCTATTTATATTGTTTCTATAATAGAAAAAGGTAAGGATACTGGATAACAATTTAATAAAGTAAGAATAAATGCATGATATTAATAAAATAAGAGAAGATAAAGAAAAGTTTTTTGAAGGATGGAAAAGAAGGGGTTTATCAATAAATTTAAATGAAATATTAGAAATTGATAAAGAGTTAAGATTAAACATATCTAAAATCCAAGATTTTCAGGAAAGAAGAAACAAGATTTCCAAGGACGCAGGCAAAGCTAAGTCAAATAAAGAAGAATCATTATTTTTGAAATTAAATAAAGAATCTCAAAGTATTAAAAATTCTATTTCAGAATTAGAAGATAAGAAATATAAATTAGATCTAAAGCTAAAAGAAATCTTATCTTCATTACCAAACTTACCTTCAATGGAGTTGCCTGAGGGAGAGGATGAAAGTTCAAATATTGAAATAAGAAAAGAAGGGAAGATTATAAATGAAAATAGTCCACCACATTTTGAACTAGGGGAAAAGATAAAAGAAATAGATTTTGAAACGGCTTCAGAAATTTCAGGATCTCGTTTTGTTATTGCTTCTGGTTCAATAGCTAAGTTGGAAAGGGGTCTTTCGAATTTTATGTTGGATGTTCACAGTAAAGAGCATGGTTATCAAGAAGTAAATGTTCCTTATTTAGTTAAAGAGGATTCAATGTATGGCACTGGACAACTTCCAAAATTTAGTGAAGATCAATATAAGACTGATAATGACATGTGGTTAATACCAACTGCCGAAGTTCCTTTGACGAATCTAGTTAGAGAAAAAATAATAAATGAAGAATCCCTACCACTTAGATATACATCATTTACACAATGTTTTAGAAAAGAGGCGGGTGCTGCAGGTAGAGACACTCGAGGTTTAATTAGATTACATCAGTTTCCAAAAGTTGAATTAGTTAGCATTACAAGGCCAGAAGATTCGGAAGAAGAATTAGAGAGGATGTTATCTTGTTCTGAAAAGATTCTACAATTATTGGAATTACCCTACAGAGTTTTATTGCTATCAACAGGTGATATCGGCTTTTCTTCTTATAAGACTTACGATTTAGAGGTTTGGTTTCCATCTGAAAAAAAATATAGAGAGATATCATCTTGTTCAAATTGTTTAGATTTTCAAGCCAGAAGGATGAACGCTAAATTTAAGGATAAATCAACAAAAAAGAATCTATTCCTTCATACATTAAATGGCTCAGGTGTAGCTGTAGGAAGGGCTCTTGCTGCAATTTTAGAAAATTACTATGATAAAACAGGAGTGATTAATATTCCAAAAGTTCTTCAGCCGTATATGAATGGTATGAAAACTATTGAAATATAAATTTTTTTATATTTGATATTTTAATATAACAAGATTATTGATCTATCATCTTTTTTGAAAGAGGAAAAAATGGAAAATACTTTTTTATTAGCTCAATCATCAGGTGGTTTTTTTGTACAAATTATCCCACTAATCTTAATTTTTGCAATTTTTTGGTTCTTAATTATTAGACCTCAACAGAAAAAAATTAAAGAACACAATAATATGGTAAATAATGTAAAAAAAGGTGATCATGTTGTTACTGGCGGTGGATTAATTGGAATAGTTACAAATGTATCAGATAATGAGGTTGATATAGATTTTGGAAATGATGTTAAAATAAAATCTGTAAAATCTACTCTTGCGGATGTGCGATCTAAAGACAAATAAACACTTATGCTGTATTTCTCTTTAACTAAAAAAATATTAATAACGGTTTTTTGCTTATTTTTAGGACTATTAGCTCTTCCTAATTTTATTAGTATAGGTACAAGTATTCCATTAGTACCTAATAATACCTTAAATCTTGGATTGGATTTAAGAGGAGGGTCTTATTTATTATTAGAGGTAGACACTGAAACGATAAAAAAAGAAAAATCTGAGTTTTTACTCGATGATATACGATCAAATTTAAGAAAAAATAAGATTAAATA
>JAYZKD010000086.1:0-16187 GCA_036163815.1 Pseudomonadota bacterium | reverse complement strand
AAAACATAAATTTTGTATAGCACCTATGATTGATTATACGGATAGGCACTGCCGTTATTTTTTTAGACAAATAACTCAAGAAGCTATGCTTTATACTGAGATGGTTGTAGCAGATGCCATAATCTATGGGGATAAAGATTTTTTCTTAAAATTTGATCAAATAGAACACCCTGTAGGATTACAAATAGCAGGAAGTGATCCGATAAAACTATCTGAAGCTGCTAAATTAGGAGAAGAATACGGATATGATGAGATTAATTTAAATTTAGGGTGTCCTTCCAAAAAGGTACAAGAAGGTAACTTTGGCGCATGCATGATGAGGGATATTGATTTAGTTGAAAAATGTTTATCAAAGATAAAAGAGTCTGTAAAAATTCCTGTAACAGTTAAGTGTAGAATAGGTTTAGATGACGACGATCCATATCAAGTTTTACCAAATTTTGTAGAAAGAATAAAAGAAATAGATATAGATACTTTTATTATTCATGCCAGAAAGGCCATTCTAAATGGATTGGATCCAAAAAAGAATCGTGAAGTTCCCCCTTTAGATTATGATATTGTGAAGCTTTTAAAAAGGAAATGGCCAGAGTTAAATTTTATTTTAAATGGAGGCATAAATTCAATCGCTGATGCAAAGAGAGAAATATCATTAGGGTACAACGATCTTGATGGTGTTATGCTGGGTCGGGCGGTATATATAAATCCATTCATACTTAAAGATGTTGATTATGTTTTTTATAACAAAAACAAAATAGATATAAATCGTTATCAAATAGCAGAACAAATGCTTCCTTACATAGAAAAGCAAATTAAAAATGGAATACAAATAAATCATGTAATTCGTCACATGTTAGGCCTTTTTCATGGATATAGAGGCGCAAAATTTTGGAGAAGTTATTTATCCAATGAAATTACAAAAAGAAAGTTTGATCCAAATGTCCTTAGAGAAGCCATTGAAAAAATGTATGATATTCAAAAAGAGGTAGCGTAATGTATTATAATGGTATTGGACTTTTACCTTTTATTTTTGCTTTAGCTGCATCTGGAATTTTATCAGGTTTTTTAGCTGGGTTACTTGGTGTTGGAGGCGGAATAATTGTTGTACCTGTTCTATATCATGTTCTTTTAACTTTGGGGTTTTCACAGGATATAATTATGCATGTATCGGTAGCTACTTCACTGGCTATTATAATTCCAACCGGATGGCGATCTTATGTTACTCATAAAAGAAATGATTCTGTTGATGAGTCTTTATTAAAAAAATGGTTAATACCCACTTTAATTGGTTCAGCTTTAGGGGCTATAATTGCAGGATTAATCTCTGGGTTTTACTTAACCTTCTTTTTTGCAACTATTGCTCTTTTAGTTTGTATTAATTTATTCATGAGTAATGAAAATTTTCGTATTGGAAACGAATTACCAACCAGTATTCTAAGTTATAATATTCCTTTCTTTGTTGGCTCATTTTCATCAATGCTAGGAATTGGAGGCGGAACTTTTAATGTTAGTATTATGTCCTTATTTGGTATGCCCATTCATAAGGCAGTCGGTACATCTGCTGGACTTGGTTTCTTTCTTTCGATACCAGGTACATTATTCTTTATTTTGACTGGATTATATATTTCTGATCTTCCTCCCGGATCTTTAGGTTATGTTAATTTATTAGGCTTAGTTCTTATTGCTCCATTGGCGTCGATTTCTGCTCCCTTAGGCGCTAAATACGCTCATTCATTACCAAAAAAGAATTTAACAAGGATTTTTGCAATATTTTTATTTCTAACTTCAATAAGAATGTATTTAGAGCTTTTTTAAATTTTTTGGTCATATTCCCCAATTTCAGGAAATTTAGTCAAAATATCGTTAAGGGAATAAAATATTTCTTTCATCCTTTCTAAAGAAATAGGACTTTCACAAACAACCACGAGATTTGGTGAATTAGAAGAGGCCCTAATTAAACCCCAGCTTCCATCTTCTAGGATAATCCTAATTCCATTAACGGTAAGCAGAGATAAGATATTTTGGCCGGCTATTAATTCTTTATTATCTTTTTTTTCTTGAAGAATTATTTTAATTTTTTCAACTATTTCATATTTATCTTCTTCTGGACATTTTGGAGACATTGTTGGAGAGGAATATGTAACAGGTAATTCATCGTAAAGTTCTGCAATCGATTTATTTTTGTTGTCATTAAGAATTTTGATAACTTCTATGGCTGATATAATTCCATCATCATAACCTCTTCCTATAGGGTTATTAAAAAAGAAATGTCCAGATCTTTCGAAACCTGCAATTGCATCTGTTTCATAAGTCTTGCGCTTAATGTAGCTGTGACCTGTTTTCCAGAAGATAATTTCAGAATTATTTTTTTGAAGGATCTCATCAGTTAGGAAAAGAGATGTTGATTTAACATCTATTATGATTTTCTTATTTTTATGATAATTGGATAAGTTTCTTGCAATAAGAAGACCGGCTTTATCAGAGAAAATTTCTCTTCCTTTGTTATCTACAATTCCAACCCTATCGCCATCACCATCAAAGGCAAAACCTATATCGGCATTATTCTTAATTACATGTTTGCCTAGGTCAGAGAGCATTTCCATGTCTTCTGGATTTGGGTTATAGTTCGGAAAGGTACTATCTAATTCACAATGTAAAGGAATAACCTCAGCACCTATTTTATTCAAAGCTAACGGTGCAAATATTCCAGCAGTACCATTCCCGCAAGCTACTACAGTTTTAATCTTCCTTTTGATTTCAACTTTTGAAGTTAGATCATCGATATAAGTATTATTTATATTTTTAAATACATACTTACCAGGCTCCCTATCAGGATATTCTGAATATGAGACGAACTCTTTAAGTTGGGTTATTTTTTCTGGTCCAAAGGTAAGTGTTTTTTGATCACCCATCTTAATGCCAGTCCAACCATTCGGGTTGTGACTTGCTGTAACCATAGCAACATTGTCACAATCAAGTAGGTATTGGGAAAAATATGCACAAGGAGAAATAGTTAAACCTATATCATAAACATCAATTCCGGATGCAATGAGACCTCCAATTAAAGCTTCCTTGATTTCTTCAGAGTAAGATCTAAAATCGTGTCCAACAGTAATTTTTTTATTGTTATCAGTTTTTTGAATTAAGTTACCGAGAGAAAGACCAATTTTTTGAATACCTGATAAATTAATTTGTTCAGGGTAAATCCAACGTGCATCATATTCCCTAAAACCTAAATCATATATTCTTTCTTCTTCTTTATAATCCTGAAGTGAAAAATTTACTGGATGTGAATAGTTGATATCCAACTAGTTTCCTTTCATAGCTTTTTCAAGAACTTTTCCAGTTTGTTCTCCACCATTAAAGAAAGGTTTGGCATTAGAAAAATCAGAAATTTTATCCCAATTCTTTTCTAGATCTTCTGCGCTAGCATTAAGACCTAAATTTTCTCCATCGCTTTCCATAATTTTGGCTTCAGAGTAAACTCCAGCTCCAGCACATAATATTATACCAGTTGGACCATTCTCGCTTGAAAGATAAATAACAGCAGGTGTAACACTGCTTGGAGTCAAAAGTTCTTCTGCTTCGGGAGGCATAAGGTTAGCTGTCATTCTAGTATAAGCGACAGGACACAGAACATTACAGTTTATATTGTATTTCTGACCTTCTAGCTTAAGAGTATTTACAAATCCTACAAGACCAAGTTTTGCTGCGCCATAATTAGATTGTCCAAAGTTCCCATATAATCCCGTGGATGAGGTTGTAACAAGTATTCTACCATAGTTTTGTTCTTTCATTATTTCCCATACCATTTTGGTAGGCTTGACTGACCCCATAAGATGAATGTCCGTTACAATTGTAAAATCTTCAATTTCCATTTTTGAAAATGATTTATCTCTTAAGATCCCAGCATTATTTATAAGAATATCTATCCGACCAAATTCATCCATTGCTTGATCTACCATATTTTTGACACCCTTATCATCTATAACTGAAGATCCATTGGGAATTGCTATTCCACCAGCATCAGTAATTTCTTTTACGACATTATTTGCCGCTTCAGAAGATCCTCCTGAGCCGTCAACTTCTCCTCCTAAATCATTAACTAACACTTTAGCTCCTCTTTTCGCGAATTCTAAGGCATGACTTCGACCTAGGCCGCCTCCAGCACCAGTTATGATTACGACCTTATCTTCAAAGCTTATTGTCATAGTATTCTCCTTGGTAAAATAATATTATACTCTTAATATTCCGAAAAACTTATGGTCAAGTTTATTTTTAACTATAAAATACACTGATTAACAATATTTCAAATAAAAAGAGGTTAAAATGATTTTATATGAATTTGCGCCGGCTCCAAATCCTCGAAGAGTAAGAATTTTTCTTAGTGAAAAAGGGATAGATATTGAAACACGACAGATAGACCTGATGAAAGGAGAACATAAGAAGGATGATTATAAAAGAATGAGTCCTTTATCCCAAGTTCCAACATTAGAATTGGATGATGGAACTTATATCACGGAGTCTATAGCTATATGTCATTATTTTGAGGCTTTACAGCCTGAACCAAATTTATTGGGCAATGATCCAAAGGAGATAGCAATAATTGAAATGTGGCAAAGGAGAATAGAATTATTACTCATGTTAGGTATAGCAAATACATACAGACATGGACATCCAGCTATGGCGGCCCTTGAAGATCAGGTAAAGGAATGGTCTGAAGCTAGCCGCCCTAGAGTAGTTAAAATGTTGCATTGGTTTGACAAACAAATGGAAGGTAAGGAATACATGTGTTTAGACCGATATACAATTGCGGATATTTCAGCTTTGGTTTGTTTTGATTTTGCTAAATGGCCTCAAATTGATATTCCGGATGATTGCAAAAACCTAAAAGATTATTATGAGAGACTGAATTCTAGACCAAGTGCATCAGCGTAATAATTGTTCTTGACCAAACCATTGTTTTTTAATAGAAAAAAGTGTCAGATGATTGGATGATCGCTCCATTATTGGAGAGGAAAGTCCGGGCTCCATGAGACACAGTGCCGGGTAACACCCGGCGAGGGTAACTTCAGGGAAAGTGCCACAGAAAATAAACCGCCATTACGGTAAGGGTGAAAAGGTGTGGTAAGAGCGCACCGCAAATTTGGTAACAAGTTTGGCAAGGTAAACCCCACTGGGAGCAAGACCAAATAGGAATAGTGTTAGAAACAGTCTCTTTTCAAACTATTCGGGTAGGTTGCTAGAAGTTTATGGTAACATAAACTCAAGATGAATGATCATCACCATTTAATTGGATACAGAACCCGGCTTATAAATCATCTGACAAATCTCTATAAATTGTAAAAGTTATCCACAAAAACAAGGGATTATTGCGTTTTTTTCCTAATAAAACCATTGACTCCCATAAAATCCCATGATAACCCATAATATGGCGCCATGCGTACATCTAAAAAAGGATTGTTTATGAAAATATTTATGTCTAATACGGAAAATAAGATAGACTCTAAAGGAAGAGTTTCTATTCCATCTCAATTTCGTTCAGTCCTTGAATTTCAAGGGTTCGCAGGTGTTTATTTATTTCCCTCTTTTACATCCCAGTGCATAGATGGAGGAGGGCAGATACTAATCAATCAAATTTCTGAAAGTGTTGAAAAAATGCAATTATTTGCTGAAGAAACTGATGCATTAACCACAGCACTTTTTTCGGAGACATATCAACTAAATTATGATCAAGACGGAAGAGTATCTTTACCAGGTGAATTAATTGCTCATGCCAAACTGAATGATAAAGTTACTTTTGCTGGACTAGGGCAAAAATTCCAAATGTGGGAACCATCAGCGTTTAAAGAATTCAAAAATAAAGCAAGAATAAAAGCCTTAGAAAATAGAGATCTTATTGGACCATCATTGAATTTCTCTCAATCTAAAAAGGAAAATGAGTAATGTTAATGAAAGAACTCCATCATAAATCAGTTATGATTGAGGAAGTTCTTTCAATTCTTCAACCTTCCGACGGTAAAATTTATATTGATGGTACTTTAGGTGCTGGCGGTCATTCAAAAAGAATATTAGAAAGTGCTAGGTGTAAAGTTATTGGGATTGACAAAGATCCAGAGGCTATAAGCTTATGTAATGATATTAAAAAAAGATATCAAAATGAATTTTTCCCAATAGAAGAAAATTTTAGTGAATTAAAGAATTGTGCATTATCACTTGGTTATGACCATGTAGATGGTATTTTATTAGACCTCGGCGTTTCATCAATGCAACTAAATTCACCCGAAAGAGGTTTTTCATTTAAGCATAATGCCCCATTAGATATGCGAATGAATAAATCAGGTGATAAGGCATACAATTTAATTAATTCTGCCAAGGAAGATCTACTTGCAGATATAATTTTTAAATATGGTGAAGAAAGATTATCAAGAAAAATTGCAAAAGAAATTGTAAAACAAAGAGAAATTAAAAATATTGAGACTACTTTTGATTTATCAGAGATTGTCACAAGAGTCTGCAAAGGGAATAAAAGAAAGATTCATCCCGCAACAAAGACCTTTCAGGCCATAAGAATATATTTAAATAACGAGCTCAAAGAACTCTATGACGCTCTTTTATCATCTGAAGAAATTTTGTCAGAAGGTGGAAAATTAATAGTAATTTCCTTCCATTCTTTAGAAGATAGAATAGTAAAGAACTTTATTAGAGATAACTCAATATCTATGAAGAAATATAATTCTCTCAATTCAGAAAAATCATTTGTCTACGAATCTAGAAGGGTAATAAGGCCTTCTAAAGAGGAAATTAATGAAAATAAAAGATCAAGATCTGCAAAATTGCGTTGGGTTTATAGATCATCTCTTCCTTTTAATTCTATAGTGAATTTACATGATTACCAAAAATATGGAGGCTTAATATGTTGAGATATTTTGTTTTTATATTTTTATCAATTTTTCTTTCAATAAATATCTATCATTACACAATAAGCTATGAAGTTATTAAATTAGAGAAGAAAAATAATAAACTGAAAAAACAAATATTTACTGAGCTAGATCAAAGAAATCACCTAAAAGCTGAATGGGCAATCATAATTAGCCCGAGCAATTTAGAAAAATTAGCAGAAAAATATTCTCAGAAACTAAAACTAAAACCAATTAATGGTGATCAGATAGAAGTTTTATCACCAAGGATTGATGAGGGTGAATAAAATGAAAAAGAATAATAATAGTAATAATTCTAGAATTGTTGTTGGTGATGATATTTCCCAATTATTTGATAGTAACCATATTCATTATTCAATTAGAAAATTTTCTAGTAATCCAATTAATGTAAGCAGAAATAGATTAAAATTTGCACTTTCTGTCTTTGTTTTGTTTTTTGTTATTTTTTCAATAAGGAACACTTTTTTATCTGTTTTCCCAGGGGATGTAATTAGTGAACCAAAGACATCATTAGCATTTGAAATTAATAAACCGCTTCCCGATATTTATGATCGAAGTGGGAAAAATTTACTGGCAACAACCATTAAAACGATAAGAGCTTCTGTTTTTAATCTATCTAATTCGAATAATTTTGATATTCAAAGAGCTGCAATTAAATTATCACCTTATTTAAATGAAGACCCAGAAACGATATCAAATAAACTTTCAAAGGGCAGATATGTAGAGTTAATTAATGATATAAGTGAAAAAGAGCAATATGATATACTTAATTCTGGAGTTGCGGAAGTTGAGTTTAACAATGTATGGAGAAGAGTTTTTCCAAATAAATCATTAGCCTCTCATGTTATTGGATATTCAAATAGAGATTTTGATGAGAATTCTTCAGCGGGTTTAGAGAGGTGGATATATAAAAACAACATTCAATCTGAAAAAATTCATCTATCATTAAATTTAAATGTTCAGAATTACCTTGAAAAAGCTTTATTTGAAGCAATAGAAACTTATGAAGCAAAAGCTGGATTTGGAATAATTTTGAACGCGAGCAATGGAGAGATTGTAGCATTAGCTTCTCTCCCTAATTATGACCCCAATACAGTAAATAGCCAATCCCAAAAGAAAACCAATGAATTAAGATTTAACAGAGTTGTTCAAGGTAGTTATGAAATGGGCTCTGTTATGAAGTTATTTACATTGGCTATGGCGCTTGAAGAAGAAAAAATTAATCTATCTGACGAATTTGATGTTTGGAAATGTATTAATAAAAACCGTAAAAAATGTCTTTCTGATTACAGAAAAAGCAAAGCTCAGTTTTTAAATGCGGCTGAATGTCTAATAAAATCATCTAATATTTGTATGGCACAAATTGCACAAATTGTAGGTTTGGAAACACAAAAAAGATTCCTATCTGAAACGGGACTTTTAGATGAACAATTCCTAGAGATATATGAGATGGGTAAACCAAGTTTGCCTGAGAATTGGAATGAGTTATCTATGGAGCAGATTTCTTTCGGTCAGGGCCTTGGTGTGGTGCCATTATCATTCGCATCTGCCACTGCAGCATTAGTGAACGGAGGATACATACTTGAACCTACGCTTTTTCCAAGAAGAGATGAATATACAAACACTGCAAAACTAATATCTTCTGAAGTAAGTGAGGCTATGCGGTATGTAATGAGACAAGTTGTAAAATCAGGATCAGGTAAAAAAGCAGACATTGAGGGGTATGAGGTTATAGGAAAAACCGGCACAGCTGATAAACCGTGTCCTACTGGAGGGTATTGCGGGATATTAACAAGCTTTGTTGGAGCTTTCCCTGGTTGGAATCCAGAATATGTTATTTTGGTAAGCTTAGATGATCCTAAAGGAAAGAAAAATTTAAGAGGAACTTCTGCATATTGGAACGCTGCACCGACAGCAGGGAAAGTTATAAAAAGAGTTGCTCCATTACTTAAAATTTCACAGAAAAGTGATTTAAAAGATTCAGCTAAAGATTATGCAGGGGTAAATTTTTAATGATTAAATTAGATGATATATATAAATCTTTTTCTTCGGATGTTGTTGTAAAAGGGGTTACTTGTGATAGCAGGGAAGTGAAGTCTGGATATATATTTGTTGCAATTGAAGGTGAAGTAGATAGAGGTGAAGACTATATTGACGAGGCAGTTAAAAAGGGAGCCATCGCAATTGTCGCTTCGCAAAATTATAAAAATAAACTGAATGTGCCTGTTATTAAGGAAGACAACCCAAGAAAGTCATTGTCTTATATTTCATCGTTAGTATTCTCAGAAAATCCTGAAACAATTTGTGCAATAACTGGTACAAACGGCAAAACTTCTACTACAAATTTCCTTCAACAAATATGGAGCTTAATGGGCTTAAATGCATCAAGTATTGGAACTCTTGGAATAATTGGGAATGAAGAGATTAAAGATACTAATAATACTACACCTGATCCAGTGGCATTACATCAAACTTTAGATAATTTGTTCAATAATAAAATTACTCATTTGGCTTTAGAAGCTTCAAGTCATGGATTGGCTCAACATCGAATTGATAATGTTCCTTTAAGAGCTGCAGGCTTCACAAATATTAGCCAAGATCATCTTGATTACCATCAAAATATGGAGGCCTATTTTGATGCAAAAAAAAGGCTTTTTACAGAAATACTTCCTAAAGAAAATTACGCAGTTATTTGCATTGATACTGATCAAGGAAGAGAATTATCAACAATAATTAATAATACAGGAAGAGGAGTGATTGAGGTTGGAGAATCAGCAAATGCCTTTAATTTAAGAAGGTTAACCCCCAATCAAGATGGCATGGAGATGGTTTTTCAGTATAGCGGAAGACTTTTTTCCATTCCGTTAAGGGTTGAGGGTTATTTTCAGGCTATGAATATATTATGTGCTACAGGTCTAGCTATTGCTTCAGGTTCTCCATCAGAGATTGTTTTTGAGCACTTGAAAGATCTCCGTCCAATTACAGGTAGGTTAGAATTTTGTGGAAAAAACAATAATGATGCTAAAATTTATGTTGATTACGCTCATACTCCAGATGCTCTGACAGCTGCTTTATTTTCGTTAAGAGAATTAACCGAAAGAGAAATAATTTTAGTTTTTGGATGTGGAGGAAATAGAGATTCTATTAAAAGAGCTATAATGGGAGAAATAGCAGAAAATTTTTCCGATAAAGTCATAATTACCGATGATAATCCAAGAGATGAAAATCCAAAAAAGATAAGAGAGGCTATTTTAAAAAACTGTCCTTCAGCAATAGAAATATCTGATCGTCAAGAGGCCATTAGTAAAGCAATCAGTATGGGCGAAAAGGGGGATTCAATAATTATTGCTGGAAAAGGTCACGAAAAAATACAAATTATCGGAAATAATGAAATTCCTTTTTCTGATCAAGAAACAGTAAGAAATATTATAGGTAATTAAATGAATAATATTCTTTGGCAAGGTAAAGAGGTTTTAAGTGTTATTGAGGGACATGGTGAGCATAATTGGAGTGCATCGGGAGTATCTATTGATACAAGAACAATAAAAAAAGGCGATATATTTTTTGCCCTACCTGGTCTTAACCACGATGGTAACGAATTCATAGAAGAAGCATTAGATAGAGGAGCATCGATTGCCATATCTAATAAGCCTTCGTTAATAAATTCTAAGAAAGTGGTTTTTGTAAATGATGTTCTAAAATCTTTAACTAGATTAGGTTCTTATTCTAGAGTTAGAACTAAAGCAAAAATTATTTCTGTTACAGGAAGTTCAGGAAAAACGACATTAAAAGAAATGATTGCTTATTGTTTAACTGAGTTTGGAAAAGTTCATAAGTCAAAAAAATCTTACAATAATAACATTGGTGTACCTTTATCATTGTCTAACATGCCAATGGATGTAGATTACGGAATTTTTGAGATTGGTATGAATAGAAAAGGAGAGATATCTAACTTAGCTAATATATTAAAACCTCATATTGGAATAGTTAATAATGCTGGTAAAGCGCACATCGGTTTTTTTGATAATGAAAAAGAGATAATAAAAGAAAAATTATCAATAGTTGATGGTATAGTTGATGGTGGAAATCTAATAGTGAATGATAAATTATTAAGTGATTTAAAAGATTATCCAACCAAAGATAAATCTATAAATACCTATTCATTTGGCTTTTCAAAAAAAGCTGATGCGCAATTGACTGAAAGTATATTTCATAACTCTACTTCATTTTTAATATCAAAAATTAATAATAAAGAGATTAAATATTTAACCAATCTTATTGGAGAGCATATGGCATTAAACACTTTGCCTGCGATTTTAGTTAATAAAATAGTGAATAGTTCTAATAAGAAATTCTTCAGAAAATTGGAGAGATTTAAAGCTATTGAGGGAAGAGGTAATAGATTTCATATTAATTTTTTCAATAAGAATATTAAAATTATTGATGAAAGTTACAATGCAAATCCAGATTCAATGGAAGCCTCTATCAATACAATTAAAATTAATAAAGATAATAATAAAAGAGTAATATTTTTTGTCGGAGATATGTTGGAGTTAGGCAAACACTCAAAGGCAATGCATAAAAGAATCGCTAAATTAGTTAATAATTCTGAGATAAATTTAGTTTTTGCCATCGGAAGTGAAGTTAAATATTTGTGGGAAGATATTAATTATGAAAAAAAAGGGGAAATTTTTAATAATGTTAATGAAGTAATACCCAAACTAAGAAATATAATACTGGATAAAGACATTATCTTATTAAAAGGATCTTCGAAAATTAATCTTAATAAAATAATCGATTCATTCCTATCTCATAAGTCTCTTAGAAAGATTGCGTAGTGGTTTTATATCTCCTTGAAATATTAAGTTTCGATTTTCCAGGTTCAGGTGTATTTTCATATATTACTGTTAGAGCTGGTTGTTCGCTTTTATCATCGTTAATTCTAGTTTTAACCTTCGGACCTCAATTTGTTAAAATTATGCAAATTAAACAAGGAAATGGTCAACCTATAAGAGAAGATGGTCCAATCGGCCATCTTTTAACAAAAAAAGGAACTCCTTCCATGGGAGGGTTATTAATCTTAGTTTCTTTTTTTATCAGTACGATTTTTTGGTCAGACCTTTCTAATATTTATATATGGATAATTATCGCAATAGCATTTTTATTTGGTTTAATTGGTTATTTAGATGATAGAAAAAAGATTAAAGAACAAACTTCCCAGGGAATTTCTTCATTTAAAAAAATATTTCTTCAAATATTGTTCTCAATTTATATAATTTACTTAATCTCAAACCAATCTACATTAGAGCTTACATATTCTTTATCGGTGCCTTTTATAAATGGAACATTTTTTGTTGGTTTATTGGCGTATTATTCTTTTACAACATTTGTAATTATTGGCTCTTCTAATGCTGTAAATTTAACTGATGGATTAGATGGTCTTGCAATTGTTCCTGTAATGATAGCTTTGGCATGTTTTGGTTTAATTTCTTATCTTTCTGGAAATGCAATTTTTTCGGATTATTTAGGTATAAATTATATAGTTCACTCAGGAGAAATTAGTGTACTTTGTTGTGCGCTTTTAGGGAGTTGTTTAGGTTTTTTATGGTTTAATGCTCCACCAGCTATGATTTTTATGGGAGATACAGGATCTCTATCTTTAGGTGCAATTTTAGGATCTATTGCCGTTATTACCAAACACGAATTAGTCTTAGTTATTATAGGGGGAGTTTTTGTTTTAGAAGCTCTCTCAGTTATTATTCAAGTTATTTCTTTTAAATTGTTTGGGAAAAGAGTTTTTAGGATGGCCCCAATTCACCATCATTTTGAACAGAAAGGATGGTCTGAATCTACAATAGTAATTAGATTTTGGATCATATCTTTTGCTTTAGCGCTGATAGGTCTTGCGACATTAAAATTAAGATAATGATTAATACCGATAAATATAAGGATAAAAATATAATAATTTATGGACTTGGAAAAACAGGTATTTCAACATATCAAGCCTTAAAAGAATCTAATGCTAATATTTTTATATGGGATGATGATGATTCTGTAAGACAAGAGCTAAGCAAATCAGGAATGGAATTTGTCAATCCTAATGACTGGCCTTGGGAGAAGATGGATATATTAATTCCATCGCCTGGAATTCCTATAAATTATGGGAAAAACTCCTTTATTGTTGAAAAAGTATTAGAAAAAGGAGGTATAGAAATATTAGGTGACATAGAGCTTTTTTATCAAAATCTTAAATCATCAAAAGTTGATAAGAAAATTATTGCCGTTACTGGAACTAATGGAAAATCAACATTTGTAACTTTATTACACCAGGTTTTAAAGGAAGCTGGAAAGAAATCCTATTTAATAGGAAATATTGGGAATCCAGTATTATCTGTAGAGCCCAGGAACGGCAATCAAATATACATTATTGAAATTTCATCTTTTCAAATTGAATTAATCAATCAATTTAAACCTGATATTGCTGTGCTTTTAAATATTTCTGAAGATCATAAAGAAAGATATTCATCATTCGATGAATACAGACGGGCTAAAATAAAAATATTTTCAAATATGGATTCTAATGATTATGCCATTTTAAATGAAAGTTTAGGTTATGAAGATATTTTAGATAAGATTAATCCATTGCCAAAAAAGATTATCGTTAAAGATAATAATTCTTTTATGGAAAGCAAATTTGATTTGTCTAGTTTTTCCTATAAAACTCTTGTACCTGCATTGTTTTCTGTGACTGATATTATAAACATTCAGCATAAACATGTTTTTAAGGCGTTGTTAAATTTTAAAAACCTCAATCATAGAACTAAAGAGGTTTATGCCAATAAAGAAATAAGATTTATAGATGATTCAAAGGCGACCAATCCCGCTGCTGCTAATTTTGCTATTAATCAGTATGAGGATATTTATTTAATACTAGGGGGTTTGTCTAAACAGAACGATTTAAGGGAATTAAATTTATCATCAAAAAATATTAATAAAGCCTTTTTTATCGGATCATCTTCAAATCAGTTAAGTAAAATTGCACCTGAGGATTTAGATTTTGAAGTTTCTGGAAACCTAGAGTGCGCTACTAAATCAGCCTATTTAGCAGCTTTAAAAAATAAGAAAGGGTGTATTCTTCTTTCTCCAGGATGCAGTTCTCTAGATGAATATAGGAACTTTCAAGAACGAGGAAATGTTTTTAAAAAGATAATCAATAACTTGGATATAAAATGTTAAGAATTTCTCGAACAAATACGGGTCCTATAGGTGAATGGTGGTTTACTGTAGATAGATTTATGTTATTTGGACTTATTCTGTTAGGCGGTATAGGTCTTTTCTTTTCTTTGGCTGTTAGCCCTGTTGAAGCAAGTCAATTAAATACAAATCAATATTATTTTTTAATTAAACAGACAATCTTCTTATTATTATCGATTTCGTTAATGATATTTATCTCTATATTACCTAAAGGATTTACTAGAAAACTATCTTTCATTCTTTTCATTCTTAGTGTGTTAGGGATCGTACTTTCATTATTTATCGGATTAACAAGTGGTGGAGCATCTCGCTGGCTATCTTTAGCTGGATATATAACTATTCAACCGTCCGAATTTATTAAACCAGCTCTGATTGTTTTGTCAGCATGGTTTTTTGCTAGATCGAGGATAGAAAAAAATAAAAATTTTAGCTTTGTTCCTTTAATTATGTTTATACTTGTTGCTCTTTTACTAATGATGCAACCTGATTTGGGTCAAACAATCTTATTATTTTTAACTTTAGCTTGTTTAATATTTGTACAAGGATTTCCGTTATTTATTATAGCTCCGCTGGGGATAGCTTCAATGATAGCTGTCTTAATTTTTTACTATATTTTTCCTCACTTTGCTTCTCGTTTTGATTCTTGGGTAGAAATTTGGTTTGGAAGTGGAGTAGTCAATTCAAAATTGACGCAAACTCAAGCGGCGATTGATGCAATTGAAAATGGCCAAATCTTTGGCAAAGGAATCGGTGAGAGTTGGGTTAAATACCATCTTCCTGATGCTTATACTGATTTTGTTTTTGCCGCGATAGCTGAAGAGAACGGCCTTATTGTAACGCTAACAATAATGTTCCTCTATCTATTATTAATCACTAGAGGTTTAATGAGGGCAATGAATCAAAATGATTATTTTAACCAATTGGCTTCTTCAGGTTTAATTATTCTGTTTGGATTACAAACCCTTATTCACATAGCAGTTAACTTAAGTCTAATTCCAGCTAAAGGGATGACATTGCCTTTTATAAGCTATGGAGGATCTTCTATATTGGCTATGGGAATAGGAATGGGTATGTTTTTGAGTTTAACAAAAAAAACAAAACAAAGCCTCACAAATTCTAATTATTTAATTAATGAAGAACAAAATATCTAATCATGAAAAATCTAAAAAACAATTTTATTATGATTGCAGCGGGCGGTTCTGGAGGGCATTTATTTTCAGCAAGTGCAATTTCTAGTGAATTAACAAAAAGAGGTTACAGAGTAATTTTGTTAACAGATAAAAGAGTAAAAAACTTAATAATTGATTTTCCAGCAGAAAAGATTGTTTTTATCCCTTCCGATACCTTCACAAATAAACCCTTATACAAGTGGCCTTTTGCATTGAGTAAATTATTTTTGGGTTTTATTATATCGGTTTTTTGGGCCTTTAAGATGCAATCCCAATTGTCCATTGGGTTTGGCGGTTATCCTTCAGTAGCACCTTTACTTGCTTCAAAGTTTTGTGGTTCAAAAATATTGATCCACGAACAAAATTCTATCTTTGGTCGTGCAAATAAATTTTTATCTCGATTTGCAGACGGTATAACTATGGGTTTTGAAAATACAAAAATCCTATCGGAAATGTCTAATAAAGAAATTCATTTTTATGGAAATCCTGTCAGAGAAAAAATTTTAAATTATAAAAATTCAAGAAAAATAATAAATACTCAGAATATAACTTTACTTATATTTGGAGGTAGTCAAGGGGCTAGTTTCCTATCATCAATAATTCCTAATACAATAAGTGAGCTTCCAGAAAAAATTCTAAAAAATATTAATATTATTCAACAAGCAAGAAAAGAAGATATAGAGATATTAGAGAATTTTTATTCAGATCATAGCGTAAGACATCAAGTAAGCGACTTTTTTTATAATTTTCCTGAAATTATTAACGATTCTGACCTAGTTATTTCTAGGTCTGGGGCGTCAACAATTAGTGAAATGGCCATAATGGG
>JAYZKD010000085.1:0-5686 GCA_036163815.1 Pseudomonadota bacterium | reverse complement strand
ATATAATAGCATTGGTGAACAAGAAACAGATCTTCTAAATGCTGATCTGGCTAGGGCACCAGAAATAGAAAATGTAACAGCATCAATTGGATACTTCCAAGATAACTGGTCAATAGTTGCGTATGGTACAAATCTTACTGATGAACAATACGAAGTTGTTGATCCAATTATGCCACTATTCGCAATTGGCACAATTAATGAAGGACGTAAGTTTGGAGTTGAATTAACTTACGAATTCTAATCATTAAAAAATATTAAATTAAAAGGGCCATTTTTTAATGGCCCTTTTTTTTCAAAATTCTAAATATAAAAATATAAATTGTATTTATAAAAAAAATGTAGATTATTAATATTTCAAATAATAATAATTAGGAGGGTTTATATGAATTATCTAAAATATCTAGTATTTGGCTTTATAGCTTTTTCTTTTGCATTAAATCTAAATACTTTCGATGTAGCTCAGGAATCAGAAGTTTCTGATTTAGCTATTGAAGAAATTATTGTCACAGCACAAAAAAGAGAGGAATCTCTTCAAGATGTACCTATAGCTATAACGGCTATTACTGAACAACTTGAAGATGCGACCATTCGAAATATTGCCGACTTAAGCGCTTTTGCACCTAATGTTATAATTGGAGAAACATCTGTAAGAGCAAGAGGTTCAGCAATAACAATTAGGGGTATTAACTCTAGTGAATCCGATAAATCATTTGATCCTAAGATTTTGGTTGAACTTGATGGTGTAGCAATTGGTACAAATTCTGGACAAATAATTGAGAATTTTGATCTTGAAAGGATTGAAATCTTAAGGGGTCCTCAAGGAACCCTATTTGGTAAAAATACTAATGGTGGTGTTATCAGAGTCATGAGGTCGAAACCTACTGGTGAATTAGGCGGCAAAGCCGAAATAACAATGGGTGATAATGGTCAAGAAGAATTTAGAGCAATTTTTAATGCGCCGATTATTGAAGATACAGCAGCAATAAAACTTTTTGGAACCACTATTAAGAATGATGGTCATATGTATAATACTTATCTTAATGTGGACGGACCTAAAAAGGACTATACTCATTATGGGGCATCTCTTTTATTCACTCCAAATGAAAACTTTGAAGCTATTTTAACCATAGAGCAATATGATGATGGTAGTGATGTTGGTGCTTGGACAAATGCAAATAATAACTCTACTGTTATTTGTAATGTTTATGACCCTCTTACCACCAATGGCACTCCAAAGACTGGCGCTGCATTAGGACCGGTTCTAGCTTTCAATCCTGAAGGGATAAATACATGTCTTTCAAACGACAAAAATGCAAGTAATACAACATACTCAACAAATGATACTAACCCTGGTCAATATGATACTGATGCGGTTACCTTGAATCTTACATGGGATATTAATGGAACTGATAGACTGGTTTACGTAGGTGGTTATAGAGACGAGTATGAAGAAACTAAGTGGGAATATGATGGCGTTGCTATGCCTTGGATATGGATTGAAGCATATAATTATTATGAACAAGAAAGCCATGAAATACGCTGGGAAAGATCTACTGATAATTACAACCTAACATTAGGTGCATATTTCTGGGATAGCACTTATCATCAAGATTGGGTAACTCGAGGTTCATTCTGGTCAACTCTTGTTCCTCCTTTTCTTTATAATGCTTGTTTAGTTGGGGCGTTAGGAGCAATACGTTGTGAGCCAGGACTTGAAAATGGTTTAGGTCCAAACTATGTTCAGAAACTCTTGCAAGAACAAAATACAGAATCGCAAGCTGTTTTCGGACATCTAGATTATATAATAAATGATAAGTGGACTTTTACCTTAGGCTTAAGATACACCGAGGAAGAAAAAGCCTTTATTGGAGGTCAATCTTACTCAACATCCATTGAAAGAGCTTACATAAACAATTTTGCCAGCATTGGCCTTCCAGGGGAAGTAGGTATAGCTAATCTTCTCAAAAAATATGATGAGGTCTCTGGAAGAATTGGAGTTACTTATCAAATCAATGAAGACGCTATGGCTTATGTAACTTACTCTGAAGGTTTCCAAAGCGGTGGATTCTTCGGTAGAAACCAAAATGTAGCAGACTTTAAAAATACATATGATCCAGAATTTGCTAAAACTTTAGCAGTGGGTGTTAAAAGTCTACTCTTAGATAAAAGACTTCAGCTTAATGCAGAATATTTTAGAAATGATTTCGAAGACAAACAAGAAAACACTATTAAGCTCGATCCTACAACGAGAACAGTTGTAACAGTAATTGATAATGTTGCGGGAGTACTTTATGAGGGCTTAGAAGTAGAGATGCGAGCGCTTGTTAGTGAAAACTTTGAAGCTTTCTTAAATGTAGGTTTTTTAGATGCTGAATATGATGGATTTATTGCTGATCTTGATGGCGCTGATGCAGAAGGGAATCTTGTCTTAACAAACAATGATTACCTAACGCCAAAGTTCTCACCTGATATGACTTATTCATTTGGCGGAACCTATTCCTTAGATTTAGGACCTGGTGAATTAGCCCTCTTTGCTAAATACAGTTTTGTTGATAAACAAGAATCAACGACAACTAACATTGAAATTGGTAAAGTTCCATCGATTGAAAAAATTGATGTTTCTCTAACTTACAAATGGGGTAACTATAAGATCTCTGCATATGGTCGAAATCTTACTGATGAAATTGTTACACCTGTTGTGGATATATCAAGTTTAATGATATTTGGTAATCCATCTGTAGGCACAGTATATGGATTTACCGTTCAAGCTGAATTTTAATTATTAAAAAAAACTTTATAAAAAGGGCCATAATTCATGGCCCTTTTTTATTGCTTTATTATTTTTTTTAGAGTGAAATAATAATTATAAAAGGAGACTGTTATGGAAGAAATGTCGCAAAATCCAGATAAAGAAACGCTAAGTTATGTATTTAATCAAACTATGCTTAGAATCAAAGACCCAGAAAAATCTATAGATTTTTATACTAAAGTCTTAGGGATGACTATATTAAAGAAATTGGATTTTCCCGATTTTGATTTCTCGTTATATTTCCTAGCTTATTTAAGAGATGAAGATGATCCTGTTCCAGAAGATAATCAGGAAAGATTTGCTTATGCTTTAAGCCAAAAGGCCGTTTTAGAATTAACTCATAATTGGGGAACAGAAAATGATGAAGATTTCTCTCATCATGATGGTAATTCTGACCCTAGAGGATTTGGTCATATTGGTATAACTGTTCCGGATGTTTATGAAGCATGCGAAAGATTTGAATCTCTTGGAGTAGAATTCCAAAAAAAACCAGATGATGGAAATATGAAAGGACTTGCTTTTATAAAAGATCCCGATGGATATTGGATAGAAATTCTTTCAGCCAAGGGGTTGGCTAGTACAATTTAGTCATTTTGATAACTAATTTTAAAATCGTTAATTAGAGAAACGATTTCTTTAGTTCTGGAATTTATAATATTGTGGCCCCCTTCAAAGGAAAATGTTTTACTATCAGGAACTAATTTAATTGCCTTTAATATTGAATCCATTGGAACATCTTCGTCATCTACAGCATAAGTAATATGAACGGGGATTTTATGCTCACTAATTAGTTTATAATCATTATAAAAATCGTGGCCTATAAAGTTCTTCATAAGAGAGCTGAATGAATTTTGAGTGCCTATAACATTAAATTGCTTGATAAAATGATCTGGATCTTGGTTATCATCAGTTAAACCTGATCCCCTTTCTACCAACCTATTAATAATAAAAAACCTCAAATAGAAATCCCAAAAAATTGGGATGGAAGCAAAGTTGTTTAATCCAATTGTCTGTGATCCAACAAAAGGTACATTTAAAATTAAGGATTTAACTTTAGTTGGGTTTTTGGCTGCATAATTAGATGCTAAAGCACCACCCATAGACACTCCCATTAAAGTAACATTATCTATAGACAAATGATTAATGAAATCATTTAGTTGTTTTTGATACGCATACATATCATATTTTATTTTTGGCCTATCAGAAAAGCCCCTTCCAAAATGATCATACACATAAACTTCATAGCCAATTTGAGATAGGCTAGTTGCAATTTTTTTATAATAATAAGATGGAACACTTACTCCATGTATAAGAATTAATGGCTCGCTACTATTGCTTCCTATTGAATAATAAGCAGTTTTCCCCTGATTATTTTCGAAATAAGAGTATTCTTCCTGAGATATTAGTTCGCTAACATTAATATTTTCTCTGTTTCCAAAGAAATAAATTAAAAACAAGATAACTATTAATGATAAAATATATATAAACCAATTGACCATAGCTTTTCTCTCAATGATTATATTAGAAGGAGGTATATATTATGGCAATTTTAGATTTATTTCATTTAGAGGGTGATGTAGCTGTGGTCACCGGTGCAGGTAAAGGCATCGGCAAAGGAATAGCAATTGCATTAGCCGAAGCTGGTGCAGATTTAGTACTTTCTTCAAGAACAGAAAAGGACCTTATTGAGGTACAAAAAGAAATAACCAATATAGGAAAGAAATCTATAATTATACCTTGTGATGTAACAAATCCTGAATCTATGGAACTACTATGTGAAAGATCTATAGATGAGTTTGGAAAAATTACAATTTGGGTAAATAATGCCGGAGGATTACCTGATGGTACTCCAAGATATTTAACAAGAACTTCTTTAGAAGAATTTGAAGCCCAGGTTAACTTAAATTTTAATGCTGTTTTTAACGGATGTGTAACAGCCGCTAAACGAATGACTGAAGGTGGATCAATTATTAACATTTCCTCAAGGGCATCAAAAAATATGTCTGGGAATCTAAAAAATGGTCCCTATGCAGCCTCAAAATCTGCTGTTAATAGTTTAACTGCAACTTTAGCCTTAGAATTAGCACCAAAAATTAGAGTCAATGCTGTGGCGCCAGGACCAATTCCCACAGAAAATTTTAAAGATTCAATGAATATGCATACTGAAGAGCAAGAAAAACAATTAAAAAAACATATACCTATCCCCCTTCAAAGATGGGGATCTCCTGAAGATATTGGCGCAGCAGTTGTTTATATGTCATCAAAAGCATCTAGCTGGGTAACAGGTCAATGCATATACATTGATGGAGGGATTTAGGAATTAGGAATCTCAATTAAAACAATAAGACCTGAAGGCTTAGCGTCGAGTAATTTTAAAATTCCATTATGAAATTTTGTAGCCGAATTAACAAGATTAAGACCTAAGCCTGATCCTTTTAAACTTCGACTAGAATCTAATCTTACAAACCTTTCTAATACCTTTTGTTTATCTTCTTCTTTAATACCTATACCGTTATCACTAACCCATAGAGAAATACTTTCTTTATTATTCTTTGCACCTATGGTTATTGTTGGGCTCTCATTACTTGATCCATAATTTATAGAATTTTCAATTAAATTAGCTACAGCCTGCGAAAGAAGATTATTATTTCCTTCAATTTTAACTTCTTCATAAGCATCCTGTTTCAATATTATTCCTTTTGAATCTGTTATTGGTTCATATAAATCAAACAAATTGATGATCAGGTCAGTTATATTTATAGTTGATTTATCTAAATCTGAGGCACCTGAATCAACCTTAGATATTGATAATATTGAATTAAATGTTTTAATTAAATTGTCAGTTTCTATTATCGCATCGTCAATAGATTTCTTATA
>JAYZKD010000084.1:0-11236 GCA_036163815.1 Pseudomonadota bacterium | reverse complement strand
GCTGAAGCGATTTCAATTTCTTTCGTATCAAATAAATCTGTTACTTCACCTGCATTATTAGAAAAAGCAAATGATCTTATGTTTGGTAAGACCTCAGTCAAACTATAAAGAAACATAAGAAAAAATCTTGCAACATTTGCTACTGATCCTGAAACATCACATAATGCTATAACCTTAGGTCTATCAACTTTCTTTCTCTTCCATAAAGTTTGAAAGAGTAATCCATCGTATTGCTGGTTAGCTCTTAGGGTAGACCTAATATCTAAAACTCCCCTATTCGCTTTTCTTTTTCTCCTAGAATGCAAAGCAATTAATCTTTTAGCCATCTTCCTAACAATATTTGTCATAATAACTAAATCAGATTTATCGACCTGACTTAGGCGAACTTGTGACAACGCCTCTTCTCTTAATTGTCTTCCAGATTCTGATGTTCGTAATTTCAGTTGATGTTCAACATAATCCCTTATTTCGAGACGAATCCTTTCTCTTATTTCTTTTAAATCCTCTTCACGATCAGTATCGCCATCTCTTGCAGCCTGAAAAATATCATTATTCAATTTCTCAAGACCCATAAACTCTAAAATACGCCTAGTAAACATTCCTGTTTGTGTAAAAAGTCTGATATTCCTGAGCCCAATTTCTTGAGCCGCTAATGCCATGGATGTCATTAATGTAGTCTTATCGGAACTATTAAATAATTTTTCTAAATCAGTATTTGCTAATTCCTGAAGGTTTTTTTCGTCCTGAATATTGTCAGAAATATCTTCATTCTTTTCTTGGTTCAAATTCATATAATCTTCTTTAAAAAAATTTTCATAACATTCTTGAAATATTTCTTTTTCTCTTAGACTTTTAGCTAAAGATTGCGACAAACAAACCTTTAACATTTCTTTATCTTCAATTCCTACAAGCGAAGCTGCCCGCATAGCATCAATAGTCTCTGATGTCGAAATTCTAACATCAGATGATCTAAGAACTTTTATGAAATCTCTTAGATAATCGACCATTTAACCGCTTGCTTTTTCTTTAACTTTTCTCGTTAGAGCTTCTATTTCAGAATCTGCAGCATCAATGTCACTTTGGAATTTTAATAAAATATTGAGAGTTTCTCTAACGAGGCTTGCATCTAAAGATTTAACATTTAATAAAACAAGCGCCCTTGCCCAATCGATCGTTTCCGAAACAGAAGGAAGTTTTTTCAAATCTAATTCTCTCAAGTTTTGAACAAAAGCAACTAGTTCAGAACGTAGTTTTTTATCTACTTCCGGAACCCTTGAAATTATAATTTGTTCCTCTAATTTGGAATCTGGAAAAGGAATATATAAGTGCAGGCATCTTCTTTTAAGAGCATCCCCTATTTCTCTAGTATTGTTAGATGTTAAGAAGACAATAGGTTTAACTTTTCCTTTGATTGTTCCAATTTCGGGGATTGACACTTGATAATCTGATAAAATTTCTAATAAAAAAGCTTCAAACTCATCATCTGATTTATCGATTTCATCAATTAACAAGACCGCCCCTTCATCGTTGTTAACTGCTTTTAGAAGGGGCCTTGGTTCTAAAAATTTCTCTGAAAAGAAAATATCATCAAAATTATGAAGACTCTCTATAGAACTTTCCAAACCTTTTGAATCTGAAATAATATCATTAAGTTTATCTTTTAAGACTTGAGTATATAAAAGTTGTTTACCATATTTCCATTCATATAAAGCTTTAGCTTCATCCAACCCTTCATAGCATTGTAACCTTATTAAATGCTTATTCATCCAACCAGCTGTAGCTTTAGCTAACTCAGTTTTTCCTACACCTGGGGGCCCTTCAACAAGTATTGGTTTACCTAAATTTTGGCTTAAATAAATAACTGTAGCTATTTGCGAATTGCAAATATAGCCTTCACTTTCAAAACTTTCTTGAATTAATTCAATTTCTTTTTTTGAATTTTTTGTTGAAGATAACTTTGCTTTTGCCAATTAAATCTCCTATTGTTTTCTTCTACTGAATTCGGATAGCATATACATATTTACAATTGGTGAAAGGAAAAAATATGACTGCAATAAATGATGTTACCACACTTGAGAAAGATTCTAACATTTCAATTATAACTTTAGATTCTCCACCTGTTAATGCTCTATCAGCCCCTGTTCGTGAGGGATTGCATAAAGGGATAACAGAGGCAAGAAATGATAAGGAAACTGAAGCAATAGTAATCATTTGCAAAGGCAGAACTTTTATAGCTGGCGCAGATATATCAGAATTTGGGAAGGAACCCAAAGGTCCATCACTTTATGAGGTTCAGGAATTTATAGAAGATTCAAATAAACCAGTAATCGCTGCTATTCATGGAACAGCTCTAGGTGGAGGGCTTGAGGTAGCACTAACATGTCATTATCGCATAGCTGTGCCATCAGCACGATGTGGATTACCTGAGGTTAATCTTGGTTTACTACCAGGTGCTGGAGGAACACAAAGACTGCCAAGGGTTGTCGGAGTAGAAAAAGCTCTTCAAATGGTAACCTCGGGCCAACATGTACCAGCATCGCAATGTTTAGAAATGGGCTTAGTTGACGAACTAGCTAATGAAGACAAACTTTTAGAAGATTCTATATCTTTTGCAAAAAAAATTATTTCAGAAAATCGTCCTCTCGTAAAAATAAGTGAAATGAACGAAAAAGTAGATGCGGCAAAAGGAAATGAAAATTTATTCAAAGATTTTCGGGCTTCAATAGCCAGGAGAGCCCGTGGTTTCTTAGCTCCGGAATATAACATCCAGTGTATAGAGGCCGCAGTAAATAAACCTTTCAAAGATGGGATTAAAGTTGAAAGAAAATTATTTATGGAACTTGTTACAGGAAATCAGTCTGCGGCACAAAGATATGCATTCTTTGCTCAAAGGCAAGTAGCTAAAATTCCTGATATAGAGCCTGATGTTGAAATTAAGCCATACAAATCAATAGGTGTTATCGGCGCTGGCACAATGGGTGGTGGAATATCAATGAATTTTGCAAATGTTGGTATTCCCGTGACCATTATAGAACAAAACCAGGAAAGACTTGATAAAGGGCTTAGTATAATCAGAAAAAATTATGAAAATACTGCTAACAAGGGAAGAATATCAGTTGAAGATGTTGAAAAAAGAACCAGCCTAATTGTTGGATCTACATCCATTGAAGACCTTTCAGAATGCGACTTAATTATTGAAGCTGTTTTTGAAAATATGGACCTTAAGAAAGAAATTTTCAGAACTCTTGATAAAATTATGAAAGATGGAGCAATTTTAGCCACAAATACTTCTGCCTTAGATGTGAATGAAATAGCTGCAGAAACTAAAAGACCAGAAGATGTAATTGGGTTACATTTCTTTAGTCCTGCAAATGTCATGAGACTTCTTGAAATTGTAAGAGGAGAAAAAACCTCAAAATCAGTTGTAGCGACTTCAATGCAAATGGCAAAATCAATAGGAAAAATTGCTGCAGTTGTAGGTGTGTGTCCTGGATTTGTTGGAAATAGAATTCTTGCACAAAGACAAAGAGAGGCTAATAAACTTGTACTGGAAGGAGCTATGCCCTGGGATGTTGATGATGTGTTATTTGAATTCGGGTTTCCTATGGGGCCATTTGCTATGTCTGATTTAGCTGGATTAGACATAGGTTGGGATAAAGACCTATCAAAAGGAGATACTTTACGCGACAGATTATGTGAAGCAGGAAGACTGGGTCAGAAAACTGGAAAAGGATTTTATATTTATGATGAAAACAGGAATAAATCTCCTGATCCAGAGGTAGAAGATTTAATTAAAGAATTTTCAGATAATCATCAAATCAAGAGAAGACCTATTGAAAAAGAAGAAATTTTAGAAAGGTGTTTATATCCTATGATAAATGAAGGCTTCAAAATTCTAGAAGAAGGAATGGCTATTAGAGCTAGTGATATAGATATAGTATGGATAAATGGTTATGGATGGCCCATTTATGAAGGCGGACCTATGTTTTATGGCAATCTCATAGGATATGATAAAATCTTAAAATGGTTAAAAGATATGGAGGTATCCCATGGTCCCGAATTTACTCCTTCTCCATATTTAGAAAAAGTTGTAAATGAAGAAATAAACTTGTTTGGCTAATTAATGAAATTATCTGTTATTGGATGTGGGTATGTTGGTTTAGTATCTGGAGTATGTTTTGCAGATGCGGGGCATGATGTTATTTGCATAGATAATAATCCTGAAAAAATAGATTCGTTACAAAATAATAAAGTCCCAATTTATGAGCCCGGGCTAGAGGAATTACTTTTAAAAAATTCAATAAGCTTCACATTAAATATTGGAAAGGAAATAGAAAACTCTGACATTATCTTAATTGCTGTTGGGACACCAACGAGCGATTCAGGTGAAGCTGATCTTTCTCAAATTTTTCAATGTGCTGAAGAGATAGGTAATTTTATCAATCCAGGAACCCTCGTTATAGTTAAATCAACTGTTCCTGTGGGAACATGTGACGAAATAGAAAAAATTATCCAAGAAAATTCTACTCATTCTGATTTTACAGTTGTATCAAATCCAGAATTTTTAAGAGAAGGAAATGCAATTTCTGATTTTGTTAATCCTGATCGTATTGTTGTGGGTTTAAAAGATAATAACAAAAAAGATATCATCCTTGATTTATATTCAAAAATTGTTGGTAAAGATAAGATTTTATTTACAACAAGACGTTCTTCAGAATTGATTAAATATGCAAGTAATTCAATGCTGGCAATGAGAATTATCTTCATTAATGAGATAGCAGATTTGTGTGAAAAAATTGGAGCTGATGTCACAGATATAGCAAAAGGAATGGGTCTTGATCAAAGAATTGGTCCTCACTTTCTAGAGCCCGGCCCAGGTTTTGGAGGATCGTGTTTTCCAAAGGATGCTCGTGCATTAATTGAATCAGGTAAAAAATTTAATGCCCCTCAATCTCTTCTTGAAAGTGTTATTAAGGGTAACGAAAAGAGGAAAAAAAATATCAGCAAAAAAGTTTTAGAAAAATTAGATACAAAAGTAGAAAAAGAAGTTGGAATTTTAGGTGTTACTTTTAAAGCTGAAACGGACGATATAAGAGAAGCTCCAAGTCTCATTGTAATTCCCGATTTAATTAAAGAGGGTCTAAATCTATCCGTCTATGATCCTGAGGGTATAAGTGAAGCCTCAAAATTAATAGACAATGTTGCATGGAAAAAATCAGCTTATGAAGTTGCAGAAAATTCTAACTGCATAATAATATTAACAGATTGGCAAGAATTTAAAGATCTGGATTTAGAAAAATTAAGAAATTTAATGAAAAGACCCTTAATATATGATTTCCGAAATATTTTTGATCCTGATAGTATGAAAAAACTTGGTTTTGAATATTTTTCTATAGGCAGAGAATAAAATGAAAAATGATATCACAGAGATAGCAAAAAAAGTTTTAAAAGATGAAGCTGAAGGAATAGCTCTCTTAAATAATTTTTTCGATGATAATTTTTCATCTGCTGTTAATAAGATTTTAAAAATATCTGGGAAGGTAATTGTTACAGGAGTAGGAAAATCTGGTCATATTGGAAAGAAGATTTCGGCCACTTTGTCATCTACTGGAACTCCTTCATATTTTGTTCATCCTACTGAAGCAAGTCATGGTGATATGGGTATGGTTGGAAGCGATGACATAATATTTGCTATTTCCTGGTCGGGAGAAACATCTGAACTAAATGATATAGTGCATTTTTCAAAACAAAATAATATAGATCTTATAAGCCTCACCTCCTCTTCAAAGAGTCAACTCGCGGAATCATCAAATATTTCTTTAATTCTTCCCAAGGCCACAGAGGCCTGTCCTAATGGGCTCGCGCCAACCACTTCAACTACCATGCAACTTATCGTCGGAGATGCCTTGGCAATATGTCTTTTAAATGAAAGAGGGTTTGATAAAGATAAATTTAAATCTCTCCACCCAGGGGGGCAGTTAGGGGCGGCTTTATCCACTCTCGAAGAAATTATGCATAAAGATAAAACTATACCTCTTATTGATTCAGGAACAAATATGTCTGAAGCTCTAATAAAAATTTCTGAAAAAGGATTCGGTTGTTCAGGAGTAATTAAAAATAATGAACTAATAGGAATAGTTACCGATGGCGACTTAAGAAGGCATATGGGGCCAGAATTATTAGAAAAAACCGTTGATGAAATAATGAATGAAAACCCTAAAACAGCTAGCAAGAATATGTTGGCAACTGATGCATTAGATCTTATAAATGAACTCGGAATTCAAGGATTATTTATAGTGGACGACAAAAAGCAACCTATAGGCTTTATACATTTTCATGATCTGATACGTTTAATAAAAGTTTAAAATTAATTTTCATAATTGAGCAAAAAAAAATGAGATATATCTATTCATTTCTGTTGTTAATCCAAATTGCCTTATTTGCCCCTCTCCCAGCAAAAAACATTGATGAAATTGTTGTCACAGGAACAAAAGATAAATCACAGATTTTAGATGCTTCAGGAAATATTGCCTTTATCGATATCGAAGAAATAAAGTTTATAAGCCCTCACAATCCAAGTGAAATATTAAATAGAATGCCAGGCGTATTCATTAGTCAAGGTAGCGGACAAGAGCACCTTACATCAATCCGATCACCAATTCTTTCGGGCGGTGCTGGGGCAGGAAGCTTCTTGTACCTTGAGGATGGTATTCCTTTAAGATCTCCTGGCTTTGCAAATGTTAATGGTTTAATGGACTCAATAATGGAAATAGGAGAAAGAACGGAAATAATTCGTGGACCCGGATCAGTTTTATATGGATCAAATGCTATTCATGGATTAATCAATGTTATAACCGATAGAGATAAATCCGAAAATTTAAACCAAATAAATATTCATACCGGAAAGCATGAAATAATATTTGATTCAAATATTTATCGAAATTTTTCTAACGGCAACTTATTGTTTAAATTTTTTTGGAGAGAAGACAATGGTCACTCACATAATCATGATCACGATGAAGAACATGATGAGGAGCACGAAGAAGATTTTGATAAACCTCATTATGGACAGCAAAAATTTTTATTGAGGTGGGATACTTCAAAAGGTTCTAAAGATTACATTTTTTCATTATCTGGAACTAATCTTAATCAAGAGACAATGGGGTATATTAAAGGTTTTCAAGCCTATAAAGATGAAAAGATAAGACATGAAAATCCCGACCCAGAAGCTTTTCGTGATACATATAATATTAGATCATATTTTAAGATTGTTCAGCAATTGGAAAATGCTTCATTAAGTATTACTCCATATATCAGATATACTGATATGGATTTTAGAATGCACTTCCTTCCGGGAAAACCCTTAGAAGAAAACAGCCATAAGAGTTTTGGAATACAAACACTATATCAAAGGCCATTCAATAATCATTTTTTAACTATAGGAATAGATGCAGAACTAACTGAAGGTGAATTAAGTGAAAATCAAACTGCTCCTGATGTTTCTTTTGGCCCGAGATTGGCTTACCCCAAAGGCTTTCATTATGATTATAATATTGATAGTCAAATTATAGCGGCCTTTTTAAATGTAGAGTGGCAAATTTCAGAAAATACAATTTTAGTTACAGGGATTCGTGGTGAAAAGGTTGACTATGATTATAAGACGAATATTGCCCCAGGAACAAAAGGCAGAATTCAAGTAACACCAGATAGAAGTGATGATTTTACAGATTTTTCTCCTAAATTTGCAATTAATCACAAATTAAATGAAGAATTAGCTCTTTTTGCTAATTATTCAAGAGGTAATAGAGCGCCTCAGACTACCGATTTATATCGTATACAAAGCAAACAGATACCTGGAGGCGCAGATTCTGAACGATTAGATAGTTTTGAGCTCGGGATAAGGGGTAATTTTCTAAATTTAAATTTAGAATTGGTAGGATTTAGAATGAAAAAGGAGAATTATTTTTTCCGAGACTCTCAAGGTTTTAATGTAGAAAATGGTAAAACGACACATGAAGGAATTGAAATAGGATATTTGGTTGAACTTTCCGATATATTTCAAATTGAAGGATCCGCAAGTTATGCTAAACACGAATATGATTTTAACCATACCCCTAACGGTATCAAATCAGGTAACCAAATAGATTCTGCACCGGAGCTTCTCGGAAATACAAGACTCATTGTCACTCCCACACCTGGAATAAAATTCGAATTAGAATGGGAAAAGATTGATAGTTATCCTGTCGATGAAAGAAACGCACACTTTTATAAAGGACATGATGTCTTTAACTTAAGAGCAAAAATTCCTCTTAATGAAAATCTAAACTTTGGTTTCTCGTTAAGTAATTTAACTGATGAAAAATATGCAACACGTGCGGATTATGCTTTTGGAAGTTATAGGTATTTCGTGGGCCATGAAAGAGAGTTTCATTTATCATTAGAAGCACAATTCTAAAGTAAATTTTAACCTTTTGGATGACTAGATATTCACAAATTAAAACTATAAAGGACACTCAACTCCTGTTCCACCTATTCCACAATAACCATTTGGATTCTTTGCAAGATATTGTTGATGATAATCCTCAGCATAATAAAATTCTGGAGCGTCTAAAATCTCGGTTGTAATTTCTGAATAGCCTCCATTGGCTAATTCTTTTTGATATAAATCAAAAGTTTCTATGGCTAAACTTTTCTGCAGACCAGAATGAGTAAATATAGCAGACCGATATTGTGTGCCTACATCATTTCCCTGTCTCATCCCTTGAGTTGGGTTATGAGACTCCCAGAATATTCTTAATAATTCTTTATAATCGAGCAATTTATCATCGAAAAAGATTCTAACTGTCTCTGTATGCCCTGTTAACCCAGAACAAACCTCTTCATACGAAGCGTTAGGAGTAAATCCCCCCATATAGCCAACGGCAGTCGAAAAAACATTTTCAATTTCCCAGAATTTTCTTTCCGCCCCCCAAAAACAACCTAAAGCAAAATCAGCACATTCCATATGTTCATCAAAAGGCGGGGCAATAGGGTTTTCATTAACAAAATGAGAGTTTGTTATTTGAATTGGAATATCTCTTCCTGGTAGTGCCTGTTCAGGTGTTGGTAATGGTAATTTCATAATTTATTTCAACATTTTTATTATACTAACAAAAATAACTATTCTAGAAAACCCTCACTTATGGCTAAATCTTTAATATCTCTTCCTGTTCGAGGACCAAGTCTCGATATAACTTTTGCAGCCAAAAAAGAGCCTAAATTCGCACATTCATGGTTTCTCATATTTCTTATTAATCCATAAAGGAATCCTGCAGCATATAAATCTCCAGCTCCGGTTGTATCAACAACATTTTCAGGTTGGTAGGCAACAACTTCATCTATTTGGCTATCGGAAATAACGATGGAACCATTTCGACCTCGCGTTATTATTGACAAGCCTAATTGAGATCTGGCAGCTGAAATTACATCAGAAAATATATCAGTTTCAAATAAGGCCTTAAACTCATCCTCATTACCAAAGACTATATCGGCATTTTTGGCTAAATCTAAAAACTCTTTATGCCATTTTGTAACACAAAATGAATCAGAAAGACTAAGAGCCGTCTGAACATTATTTTTTTTTGATAATTCTATAGCTTTTTTACAAGATGCTTTAGCTAGCTCTTCATCCCATAAATATCCCTCAAGGTAAACTATTGAAGAATTTGCAATACTTTTTTCATCAATCTCATCAGGAGATAATTGTGCAGCAGCCCCTAAATAAGTTCTCATAGCCCGTTGAGCATCGGGGGTAACATAAACCAAACATCTTCCTGTATCAATTCCTGAACTAGAAGGTTGAGATGTAAAGGTAACATTAGAATCTTTCATGTCCTTTATATATTCAAGACCCCATTCATCATCTTTCACCCTACCAATAAATGCAGAAGATCCCCCTAAAAAGGAAAAACCTACAGCTGAATTAGCTGCGGAACCTCCGGATGCAATCTTTTTATTTGTAATCTTGCTTTGTAATTTTAAGATTTCTTCCTTATCAATTGGTCTCCATGATCCTGGTTCAATTTTTTCTTTTTCCATAAATTCAAAACTTACATCTGTGAGAATATCAACAATGGCATTACCAACAAATAAACAATCATATTTCATTAGTTAATTCCTTCTCGACATGCATTGTTTTTATCTTGCCAATTATCAACCCACGAATATACATCTTCGAGAAATGTACATTTATCAGAAACTTCTGATGAACGTTTATCTAATTCAAATATCTTTACAAGTTTATCATTAGGAACATACCCATTACTCATTCTTGGAGCTCCAGATTTTTTTGTGTCTAAAATCATAATTCTATTTTGATTCTGTCCACCAGATGGCCATTTCTCCCAAAGAACAGAATTTTCATCCGCTAAGTTATTTGGTGAACCTATTTTTGAAAATTGAGCCCAATATTTCATCATCAACTTAGAAAGCAAAAGTCGTCCTTCTTCATTTTTTTTTGTGAACAAAAATCTTGTTTCACGGCCAAGATTAAAATCTCCCATAACAAAAGGTATTTCTAAACCATGCCCTGCACCTAACATGAAAGAAAAGTCCATTCCTAAAATATTAGGCTCCTCATCCCAGTCAAATCTGTATGCATAAACTTTATCATATCCTCCTCCTACTATTGCATCTGCAGGTGTATCAACAGCATTTGATCGCCATGCAAGACTTTGATAATCCGATTTTAAATCGTAATAAAATGGGTCTTTAACTATAAAAGTTAAATTAAGAATATTGGTTACTAATTCCTCATTGAACAAATTAAAAGTTTTATTCTCATCTTTATTCACGCCTAAAATAATAGGCACATTCGCATGCCTGTTCTTATCTTTAAGAGCAGCCAAAATACTATCTTCAGGCAAAACTATTCCATCTCCAATAATTCTTGCCATTTGATTATCTTCATCTAAGAATAGTTTCTTATCCCAACTTCTTAATAATTCTTCTGAAGATAAATTTCGCAATTCCTTAAGATTACCTGACTCACCAAAATATGTATTTATTACTCCTATATCTTTTAGCGAGGTAACCCATTCATCAGTAGTTTTATGCCTATATTTATAATTGTTATCTTTTGGAAATTTTTTTCTATCAAGTTTTTCAGCATCTTTAATACTTGTTAATCCTATACCTCCTGATTGAGATATAGCTTTATGGAAAAGTCCTTTTGCCAATGGCGAAACATACAATGCTA
>JAYZKD010000083.1:0-6870 GCA_036163815.1 Pseudomonadota bacterium | reverse complement strand
TGCTTGGAAAAGACCATGGCCAAAAATGAATATTATTAATAAGAATTCTATTGCTTACAGGATGTCTTTAGTAGCGAAAGGTGAATTTGATGCCATGATGGCCCTGAATAAGAAAAACGATTGGGATTTAGCTGCAGGGGATTTAATTATTAGTGAGGCAGGTGGAAAGGTAACTGATCATAAAGGTAGAAAATTAATATATAATAAAGATAAGACAATAAAAAAATCTATAATTGGATGCTGCAACGGACTCCATCCTAAGATAATCGAGATGGTTAAAGAGATTGAATTATAGTATATTATAAAATTAGCTGTGAGTCTTAATTGTCAAAAATAAGGAAAATAATTTATATCTCTTTGTTGGTTCTATCTACTTCGACTGTCATTTTTGCTAATTCAGAACCAGATGACCCATATGAAAATTCAAATAGAACAATTCATAATTTCAACGATAAAATCGATACATTCATCTTAAGGCCTGTTTCAGTGGGCTATAGCTTTCTTCCAAACCCTATAGAGGAAGGAATTGCGAACGCCCTTCAAAATGTTGGTGAACCAATTAATTTTACCAATTATATTTTTCAAGGTAATTTTAGATTTGCATTTAAAAGCCTTGCTAGGTTCTTGATTAATTCAACTTTTGGAATAGTAGGTCTAATAGATGTAGCGGACAAAATGGAATTAAAGAAAGATGACACAGATTTTGGTTTGACTCTTAAAGCTTGGGGCGCAAATGAAGGAGCTTATTTAGTAATTCCTTTTTTTGGGCCAAGATCTTCGAGACATTTAGCAGGTAGTATTATGGATATTATTGTAAATCCGTTGAATTATATTTTAAAAGACGAGGATTCTTTAGTAAGACTTTCCCCTACTTTACTTTATTCGGTTTCAGCTCGATCAGGAAATATGGAAACGATTGATAATCTTAAAGAAACCTCAATAGATTACTATAGCTCGCTTAAATCAATTTATTACCAAAACAGATTCTTAAATGATAAAGAAAATTTAAATGATATTGATTTAGTTGATGATTTTTTTCAATCTTTGGAAGAGGAAAATATAAATGAATAGATTTAAAAAATTTCTTTTCATACCAATGATACTGCTTTTCTCAATAAACAATTCATTTGGTGATAATTACTATAACAGCCCTGAAGAATATGTAGGTTTTATTGCTCAAGAAACATTGGATATATTAGGAAATTCAGAAAAAAAATTTGATGATAAAGTTCATGACATTTCAGATATTTTTCTTTCTCATTTGGCTGTAAATGAAATTTCTCTTTTTGTGCTCGGACCATATAGAAGAAATCTAAAAAAGGAAAAAAAAGATGAATACATTTCATTATTAAAACGATTTATTTCTGAAGTTTACTCTATAAGATTGGCCTCTTATCCTTCAGGGAATTTTAAAATTCTTAAAACTACAGATACTGGTAGATCTGGAATTATTGTCAAAACACAGATAAAATTTTTGGATAACCCAAATCCTATATTCATTGATTGGCGCCTAGTTAAAAACAAAAATGGTAACTTTAAAATTTTTGATATTAGGGTTATTGGAGTTTGGATGGCTCAAGAACAAAGATCTACTTTCACCGCATTTTTAAGTAAGCATGATGGTAGTGTAGAAAAATTAATGGAAAGATTAAGAAAACAATTATTAAAATAATTATCGTGAAAATTTTTTATACTTAATCTTAGAGGGAATTTCATTTTCTTCGCCAAATCTATTTTTTCTGTCTTGAGCATAATCTAGATAATTTCCTTCAAACCACTCAACATGACTATTACCCTCAAAGGCTAATATGTGGGTACAAATACGATCCAAAAACCACCTATCATGACTTATAATCATCACACATCCTGAGAATTTTTCTATAGCATATTCTAAGGCATGTAAGGTCTCGACATCCAAATCATTCGTTGGTTCATCTAATAAGATTACATTTGCGCCAGATTTCAAAACTTTTGCCAAGTGAACCCTATTTCTTTCCCCACCCGACAATTGCCCAACTTTTTTTTGTTGGTCCGTTCCTTTAAAATTAAACGAACTAGTATATGCTCGTGTATTGATTGTCGTAGAATTTATTTCAACAACATCATTACCTTCTGAAATCTCTTCCCAAACAGTTTTAGAGCTATCTAAACTTTCTCTAGATTGGTCAACATATCCCAAATTAACAGTCTCACCAAGCCTTACCGATCCTTCAGACGGCTCAAGATTATCAGATATAATATTAAAAAGTGTTGTTTTACCTACACCATTAGCGCCAACTACGCCTACAATAGCTCCCTTAGGCATTTTAAAAGATAATTTCTCAATTAAAATTTTGTCCTCAATTATTTTTTTGAGATTATTTATTTCTAAAACTAAATCGCCTAATCTTGGAGCATTGGGTATAATTATTTGTGGATCATCAATAGATTGAACATTCTTAGAATCTAATAATGCTTCATAATTATTAATTCTAGCTTTTGATTTAGTTTGACGAGCCTTTGGAGAAGAAGAAATCCAATCCACTTCGTTCTTTAATCTTCTTAATCTTGCATTCTCATGCTTAACTTCTAACTCTACTCTTTTCTTCTTTTGAATCAACCACTTACTATAATTACCTTCGTATGGTATTGCCTTTCCTCTATCAAGCTCAAGTATCCATTCGGTAATGTTATCGAGAAAAAATATATCGTGAGTTATAAGTATTACGGTGCCTTTATAGGTCATGAGGTAATTTTCTAACCATGCAACTGTCTCAGGGTCTAAATGATTAGTAGGTTCATCTAGTAAGAGTAAATCGGGCTCCTCTAACAATAATTTGCATATTGCTACTCTTCTTTTTTCTCCTCCAGATAACAAAGATACATTCTTTTCTTTCTCAGGACATCTTAAAGCTTGCATAGCTTGTTCTATTTTTGAATCTAAATCCCATAAATCTTTTGATTCAATTTCTTCTTGAAGGTTTGAAAGATCATCTGCAATCTCTTCAGAATAATTCATAGATAATTCGTTGTACTTATTTAAAAGGTCAATTTTATCCTTTACTGCGATGGATATATTTTCGAAAACATTTTTCGATGAATCCAGTTCGGGTTCTTGAGGCAAATATCCTATTTTAATTGATTTATCTGCAACTATTTCACCATTAAACTCTTTATCAATACCTGATAATATTTTTAAAAAAGTAGATTTCCCTGAACCGTTTATACCAACTATACCAATTTTTGCATTCGGTAAAAAAGAAAGATTAATATTCTCGAACAGTGTCTTGCCGCCGGGCCAACTTTTAGACAGATCTTGTAAGGAAAAAATATATTGATTCGATGACATGGTTACTTTCAAAAAATGGTGGGCCTGGCAGGATTCGAACCTGCGACCGAACCGTTATGAGCGGTTTGCTCTAACCAACTGAGCTACAGGCCCCCCTTAATGTCTTTTATAATTTAATTGTCAAGAAAGCTACGTAATTTTTTTGATCTTGTTGGATGTTTTAATTTTCTAAGTGCTTTAGCTTCAATTTGCCTTATTCTTTCTCTCGTTACAGAAAACTGCTGACCTACTTCTTCTAAAGTATGATCAGTATTCATGCCTATACCGAATCTCATCCTTAAAACTCTCTCTTCTCTAGGGGTTAGCATAGCGAGAACCTTAGTTGTGGTTTCCCTCAGATTAGCTTGAATAGCGGCATCTACAGGTAATAAAACATTCTTATCTTCGATAAAATCACCTAAATAACTATCCTCTTCATCACCAACAGGAGTTTCTAGTGATATTGGTTCTTTAGCAATTTTTAAAACTTTTCTAACTTTATCTAAAGGCATCTGAAGTTTTTCTGATAATTCTTCTGGTGTTGGCTCTCTCCCTATCTCATGTAAAATTTGCCTAGAAGTTCTTACAAGTTTATTAATTGTCTCAATCATATGAACAGGAATTCTAATTGTTCTCGCTTGATCAGCGATCGAACGAGTAATAGCTTGACGTATCCACCAAGTCGCATAAGTCGAAAATTTATATCCCCTTCTGTATTCGAACTTATCAACTGCTTTCATCAAACCAATATTGCCCTCTTGTATAAGGTCAAGAAATTGTAACCCTCTGTTAGTATATTTTTTAGCAATAGAAATTACTAATCTAAGATTAGCTTCCACCATTTCTTTTTTTGCAACAGCAGCTTCTCTTTCACCTTTTTGGACTTTAAGGACGATTTTTCTAAATTCTTCAATTTCTAGCCCTGTTTCATCCGAAAGATCGTGGATATCAGAGAAAATTGCCTTAATACTTTTCCTGTTTTCTTTAACAAACTTTTGCCATCCAGCCCTTTTTAATCGGACGACTCGATTAATCCAAGAATGGTCTAACTCATTACCGTGATATTCCTTAAGGAAATCCTTTCTGTCTATACCTGCCTCATTTGCGAATTTCCAAAGAGATATTTCAAGATCTACTAATCTTTTATTTATATCATACAAATGATCTAAAAGAGCTTCTATCCTATTAGGATTTAAAGATAACCGCTTCATCAATTCTTTTAAATCAATGGAAAAAAGATTGTAACTATCCAATTGTCTTTTCGTTAGATCTTTTTTTTGTTTTTTTAAATCATTTCTTTTGTCCTGGAGTTTTCTTAGTTTTTTATATTTGTCTGATATTGAATCAAAAATCTCAAAAACACCTGGTTTTAACTCAGCCTCCATTGCTGCAAGAGATAAATTATTATCATAATCATTTAGATCTGATTCTGAAGAATCTTCTTCGGAATCTTCAGATTCTTCATTTTTATTAATAACTGGTTTCTTGTTTTTAGATTCCGGCCCTTCATATGAGGCCTCAAGATCAATTATATCTCTTAATAAGACTTGTCCTTCATTAAGCTCATCTCTCCAGATAATAATTGCCTGAAAAGTCAAAGGACTTTCACAAAGTCCTTCTATCATTGCCTCTTTACCGGCTTCAATCCTTTTCGCAATAGCAATTTCCCCTTCTCTTGATAGGAGATCAACTGATCCCATTTCCCTTAAGTACATACGAACGGGGTCGTCTGTTCTATCAGCCCTTTCGGTTGTAGTTTTCTTTGAAACATTTTGTACTTCAGTAGATTGATCATCATCCTCATTTTCAATTACATTAATTCCCATTTCAGATAGCATAGAGGTAACATCTTCAATTTGGTCAGATGTTAATTCTTCAGAAGATAAAACCTTATTAAGCACTTCTTCGGTAACAAATCCTTGGGATTTAGCGGTCTTAATCATTTTCTTAACCGCTCTATCAGACATGTCTAATAAGGCAGCATCTGAACCTTGGTTTTGATTATTCTCACTATTTTTACTTTTTTTTCTATTTTTTCTATTGGCCATATTTTTCAGTTATTTTTTTTAACTCATTATCTTTTTGCTCTAATATACTTAGCAATCTTTTTTCATGCTTATCATCTACAATTTTTTTATCAAAATTACCTATTTCAATATCTAATGATTTTATATGTTGATCATCATTAAAAATTTCAAGCCATATTGTTGAAATAGACTCTATAGTTGAATTTTTAAAGTTAGACCAGTATTTCTTAGAAAATTTTAGGTCAGTATTAAGAAAATCCTTAAAATTATTAGTTATAAATTTTTCAATAATAACTGAATCTCTTGGCTTCTCGACATCAATAAATGTTATTAATTTGTTTCTAACTTCATCTAGTTTTTTATGATCAATAATGAGAAGTTCAAAATTTTCAAAGTTTTTCTCAAGAAGAGCCGGATATATTAAAACACCTGATATCAATAATGTCTCTAAACCTGAAGGAATAGTTTCCCCTGATCCAACTTTACTTCCAGCAATTTTTAATTTATCTATATCATTTGAATATCTGTTAGATTTTTTTGATTTTTGTATTAAGTTCTTATTGTTAAAAGATTTCTCTAAAGATTCTTTAAAAAACAATCCATAATGTTTTTTTATATTTTTATCATTTATTTTTCTTAAAATAGATCTTAACTGACTCTCTAAATCAGCCTTGCCTTCAGGACTGGTGGTATCTGAATTAGCAAAAGTATTATTCCACATTTGTTTATTGAGCGGTACCGATTTTTCAATCAATTTATTAAATCCCTCAATGCCATTTTGTTTTATAAAATCATCAGGATCAACGCCATCACTTAAATTAATAAATCTAATCGTTTTTCCTGGTCGAAGATTAGGAATTGCAATATCTATTAATCTCTTAGATGCATTTTTTCCAGCTTTATCCCCATCAAAGCAAATTATTGGTGAATCAGAAATATTCCATATAAGTCTAAGTTGTCGTTCAGTCATCGCGGTGCCAAGTGGTGCAACGACATTAATTATATTTTTTGCACATAAGCTAATAGCATCCATATAACCTTCGACAACAATAAGGTCATTATTATCATTTACAGGGGATTTAATATTTGAGTAATTGTACAACAAAGATCCTTTATGAAAGATATCCGTTTCAGGTGAATTCATATATTTTGGCATATCTTCATCATTTAAAACTCTCCCGCCAAAACCAGCTACCCTTCCATAGTTGTCATTTATAGGAAAAATTATCCTGTCTCTATATCTATCATAAAAATTACCTTGTTTTTTATTGCTTTCAATTACAAGGCCTGCGAGAACCATTTCTTCATTAGAAACACCCTTACTGGATAAATATTTTTGAAGTGAAGAGAAATCATTTAACGCATAACCAATTTCATAAGTTTCTATAATTTTTTTATCTATTCCTCTTTTTTTTAAATAATTTAATGCTCTATTGTTAGAATTAAGGTTAGTAATAAAAAAGTCTTTTGCTTTTTCAGTTACAGAATATAATTTTTTTTTAATTTCTGCTCTCTTTTCCTCTTCCTTAGAAAGAG
>JAYZKD010000082.1:0-19285 GCA_036163815.1 Pseudomonadota bacterium | reverse complement strand
ATGAAATCGATAGCACTAATAATGAAGCTCAAAGATTGATTGAGAAGAAAAATAATTTCCCCTTTTGGGTAGTTGCTGATATCCAAACTTCTGGAAGAGGAAGAAAAAATAGATTTTGGTCTTCATTAAAAGGAAACTTTATGGGGACATTAGTTTTAAAAATTAGAATAGAGAAGCAGTTTATTCCTCAGCTATCTTTTGTCACTTCTTTAGCTATAAAGGAAACAGTTGATTTGTATAAAAAATCTAAAGGTTTTAAAGTTATGGTGAAGTGGCCTAATGATATTATAATTAATGACCGAAAATGTGCTGGAATTTTAATTGAGAATCTAAAAGGTAAAGGAAAAGACTTCGAATTCTTAGCAGTAGGGATTGGGGTAAATCTTATTTTACACCCTAAAAACACTGCCTTTAAATCTACAAACTTACTAAATGAAATGGGAATTAAAATAAAAAGAGATAATTTTCTTATTAAATTAAGTGAAAATCTAATTAATAAGATTAATTTTTGGGAAAAAGGTAAAAACTTCCCTATAATTTTATCGTCTTGGTTGGAAAGTGCTTACAAATTAAATGAAGCAATTTCTATGACTTTACCTGATGGAAAGATAATTGAAGGAATTTTTTTAGGCCTTAATGATGAAGGTGGTCTAATCTTATCTCATGAGAACAAAGAAAGCGTTTTTTATACAGGGGAAATATATGAGAACCTTTAATTATGAGTGAAGTATATTTTTTACCGTTAGGAGGAACCGGAGAAATTGGAATGAATCTCAATCTCTACGGATATAAATCTAAAAATAAAGAAGAATGGATTATGATTGACTGTGGTGTAACTTTTTCGCAAGCAGGTCTTCCGGGAATAGACCTTCAAATGGCTGATCCAAATTTTATAGCTAAAAAGAAAGAAAATCTTCTGGGAATTATTTTAACGCATGCTCATGAAGATCATATTGGTGCCATGCCATATATCTGGCCACATTTTAAATGCCCTATTTACACAACTAAGTTTACAGCTTCACTTCTTGAAGAAAAATTTATCGAAAATCAAATCTCTTTTGAAGAAAAATTAACTATCATTGAAGATAATCAGGTATTTAACATTGGCTCTTTTGGAATTAAAGCCTTGGGTTTGACTCATTCAATACCGGAAATGAGCGCTTTATTTATTGAAACACCAGAATTAAATATCTTCCACTCAGGAGATTGGAAAATTGATTCTGAGCCTGTTGCAGGAGGTTCTTTTGATCAAAATAAATCAGAAGAATTAAGCAACCTAAATGTTGATCTTCTTGTTTGCGATTCAACAAACTCTATAGTTCCTGGAAGATCTGGATCCGAAGCAAAGGTAAGGGAATCTCTTATTGATATAATTTCAGAAATAGAGGGAAGGATCTTTTTAAGTACTTTTGCTTCTAATGTAGCTAGATTAACTTCAGTTGCTCAAGCCGCAGAAAAGAATGATAGGCAGGTAGTTTTGTCCGGCATGGGTATGCACAAGATAGTTAATGCCGCAAAAAAAACTGGATATCTTGCAGGTATACCAAATTTTATTGATGAAGAGGATGCTGGTTATTTACCAGCGGAAAAGACTTTAATTTTATGTACTGGAAGTCAAGGGGAATATCGTGCAGCCTTATCTAAGATTGCTCGTGATGAGCATAGAAATCTTTACGCTGAAGAAGGTGATACAGTAATTTTTTCTTCAAAAATGATACCGGGAAATGAATATGGAATTTTAAGATTACAAAATATGTTTGCTAAAAAAGGTGTTAATGTAATAACAGAAAAAGATAGTTTTGTTCATGTATCAGGTCATCCGTGCCGTGAAGAATTACTAGAAATGTTTCAGTTATTAAAGCCAAAATATATGATACCTGTTCATGGTGAACATAGGCATTTAAGAGAAAATGCGAATATTGCGGAAGAATCTGGAATTGAAGCTTTAGTTATAGAAAATGGTGATCTTGTTAAATTAAGTGATAATGGATTTGGAGAATTAAAAACCGTTGAAAGTGGTAGAATTCAAAAAGATGGCAATATTTTAATTCACGATTACGAGTCACCAACAAAAGATAGAAATAAACTCTCTTTTTCAGGAATTATAATTCTAAGTATTAATATTCAAAATAATAAGATTAAGGGAAAGCCTTTAGTTAATTCTATTGGGATTCCTGATTATAGTGATGAAGGAATTCCTATACTTAACTTAATTCAAGAAAGAGTGTCAAAAATGTTGTCATCAAATAAAGCAGATAAATCTCTTGAAAATAGAATTAGGAATGCGGTTACTAAAGAAATAAATTATATTTGGGGAAAAAAACCTTTTGTAGAGGTAATTATTCATTACAATTAGCTTATATTTTCAAATATCATTATAGTAAAAACAATTTAAGGTTTAAAAATGTATTGGTCTAAATATTTTATCCCTACAAGTAAGGAAGTGCCCTCAGGTGCGAAAATACCTTCGCACCAATTAATGATTAGATCAGGAATGATAAAGCAAGAAAGTGCCGGTATATATAGTTGGCTTCCTTTAGGACTAAGGGTTCTTAAGAGGATAGAAAAAATAGTCAAAGAAGAACAGGAATTAGCCGGTGCAATTGAGATTTTAATGCCAACATTACAATCCTCCGATTTATGGATTGAATCAGGAAGATATGAAGGGTATGGCGAGGAAATGCTTAGAATTATTGATAGGCATAATACCACCTTAGTCTTTGGGCCGACGAATGAAGAGCAGGTTACAGAAATATTTAGATCTTATGTTAAATCTTATAAGAGTCTTCCTTTAAATCTTTTTCATATTCAATGGAAGTTTAGAGATGAAATAAGACCTCGCTTTGGTTTACTAAGAGGAAGGGAATTCTTAATGAAAGATGCTTATTCTTTCGATGTAAGTGAAGAGGCTTCAAAAATTTCATATAACAAGATGTTTATAGCTTATATGAATACTTTTAAAAGATTAGGAATAAGAGCTATACCTGTAATAGCAGATAGCGGACCGATTGGAGGCAGCATTAGTCATGAATTCTCTATTATTGCAGAAACTGGAGAAACAGAAGTTTATTTTGATAAACGAATTCATGAAGTTAAATATGATGATATCAATTTCTCTAATGATGAAGAATTAGAGAAATTAGTTAATAAGTTTACAAGTTTTTATTCTTCCACTGGAGATAAACATGATGAAAACATTTTTTCCTCTGAGGTTATAGAAGAAAATCAAATAAAAGGAAAAGCTATAGAAGTGGGTCATATATTTTCATTTGGAACAAAATATTCTGAGCCAATGAAAGCATTGATAACTGATGATAATGGCAAGAATATTCCTGTTTATATGGGTTCTTATGGAATAGGCGTATCAAGATTAGTTGCAGCAATTATTGAATCTTCTCATGATGAAAAAGGTATTGTTTGGCCATCTGAAGTAGCGCCATTTAAAGTTGGAATAATTAATTTAGGTTCGAATGATAAAAGTTGTTTAGGGGCCTGCGAGAATATTAAAGAAGAACTAGAAGAGAATGGTTACCATGTCCTTGTTGATGATAGAGATGAAAGTACAGGAAAAAAATATACTGATATGGATTTGATAGGTATTCCTTATCAAATAATTATTGGCCCTAGAGATCTAAAAAATGGAAAAGTTGAATTCAAAAAAAGATCTGAAGATAAAAAAGAATTATTTGATATTAAAGAAATTACAACAAAACTAATCTCTGAAAATATTTAAAGGAGATAAAGCTGAAAAAATTTTTATTAGAATTGTGGATTTCAAGGAGGTATCTAAGACCTAAGGGAAAAGAGGGTTTTTTTTCAGTAATTACCATAATTTCTTTTTTAGGGATTGCTTCAAGTGTAGCAGTGTTAGTTGTTGTTATGTCTGTAATGAACGGCTTTCGAACAGAATTAATAAATAAGATTGTAAATATAAATGGTCACATTTTGATTCATCCTATGAATCAAGAGGGTATTAAAGATTTAGACCCTATTCAAAAAGTTCTTTCTGAAATAGATGAAGTAGATAAATCAATACCTATGATAGAGGCCCAAGTATTAGCGATGGGTGAAACTCAATCTTCGGGAGGATTATTGCGAGGTATACCAGCAAATGATATCTCTAAGATAGATATTATTTCTTCAAACATCATTTATGGAAATATTCTTGGTTTATCTAATGAGGGGGCTTTAATAGGCTCTAGATTAGCTTCTTCTTTATCTTTGAGTGTTGGTGATAATATTACGATAATGTCTCCTAGAGGCATTTCCTCTCCTTTTGGAACAATACCTCGATCATATTCTTATGATATCACGGGAATTTTCGAAATAGGAATGACTGATTATGATTCAAGTGTAATTTTTCTTGACTTACCAGTTGTACAAAAATTTTTAAATCTAGGAAATGTAGCAGGTGTTATTCAAGTATTTGTAGATAAACCATCTAAATCAATATCCTATAAAGAAAAAATAGATTCTAAATTGAATAAATTTGATGTTATTTCTTGGGATTGGACACAAACAAATGCAAACTTAACAGAAATGCTATTAGTAGAAAGAAATGTGATGTTCTTAATTTTTGCTCTTTTATTGATCATTACCGGTCTTAATATAGTTTCTGGTTTGATTATTTTAGTAAAGGATCGCTCGAGAGAGATTTCAATATTGAGAGCAATGGGAATGAATAAGTTAAGTATAGCAAGATTATTTGTTTTAACTGGGGCTAAGATTGGTTTTTTTGCAACTTTAATCGGTTTATTCTTAGGTGTACTAGTAAGTATTTATGTTGAAGAAATTAGAATTTTTATAATGTCTATCTTGGATATTACTTTATTTAGTCCAGAGGTTTATTTCTTAATAACAATGCCTTCTGAGATCCATATACCTGAAGTTATATCAATCGTCATTTTGTCTTTTACTCTTTCTATATTAGCTACAATTTACCCTGCATTAAGATCAGTCGCAAAGGATCCTGCTGAGGCATTAAGAAATGAATAATATTCTATCTTTAGAAAATGTATCTAGAACTTACTCTATTAAAAATACAGTTATAGATGTCTTTAATGATATTCATATTGATATAAGAAAGACTGAAAAGGTTGCAATTGTTGGTCCTTCTGGTTCAGGGAAAACTTCTATACTAAATATTGCAGGGTTAATCGAAAGACCTAATTCTGGTAAAGTTTTTATAAATGATAGTGAGGTAAATTGGTCCTCGGATAAAGGTATATCGGAACTAAGAAAGAAAAATATTGGTTTTGTTTTTCAATTTAACAACCTATTGTCTGATTTCTCTATTCTAGAAAATGTAGCTATGCCTATGATAATAAGTGGGATGAAAAAAAATTATGCTTTAGAAATTGCAAATGATTTTTTAAAAAAAGTTAACTTAACCCATAGATCAAAAAATTATCCTAATCAAGTTTCAGGTGGTGAACAACAAAGAGCCGCAATTGCTAGAGCATTAATTAATAAGCCCTCATTGATTATTGCAGATGAACCTACGGGAAATTTAGATGGGAAAACTGCATTACAAATTATTAATTTATTTGATGAATTAGTTGCTGATTCAGGTTGTAGTTTGTTTTTAGCAACTCATAATCTTGAAATTGCAAATTTACAGGATAGAGTTATAAATATTGAGGATATAATTTGATTGTTAATTGAAAGAATGAAGAATGAAAACTATATTCCTTTAAGAACAACTTCTCAGTACTCACTTTTAGAGGGGGCTATGAAGATTGAGAAGATTGTTAGTAAGGCTCTTAATCATAAAATTCCCGCAATAGGCTTAACTGATCGAAATAATTTATTTGGCGCTCTAGAATTTTCCGAAAAGTTAATTGACAATGGTATTCAGCCTATTGTCGGATGTAATTTAACTGTATTTGATGGAAATTTAGAGGGTTCTGTAGTCTGTTTAGCAAAAAATAATGAGGGATATAAAAATCTTATAAAATTGTCTTCAGAATTATTTCTTACAAACGAAAATGAAAGAATTGGTCTAGATAGATTATTCCAGCTTCATGAAGGTCTTTTAATTTTAACAGGTGGTTATGGTGGTCTAGTTAATAATTACTTAAAAAGTGGGCTAAAGAAGGAAGCATTCGAGTTAACGAATTTAATTAATTTAAATTTTGATAAAAGATTATATGTAGAAGTACAAAGATTAGGTTTGGATGATTATGAGAATGATTTATTAGATATTGCGGATGATTTAAACCTCCCAATAGTGGCCACTAATCCTGTATTTTTTGAATCTAAAGATAATTTTATTGCGCATGACGCTCTTATCGCAATTAAAGATTCTACGACAGTTAATAACTCTAATCGAGATAGATTAACACCAGAATTCTATTTTAAATCACCTCAAGATATGAAGGATTTATTTGTTGATATGCCTGAGGCAATTAATAATACAATTGAAATTGCATTAAGAACTTCTTTTAAGGTTAGTAAATCAGATCCTCGTCTTCCTAAATTTAGTGGTTTAGATATAAATGGTGAGGCAAAAGAATTACGGTTACAAGCAGAACATGGTCTGAAAAATAAGATTGAAGAAAATAATATACTAGATAAAGAGTTGTACTGGGAAAGATTAAATAGCGAATTAGAAATTATAATTTCTATGAATTTTCCTGGCTATTTTTTAATTGTTGCTGATTTCATTAAATGGGCTAAAAATAAAAATATCCCTGTTGGGCCAGGAAGAGGTTCTGGTGCTGGCTCTCTTGTTGCATGGGTCTTAACTATAACAGATTTAGACCCAATAAGATTTAATTTAATCTTTGAAAGATTTTTAAATCCAGAAAGAATTTCTTTACCAGATTTTGATATAGATTTTTGTCAGGATAGAAGAGAAGAGGTTATTGAATATGTGCAAGAAAAATATGGGAAAGATAGCGTGGCGCAAATTATAACATTTGGAAGTCTTCAATCTAGAGCTGTTTTAAGAGATGTAGGAAGGGTTTTAGGTTTACCATATGGTCAAGTTGATAGAATATGTAAACTAGTTCCTAATAATCCTGCCAATCCTACAACCTTGAAAGAGGCAATAGATGGAGATATTAGGATAAGAGAAGAAAGAGATAATGATGATGACATAGCCTCTATGCTGGAAATAGGATTAGAGCTTGAAGGTTTATATAGAAATGCATCAACGCATGCGGCTGGATTGGTGATCGGCGATGTCCCTTTGCAAGATATTATACCTTTATATCGTGATCCAAGGTCAGAAATGCCTGTTACTCAGTTTAATATGAAATGGGCAGAAGCATCTGGTTTAGTTAAATTTGATTTTTTAGGGTTAAAAACTCTAACAGTTATCGATAAGGCAATCAGTTTATTAAAAGAAAAAAGAGATATCGATCTTGATATTTCCAAAATACCTTTGGATGATTTACAAACATATAATTTACTTGGCACTGGAAATACTATCGGAATATTTCAGCTTGAAAGTACTGGAATGCAAGATGTTCTTAGAAATATGCAACCTGATTGTTTTGAAGACATTATTGCTTTAGTTGCGCTTTATAGACCAGGCCCGATGGACAACATTCCTAAATATATTTCCTGCAAAAAAGGAGAAGATAACCCCGATTATATGGAGGAAAGATTAGAAACCATCCTTAAGGAAACTTATGGAGTTATTATTTATCAAGAACAAGTAATGCAAACAGCCCAAATTTTATCTAATTATTCTCTAGGAGAGGCTGATATTTTAAGAAGAGCAATGGGGAAAAAAATTAAAAGCGAAATGGACTCCCAGAAAGAAAGATTTATTACTGGTGCAATTGAAAATGGGATAGAAGAAAAAAAAGCTGATTACATTTTTGAACAAGTGGCAGAATTTGCTGGATATGGCTTCAATAAATCTCATGCTGCTGCCTATGCATTAATTGCATATCAAACAGCATATTTAAAAACACATTACCCTGAATATTTTTTGACAGCATCAATGTCTTTAGAGAAAGATAATACTGATAAATTAAGTATTTTTACCAATGATGCAAAAAAGCTAGGAATAAAAATTTTACCTCCAGATGTCAATAAATCAAAAATGGATTTTGATGTTGAAGGCAAGGATATTCGCTATGGTTTAGGTGCTATTAAAAATACTAGCCAGAAAGATATGATAAGCATAAACAATGAAGTTATAAAGAACGGAGGATTTCACGATCTTTATGACTTCTCTCAAAGACTTGATGCAGGTATATTATCTAAAAAGAATTTAGAATTTTTATCTTATTCTGGATCTTTTGATTCCATTGAATCGAATAGAAATAAAGTTTTTCAATCTATAAATATTTTATCAAGTATTTCTAACGCAGCAATGGAAAAGAATCTTAATAAGCAAGATTATTTATTTGAAGAAGAATTTAATAATTTCAATCATATACCACTACCTGAAGTCGATAAATGGACAACTTCTGAAACATTAGAAAAAGAGTTTTCAGCTATTGGCTTTTATCTTACCGGACATCCTTTATCTGAATATAAAAAACTGATTAAAGATAGAAAAATTAAATCCTTTAAGGATATAAATATTAATACTGCCAATTATAAAATTGCTGGCACAATTTCTTATGTTACTGAAAGAAAATCACAAAAAGGTAGAAATTTTGCTTTTATTGGTTTGACTGATGAGGAAAGCCAATTTGAGGTTACTATTTTTTCGGAACTACTTTTTAAAGTTAGAAGTATTTTAATACCTGGCGTTTCGATTGTTGCAGAAGTTGAAACCCAAAGAAATGAAAATAATTTAAGATTATTGGCAGTTAATATTTATCCCTTAGAAGATTTACTGAAAAAGGATATTGGTGGTTTAAAGGTTTATGTAAATAATGCTGAAGCAATTTTACAGATAAAAGATAGGGTTGAATTAACAGGTAGCTCAGAAATTTTTATTCATGTTTTGATCGAAGGTGAAGATGTATATCAAACTGAATTAAAATTAGGAGACAATTTTAAAATAAATCCTGCAATTAAGTCTTCATTAAAAGAAATTGATGGTGTTTTAAAAATAGAAGAAATTTAATTTTTAGTTGCAGTTTTTGTATTAATAATATTATATCCCTTTCATTACGCACACGAATATAGCTTTTCCAGGCAATCCGGTGCCATTAGGTAAATGTTCGTGGAGGTTTAACCGGTAAAGGAGGATAAATTGGCATTACCAGAATTTTCAATTAAAGAGCTACTTGAGGCTGGTGTTCATTTTGGACATCAAACCCATAGATGGAATCCTAAAATGAAAGATTACATATATGGAGAACATAATAATATTCATATTATTGATCTTTCACAAACAGTTAATATGTTAAGAAATGCTATGGTTGCAGTTAGCGAAGTAACAAAATCAGAAGGAAGAATTTTATTTGTAGGAACTAAGAGACAAGCTTCAGATGTTATTTCTGAGAACGCTACCCAATGTGCACAATACTTTATAAATCATAGGTGGTTAGGGGGTACTTTAACTAATTGGAAGACTATATCTAATACAATAGAAAGACTTAAGTCTATTCAAAAAACTCTTGATGATATTGAATCCGCTGGGTTAACAAAAAAAGAATTACTTAAGCTAACAAGAGAGAGAGATAAATTAGAATTATCTATAGGTGGGATTAAAGATATGGGTAGGTTGCCGGATTTAATTTTTGTTATTGATACAGTCAGAGAACAAATTGCTATCAAAGAAGCTCAAAAGTTAAACATTCCGATTGCAGCTATAATTGATACAAATAGTAACCCAGAAGGAATCACTTACCCAATTCCTGGAAATGATGATTCAGCCAAATCAATTAAACTTTATTGTGAATTGATTTCCCAAGCTGCTTTGGACGGTATTTCGGTACAAACCAACCAATTTAAAAAAGAATTGACTAACGACGAAGAAAAAATATCCAAGGATAGCAATACTAAAACTAACGAAGGAATAAAAGAAGAAGGTAATGATAATAAAAATAAAGCGCTATCTAAAGATAACAAGAATAAAAAAGTAGAACAAAACGATGAGACTGAAGCTTCTGATGGTTTATCTAAAGAAGAAAAAAAAGATTAATTTAATCTAAATAATGGAGATTTTATATGTCTGATATTACTGCCAATTTAGTCAAAGAATTGAGAGAGAAAACGGGAGTTGGTATGATGGATTGTAAAACCGCTTTATTAGAAAATAATGGAGATATTGAATCATCTATAGACTGGCTTAGAACAAAAGGCATTGCCAAAGCAGCTAAAAAAGAAGGAAGAGTAGCATCTGAAGGATTAATTTCTATAAAAAAAGATGAATCGGTAGCTGCTATAATTGAAATAAATTCCGAAACAGATTTTGTTGCTAGAAATGAAGATTTTCAAGAAGTAGTTAAGATATTAAGCCAATTAGCTATTTCAAGTAATGATTTAGATGACCTGTTAACAAAAAAACTTTCCAATAAAGATGTGTTGGTCAAGGATTATTTAACCGAGATGATTGCATCTATCGGAGAAAATATAAACTTAAGAAGAATGAAAAAAATTATAAATGATAATGGTGTCATATCTTCTTACATTCATAATCAGGTAGTTGATGGTATGGGAAAAATTGGCGTATTGGTTAGCCTTGAATCAGATTGTGATAAGTCGCAATTAAGTGATTTAGGAAAAAAAATTGCAATGCATATTGCAGCAACAAACCCTATCTCAATAAATATTGATGGTATCCCAAAAGAAACTTTGGACAGAGAGAAAAAGATTTTAATTGAAGAGGCTAAAGATTCGGGTAAGCCAGAAGATATAATTGAAAAAATGACAGAAGGTCGGTTGAAAAAGTTTTATCAAGAAAGTGTTCTTTTGGAACAAACTTTTGTTGTTGATGGTGAGAGTAAAATTGAAGAAATACTTAATTCACTGGATAAGCCAGTGGTTATAACAGAATTTATAAGGATGGGATTAGGCGAAGGAATAGAAAAAAAGAGTGAAGATTTTGCAAATGAGGTCGACTCCCTTATATCTTAATAATAATTAACAAATAGAGGTTTAAATGAATAAGACCAATTTCAAAAGAGTTCTCCTTAAAATCTCTGGAGAATCTTTAATGGGTGTTGGTTCTTATGGAATAGATGTTTCTACTGTTGATAGAGTTGCGAAAGAAATTGAACAAGTATGTAAACTAGGTGTTGAGATATGTTTAGTTATTGGCGCAGGAAATATTTTTCGAGGATTATCTGGCGCAGCAGCAGGCATGGATAGAGCGAGTGCTGATTATATGGGTATGTTAGCAACTGTTATGAATTCTCTAGCTATGCAAAACTCACTTGAAAGATTAAATATTCAAACCAGAGTCCAATCAGCTATCTCAATGACTGAAGTTTGTGAGACCTATACAAGAAGAAGAGCTATAAGACATATGGAAAAAGATAGGATTGTTATTTTTGCCGCAGGAACAGGAAACCCATATTTTACAACTGATACAGCTGCTGCTTTACGTGCAAGCGAAATGGATTGTGATGCAATTTTTAAGGGTACGATGGTTGATGGAATTTATGATAAGGATCCAAAAGAACATAAAGATGCAAAAAAATTTCAATCAATAACATTTAGTGATGTATTGTCTAAGAACTTAAGGGTTTTAGATTCTTCGGCTGTTTCTCTTGCAAGAGAGAGTAATATTCCGATAATAGTTTTTTCGATCAATGAAAATAATTCTTTTTTAAATATAATTGAAGGCAAGGGTGATTGTTCTATCGTTGAGGAATAAAAAATGACTGAGATAAATAAAGACAATTTAAGCAAGAGAATGGAAGGTGCAATAAGTTCATTTAGTGGAGACCTTTCCGGATTAAGAACTGGAAGAGCTTCTACTAATATGGTTGATGGGATATTGGTTGACGCCTATGGACAAAAGATGCCTTTGGACCAAGTTGGAAGTATTTCTGTTCCTGAGGCAAGAATGATTTCAATTCAGGTTTGGGATAAAGGCCTTGTTATTGCTGTAGAGAAATCAATTCATGAATCAGGTTTAGGGTTAAATCCTCAAGTTGATGGTGAACTAATTAGGATTCCTATTCCTGAGTTAAACGAGGAACGAAGAGAAGAATTATCTAAAATTGCAGGAAAATATGCTGAGCAAGCTAAAATAGCTGTTAGGAATATACGAAGAGATGGTATGGATGAAATAAAAAAAATAGAAAAAGATGGTTCAGTTGGAAAAGATAGAGCAAAAGATTTAGAAAACGAAGTACAAGAATTAACTGATGATTATATAAAAAGGATTGATGGTATTTTATCTCAAAAGGAATCAGAGATAAGACAAGTATAATCTCTATGGAAACTCAATTATCAAAAGATAAAAAAAAGAAAATTTCTCATATAGCCATAATAATGGATGGAAACGGCAGGTGGGCGAACTCAAGAGGTTTGCCTAGATATGAAGGGCATGCTGAGGGTTTAAAAACCTTAAGAAAATTATTGAAAGATTCAAATAACATTGAATTGAACTATTTAACAATTTTTAGTTTTTCTATAGACAATTGGAAAAGACCTGAGGGAGAGACTTCAAAACTTATGATGTTATTAAAAAAATTTATTTCTAATGATCTTTCTGATTTACATAAGAATAATGTTAGAATTAAAGTTATTGGTAGCAAAATTGGTATCCCAAAGGATATAGTGGAGCTTATCAGGGGCGCTGAAGAGCTAACGCTTAATAACTCTGGCTTATATCTTCAGATAGCTTTTAATTATAGCGGAAGGGATGAAATTGTTAATACCTCAAAAAGGCTAGCTATCGCTGCTTCTAAAGGTGATTTAGATCCTAGAAATATTAATAAAGATATTTTTGAAAGCAATCTTTACACTGCTGGTGTTCCAGACCCAGATTTGATAATTAGGACTGGTGCTGAAAAAAGAATATCAAACTTCCTGCTCTGGCAGTTATCTTATGCTGAGGTATATTTTGAAGATTGTCTTTGGCCTGATTTTAATAAAAGCAAATTAGATGCAGCCATAAATGATTACATGAAACGTTCAAGAAGATATGGCAATATAGTTAGCGGGCTAAAATAAATGTTTTCTGACTTAAAAATAAGATCAATTACAGCAATATTATTAACATCGATAGCTTTTGCTGCGCTTTATTTAGGAGGTATTTGTTTTAAAATATTCCTTTCATCAATTTCTGTCGTTTTACTTTTTGAATGGATGAGGGTTATTTCAAAAAATCATTGGATAATAAGGGGCTCCCTTTCTATTTTGTTTTTTATTTTAGTATTTTATTCTGAAGGTTATGGTGCGATTGATTTAATAATTACAATATCAGGAATTTTAATATTATCCTCTTATTCTACATTTTTCAGGATTTCTTCATTTTGGTCTTCTTTTGGTTTCTTTTATATCTTAGCAAGCCTATCAATTATTGAGCTAATAAGAGATACGGAGGACGGATTAATAGGGATTTTAATTGTTGTTTCGACTATTATTATCTCCGATATTAGTGGATATGTATTTGGTAAATTATTATCGGGTCCGAAGATTTTTAAAACAATTTCGCCAAATAAAACTTATTCTGGATTTACAGGCTCGTTAATATTTGGAGTTCTTTGGTTTTCAATTTCTTCTGTTTTATTTTCAAATTATAATGTTTTTACCTTCTTAATTGTTGGTTTTCTTATAGTTCTCTCCTCAATATCTGGAGATTTACTTCTTTCATTTCTAAAAAGAAAAGGCAACTTAAAGGATTCAGGAGGATTATTACCAGGTCATGGAGGATTATTTGATCGGGCCGATAGTATCTTGTCAGTTTTCTTTTTTTTACTTCCGCTTTCAATTTTATCTGGGAATATAGAAAACCCTATTAAGTTAATCTTGGGATAAGAGTTATGAGTAGGCTTTCAATATCTATTTTTGGGGCCACTGGCTCTGTAGGTTCTACAACTATTAAAATAATTAGAGATAATCCGTCAAAATTTAATGTCAAAGTACTAACTGCTAATAATAATATTCATCAACTAATCAAGTTAGCTAATGAATTAAACCCAGAAATAATATGTTTTGGAAATAATAAAGATATTAAGACAGTTAAAGATGGAGTTAAGAATAAAAAAACGAAATGTGTATTTGGAATTAACGGCTTAATTGACTGTGCAAATGTAAAAAGTGATGTTGTAATTGCTGGGATTGTTGGGTTGGCAGGTCTTAAACCTCTAATAGAATCTATGAAAAGAACAAAAAAGATTTGCATTGCTAATAAAGAATGCTTTGTTTCCGCAGGTTCTTTAATTATTTCTGAAGCTTTAAAAAATAATGTTAAGATATTACCATTGGATAGTGAACATAGTGCAATATTCCAATTACTTGAAAATAATGATAATGAAATTGAAAAAATATATTTAACAGCTTCTGGAGGGCCTTTTTATGGTTTTTCAAAGGAACAATTGTTAAATGTAAAACCTCAAGACGCTATAAAAAATCCAAATTGGAAAATGGGAAAAAAGATTTCTGTTGATTCTGCTACAATGATGAATAAGGGATTAGAGATTATAGAGGCCAAGCATTTATTTGGTATATGTGAAAACAAAATTAAGGTTTTAATTCATAGACAATCTATTGCTCATGGAGTTATTTCTTTTAAGAATAATACTATATTAGGCGCTTTTGGACGGCCAGATATGATTCATCCAATAAAATATGCTATTTATTGGCCCGAACCCTATTCCGATTCAATACAAGAATTAGATATTGATTCATTAAATAATCTAACTTTCGAAAATATAAATGAAGATAAATTTCCTGCTTTAAGGCTAGTAAGGTTAGTGTTAAGGCAAAAAAGTGAGGAAGCAAATATAATACTGAATTCATCAAATGAAGTTGCCGTTAAGGCATTTCTTGATAAAAAAATTGATTTTCTAGATATTTTGGTTTTAGTTGAAGAAGCTTTAGAGTATGTTTCGAAATCTTTAGGGAGCAAAAAGTTAAATAATAATGATAATCTTGATAATATTTTATATCTGGATAATCTAGCGAGAATTAAAACCGAAGAACTAATAAAGCAGAGATTTTAAATGGATATTATACAGAATATAATTAGTTATTTTCCTACTTTTATACAGTACTTTCTAGCTTTTGCATTTTTGATAACGGTTGTCGTTTTCATTCATGAGTTAGGGCACTATTCTATAGGAAAATGGTGTGGAATAGGTGTAGAAACTTTCTCAATCGGGATGGGAAAACAAATTTGGGGAAAACATGATAAATCAGGTACTTTATGGAGAATAGCTATCCTTCCTATAGGAGGTTATGTTAAATTTTACGGAGATGAGAATCCGGCAGGCAAACAATCTAATTCTTCTAATTATAAAGATAGTGATCAAAATTTTCATACTAAATCAGTTTGGAAAAAGATTGCCACAACTGCAGCAGGCCCATTATTTAATTTTATTTTAGCCATAGTGATTTTTTCAGCTATTTTTTTATTCCGTGGTGAAAGTTTAGTACAACCTTTTATAGGCGATGTAGTGAAAGGGTCTCCAGCTTATAATTCTGGATTGAAAACTGGTGATGAAATTATTTCTGTCAATGGCAATGATATATCGTCATTTAATGATTTAAGAGATCATGTAATTCAGAGTTCTAATAAAGAACTAAGTTTAACCTTAATTAGGGATGGTTCTCAATTAGATGTATCTCTTATACCGGAAGTAGTAGTTGCTAGAGATAGATTTGGAAACGAATATTCGAGCTCAAGAATTGGAGTAATGGGGAGTCAAAACCCAAATCATATGGAATTGATAAAGTATGGATTTTTTGAATCTTTTTACAGAGGAGCTAAAGAAACATACAACCTATCTTCAAAAATTTTAATATATTTAGGTAAGCTTATCTCTGGGAGAGAATCTATTGATCAAATGGGCGGTCCTATTAAGATTGTTCAAATATCTGGTGAAATATCAAATTACGGGATAATTCCTCTTTTAGCGTTAATTGCTGCAATTTCAGTAAATTTAGGAATCATCAATCTTCTTCCAATACCTGTTTTAGATGGTGGTCATCTTCTTTATTACTCTTTTGAGGTCTTAAGGGGAAAGCCTTTAAGTCAAAAGACTCAAGAATTAGGGATGCAAATAGGAATGAGCTTATTAATTGCATTAATGATATTTGTCACAATTCTTGATATAAGTCGCTTATAGAATATAAACAAAAAGGATGATTATGCTTAAATACAATTTATCGGTATTGATAAAGACTTTAGTAATAGTCACCTTTTTTTCTCCACAATTATTTAGTCAAAATCAAGGAACTGTGCAAGAAAATCAGATATCTCAGATTTATGAAAGAATTATGTTTATTGAAGTGAGGGGATCACAAAGGATTGAGGCGGATACTATCCGTTCTTATATGACTGTAAAACCAGGGGATTTCTATGATGATGCGGAAGTAGATAGATCGCTAAAGATTCTTTTTAATACTGGTTTGTTCGCTGATGTCGCAATAAGATATGAAAATTCGGGTTTAATTGTTTTTGTTATTGAGAATCCAATTATCAACAGGATAGATTTTGAGGGTAATAAGGCACTAAAAGATGATAAGTTTGAAGAAGAAATCGAGTTAGGCCCAAGATCTGTTTACACTAGGTCTAAAGTACAGGCAGATGTACAAAGATTGATTGAGTTATATAGAAGATCCGGAAGGTTTTCTGCTTTTATAGAACCAAAAGTTATTAGACAACCTCAAAATAGGATTGATTTAATTTTTGAGATAACAGAAGGGCCGACAACAGGTGTCTCGTCAATTAATTTTTTAGGGAATAGGAACTTTCGAGATAGGAAGTTAAAAAGTCAATTAGTTACTAAAGAATCCAAATGGTGGAGATTCTTTTCTTCTGATGATTCATATGATCCAGATAAACTTGCTTATGATAGAGAGCAAATTAGAAAATTTTATCTTGATGAAGGTTTTGCTGATTTTCAGGTAGTATCTGCTGTTGCCGAACTTACAAAAGATGGACAGAACTTTGTAATAACATTCGTTCTTGATGAAGGGCAAATATATGAATTTGGTGACGCTTCCATAGAAAGTTCATTGGAAAATATGAATACTGATGATCTTTTATATCTAATAGAACATAGAAAAGGAAATCAATATAAGGCAACAGATATTGACATAACTGTAGATGCATTAACTCTTGCGGTTGGCGAGGAAGGTTATGCCTCTGCGGAAGTAAGGCCAAGAGTAAGAAGAAAAAGAGATGATGGTATTGTAGATATTACTTATATTATTGAGGAAGGCCCAAGAGTTTATATTGAAAAGATTAATATTAATGAAAATACTAGAACTCGGGATGAGGTTATTAGAAGGGAGTTAAGAGTATCTGAGGGCGATGCATACAATAAAGTTTTAATAGATAGATCAGAAACAAAAATTAAGTCTCTAGGATTTTTTAGAGAAGTTGAGACTACAATCAGACCGGGCACCCAAGAAGATAGAATGATTGTCGATTTTGAAGTTGAAGAACAACCAACAGGAGAGTTATCTCTAGGAGCAGGATTTTCTTCTGCTCAAAGTTTGCTTTTGGAGATTGGTATTTCAGAGAGAAATTTATTAGGAAGAGGGCAATCTGTTAGATTAAATATTTCTACATCAGAAAGAAGAAAACAATTTGAGATAGGATTTACACAACCTTATTTTCTAGGTAGGAGATTGACAGCTGGATTTGATATTTTTCATATTGATAATGATTATCGAAGATATTCTTCTTATAGATCCACTCAATCTGGTGCTTCAATAAGAGCTGTATGGCCAATGGCAGAATATGCAAGTTTATCAGTATTTTATAGATATCTTAAAGAAGAGATAGATAGTTATTTCTTTCAAAGCGGTTATAATTTAGCGGATGATTATAACGCTGACAAATCTGAAATAGGATATAGTTATGTTATTGACACCAGGGATGATCCTATCGATACGACTAGAGGTTGGACATTTTCTGTAGGGCAGGATATTGCAGGACTTCTAGGAGATTCGGAATATGTTAGAACGAACCTTGGTGGACGGTATTATTATGAAATAGCTAGAGATTGGGTCTTAAATGTGGGAGGTAGCGCAGGATACATATATAATTATGGAAGTAAGGATTTAAGAATTAATGATAGATTTTTTAAAGGCGGTAATACATTCAGGGGTTTTGATAGGGCTGGTGTAGGACCTAAGGAGATTATCACAGACAGACCAAGAGGAGCAGAATTTTTTGCAATTGGTACCTTAGAAATTACCGTTCCTTTGGGACTACCGGATGAATTTGGTTTAAGAACAGCTTTTTTTACAGACTTTGGTATATTAGGAAAGAACGATGATGAGGATAGAGTCCTTAATACTTATCGTGCTCAAGAGTTATTAGGCGATATCAATAGTCCTTTTTATAATTTAACTGATTTACTAAATCAAAATTATTCCTCAATGGATGAAGCTTGCAGAAATGATAGTATCGGGCTAAACGAATTATATGGAACTTTATGCACAAGGTTTGTCGATGATGCTACGTTTAGAGCAACTGTTGGTGTTACACTAAATTGGAATTCTCCATTTGGACCAATTAGATTTGATATTGGTAGAGCTATAGCTGATGAAGACTACGATGATGCAAAATTCTTCAGATTTAGTGGTGGAACTAGGTTTTAATCATTATTTTTATTAAGTAACTTGTTGTAACATATCTTTATTGGTCAATTTTTATTGATTGATCTAAGCATCTTCTACAGTTATGTTAAAAACTCTTAATTACTGTGGAGGAAAGATTATGAAAAAATATTTTGTTATAGTTTTAATGGCTATTCTTTTGACTAGTTATGCTGAAAAAGTAAAAGCTGCAGAAGATATTCTGTTCATTAATTTACAATATATTGTTGGACAATCAAAGGCCGGATCCTCTCTAAGAGAGCAAAGTGAAGAATTAAATAGTGAGATAATTAATTTAAGAGATGAAATAACGAAGTCTCTGCAAGAAAAAGGGAAAAAGTTAGAAGATGAAAGAACTCTTCTTTCACCTGAGGTTTTTCAAGAAAGAGCTGATGAGCTTAGGAAAGAAGCTGAGGAGAAGCAAAATGAATTAAATGTTAGACTTCAAAAAATTCAACAAGCGATTCAAAGGGCTTCGAATTCAATTGATTCAGTAATCAGTCCTATCTTAACTGAAATTGTTAACGAAAAAGGGGCTAAGATGCTTCTTGAAAGGCAAACACTTTTATTTGCTGATCCAAAACTTGATGTATCTGCAGAAGTCATAAAGAAGCTTAACAGGAGATTACCAAAGATTGAT
>JAYZKD010000081.1:0-29069 GCA_036163815.1 Pseudomonadota bacterium | reverse complement strand
TTATATTTATAGTTGATTTATCTAAATCTGAGGCACCTGAATCAACCTTAGATATTGATAATATTGAATTAAATGTTTTAATTAAATTGTCAGTTTCTATTATCGCATCGTCAATAGATTTCTTATATTGGTCAATATCAGAATTCGACATGAGAGTTACTTCAAGGTTTGTCCGTATTCTGTTAAGTGGCGTCCTTAAATCATGAGCAATATTATCTGTAACTTGTTTCATATTTGTCATTAACGAGTCTAATCTATCCAACATTTCATTTAAATTTGAAGATAATTGATTCAATTCGTCTCGACCTTTACTGGTTGGCAATCTTTCCGAGAGATTGCCATCCATTATCTTTTTACTAGTTTTGTTTATATCGGAGATCCTTTTTAAAAAATTTCTACTTAAAATATATCCACCCGATATCCCCAATATGATAATTAGAATTATTGACCATAAAGAACTGTAGAAAAATCTCTCTTTTAATTTTATCTCATTATTTACAACCCTACCCACAAGCAATCTATAGTTTTCCAGGGATGTAACCAAATCTCGTCCTCTTCCATAGTAGATTTCTTCTTCACCATTTACTTTTATTTGATAAGTGAATTCTATCCACCCATCTTCGCTCTTTTTAATAGTATTGGGTTCTGTGATATTACTTGCTAGTACTCTATTGTTAACATCATAAAGCCTATAAATATCAAGTGTAGGACGTGTTGTTTCTCTTCTAATATAGCCGATTAAACCATTTCCTCGATATCTTTGATAAACATTACTAAGGTCTTCTACCTTTTTTATAATTTTCTGATCCGCCTCAATTTCCATATCTCTTGCAGAAGTAAAATATAGAAATGCCAATATTAGCCCGACGGAAATGCTTAAAAGCATGGTATATATGAAAATAAGTCTGAAACTTGCTAAATTAAAGGGGTTATTCATCATGCCTTAAAGCGTAACCTGCCCCCCGTTCGGTATAGAGCATTTGCTTTCCTTTAAAAGGTTTGTCAATCTTAGACCTTAATCTTGAAATATGAACATCAATAACATTAGTTTGAGGATCAAAATGATACTCCCAGACACCTTCTAATAGCATGGTTCTGGTTACTACTTGATTAGGTCTTCTTAAAAGGAATTCTAGAAGTTTATATTCACGTGGTTGTAATTCAATAACTTGCCCTTCTCTTTCTACCCTTCTACTTAACAAATCTAATTTTAAATCCCCTAATTCAAGAAGTTTTGAACTTGCTTCAGGCTGATTTCTTCTACTTAAAGCCTCTAATCTCGCTAGCAACTCAGAAAATGAAAAGGGTTTTGCTAAATAATCATCAGCACCATACTTTAAACCTTTTACCCTCTCATCTACTTCACCTAATGCAGAAAGAATTAATATAGGGATATCTGATTTTTCTTTTCTTACTTTTTCTATGAGACTAAGACCATCTAATCTTGGAAGCATTCTATCGATTATTAAAGCATCAAAATTTGAATCTAATGCCATATAAAGACCTTCTTCACCATCAGAAGCCCTATCAACAACATGTCCATTTTCTTTTAACCCCTTAATTACATAAGAAGCCGCATCATCATCATCTTCGATAAGTAATATATGCATAAATATCTCCTTACATTAAGATAAGTCAAATTTATCAATTATGTCATTATTTTAATTTGACCACATTTATAATTTGGGGAGGCCTCGAAAATAAATGTGGTCAAATATTTTCTTGTTACCCAAGTATCTAATATTTCCCTTTACCAAAACATTTCTTTAATATTAACTTTTTTTAATGTTCCTATGAGGAGATTAGTTTTGAATATTTTAGAAGGAATAAGAGTTTTAGACTTTGGAAGGTATATTGCAGGTCCTTATTGTGCGGCACTTCTTGGTGATTTGGGCGCTGAAGTAATTAGAATTGAGCGAATTGACGGCTCAGAAGATCGTTATGTTCATCCAATAGATAATCCAAATGGTGAAGGCGCAATGTTCATGCAAATGAATAGAAATAAAAAGGGAATTACCCTTAACCCTACAAAAGAAGGGTCTCAAGAAATAGTAAAAAAACTTGTTAAAACTTCAGATATTGTTGTAGCTAACCTCCCACCTCAAACATTAAAGAGAATGGGAATAGATTATGACACTATCTCAAAATACAATAAAAAGATTATCTTAACGACAGTTTCAGCATTTGGTCACGGCGGTCCTTATTCAGAAAGAGTTGGTTTCGATGGAGTAGGACAAGCTATGTCAGGGGCTACATATCTAACGGGGTATGAAGATGAGCCGATTAAAGCTTATTCACCTTATATTGATTATGGAACTGCTTCACTTACAGCTATGGGTACGCTTGCAGCAATAATAGAAAGAGAAAAGACTGGAGAAGGACAAGTTGTTGAAGGCGCACTTTTTGCCACTTCCCTTGCTTTCATGAACACACATATAATTGAGCAAGCAATCACAAATAAAAATAGAAAAGCAATAGGAAATAAGAGTCCATATGCAGGGCCCGTAGATATTGTTAAGACTAAAGATGGCTGGATTATTGTTCAAGTTCTTGGAGATCCTTTATTTAAAAGATGGGCAAAATTAGTTGGTGCAGAAGAGTACCTAGAAGATGAAAGATTCTCTTCAGACATAAAGAGGGGTGAAAACTCTCAAGCATTAAGTGATAAAACTCAAGAATGGAGTAAAAATCTTACATCAGAAGTTGCTCTAAAATTGCTTTCCGAGGCAATGGTTCCTGCTGGACCTGTTAATAATCTTTCAGATGTATTAGATGATCAACATGTTAAAGAAATGAATTTCTTTCAAAATTTAGATTTCCCAGGTCTAAAAAAACCTGCACCTGTTATGGGACTTCCTATAAATCTTTCAAACTCTGAAAGCTCAATAAGAAAAAGACCTCCAATGTTAGGTGAAGATACAGATGCTATTCTCAAAGAATTAGGCTATTCAGAAGATCAAATAAATGAATTTAGAGAAAAAAGAATTGTCTAGAACCCTATAAAATCTGTAAAATCGTCAATATCCTCTCTTTTGCTTCTGAAAGTATTTATTGGATCATTTTCGTCAGCAAAACCTATACCCATTCCACAAAAAAGCATTAATTCTTTTGGGATATTTAAGAATTTATTAACTGTTTTATACCATATAGCCCAAGCCTCTTGAGGAGCTGTATGCAATCCCTCTTCACGAGCTAATAACATTATAGACTGAATAAACATTCCTAAATCAGACCATTGGCCTTCTTGCATTTCTCTATCAATAGCAAAGAAAAGCGCAACAGGAGCACCGAAAAACTCAAAATTCTTCATAAATTGCTTCATTCTTCCAGCCTTATCTTCTTTAGGAATATTTAAAACTTCATACATTGACCGGCCAACTTCTCTTCTTCTTGATTCATATGGCTCTTTTAGGTTTGGAGGATAAATATTATATTCCGTTCCCTCGCCCATTGGATTATCTTTTAATTTTTTAGCAATATCCTTTTTAAAATCTTCTAGCGGCTCTCCCGACACAACCCACATTCTCCATGGTTGTAAATTTCCTCCTGAAGGAGCTCTTTTTGCTCTTTCAATTATACTTACAATTATGTCTTTACTAGGCAATTTATTTGTAAAAGCTCTGCAAGTTAATCGAGTATCAATGGCTTCGCTAACTGTTAAAGCTTTCTCTGATAATTTATTCATAATTTTATCCTTTAGAATCTTTTACACTTTGGTGCCAGCGCTTTAAAATATTATATTCTATTGAAGACATTATTAAAAAGAGAAATATACCAAGTAAAACAAGAAGAACCAAAGCTGAAAAAAGTTTAGCTATATCTAATCTATTTCCAGATTCAATGATAATCCAAGATAATCCTGTTGATGTACCTGTGCCAGCAACAAATTCTGCAACAACAGCGCCAATTAGCGCCAACCCTATAGAAGTTTTCATTCCGGTTAATATATATGGGGTTGCAAAAGGTAAATTTAATTTTGTCAAAACTTGCCATCTTGAAGCTTTATTAATAATGAAAATTTCTTTTAGATTCTTATCCACAGAATGAAAACCAAGATTTGTATTTGCTAGAACTGGAAAAAAAGCAACAATTACTGATAAAATTATGACTGCTGTTTCCGCATTATCAAGACCTACCCATATTAGAATTAAAGGTGCTACAGCAACTACAGGGGTAACTTGGAAAATAACAGCAATTGGATAAAGAGAAGCTTCTAAAATTTTTGATAAGGAAAATATTATTGCTAAACTAATAGCAAGAATTGTAGCAATTAAAAAAGCAATAAGAGTTATCTTAAGGGTGTTTAAGGTTGCTAAAAAAAGTTCATTTAGATTATTAAGCAAGGATAAAAATATATCACTAGGACCCGGCAAAATATAAAGAGGAACAGACAATAAATTTACCAAAAATTCCCAAATAATAAAAAGTATAATTAATGCAATTAATGGAGAAATGAAATTAGTTATTTTATTCATGACCTCATCCCTTTTTCTAGTTTTTCATAAATAATATTATTAATTTCCTGAAATTCCTTACTTTCCTTAAAGTCTTTTTTATGACCTTTGTAGGTAATTTGACTTTCATCTATGACCTCTGCTGGACCAGAAGATAATACGATAATCCTCTGTGATAAATAAACTGCCTCAGAGACTGAATGAGTAACAAATAACACTGTAAATTTTTCTTTCTCCCATATCTCCAAAAGATCATCTTCAAGTCTTCTTCTTGTAACTTCATCTAATGCTGAAAATGGCTCATCCAAAAGTAGCAAATCGCACCCTTGGACAAGTGATCTAGCAATAGAAACCCTCATTTTTTGTCCACCTGACAATTCACTCGGATAGCTATTCTCTTTGCCTTTTAGACCAACTCTTTCTAGCCATTCTAAAGCATAATCTTTGGTTAATTGGCTTTTGTTATGTTTGATTTCTAATGGTAACAAGACATTACTCAAAACATCTCGCCATGGCATTAATGTAGGTTCTTGAAAAACAAAGCCTATTGAGGGATCCTTTTGCTCATCATATTCAATCTGTCCTTTAGAGGGTTCTAGAATTTTTGATGCTATTCTTAATAAAGTTGATTTCCCAGATCCTGATGGACCCAAAATTGACAAAAACTCGCCTTTATTAACCTCTAAATTAATATTTGAAAGAATCTCCTTATCAAATCTCATATGAATATTAGAAAACTTCAACATTATTTACTTTCATCAATAAATTTCAGAGTAAATGAATCTTTCCAATTTAAATCTTTTTTATAAACACCATTATTTGACATAATTATATAAAATTCATTCCATTTCTCTTCAGTCATTAGCCCTATATCGCTATAATCTGTTCTGTTAGAAATTAAATTATAACTTTTAATCTTATCAATAGCTTGAAAAAGAATTTCTTCAGACATTTCCGAATTTTCATTCAAGATTAATCTATTCCCAGCATCAGGACTTTCATAAATGTATTTTTTCCAACCAATAATGCTAGCTTCAACAAATGCCTTAACAATTTCTGGATTGTTTTCAATAATATCATTTCTAGCAAGAATCATCGCGCCATAACTTGGATAACCATAATCTGATAAAAGATATATTTTTGGAACCTCACCTAATTCTTTTTTCACAAGATAAGGCTCAGAAGTTAGATACCCTTGTTGTATGGCATCTTCATTAACTATAAAAGGGGCGAGACTAAAAGTTTTTCGTCTTATTTGTTTATCAGAAAAAGAATATTTTGATTTTAACCATACCCAAAAAGCTCCAATACTAGCCTCAGAAATCATAATTGGCTTATCTTTCATATCTTCTAATTTTGTTAATGTTGAAGATTGATGCGTCATTATAATCTGCGGGTCTTTCTGAAAGGAAGCCATTACAGATTTTGCAGGTATATTGTTTGCAATCATATTTAAAGGAATAAAACTATTTGAGCCCATTCCAAATTCAATCTCCCCTGCACCAAGTAACCTTGGGATATTTGTGGAAGCATTCCCTTGGATAATTCTTACATCCAACCCTCTTTCTTCATATAGACCTAATGCTAGAGCATGATAAAAGCCACCTTGTTCAGCTTGAGCCCTCCAATCAGTTGCAAAACGTATTTTAACTAATTCCCTACCTAAAAGGTCATGTGCGAACATATTGAATAGACAAAGGATTGTAAAAAACAATATATGAAAATAAAGCTTTTTTAATTTAATGCTCATCAGAACCTATAATTATTGTTGGAATATTAACTGGGGTTTTTTTAATTGTAGAAACCAATGTACCTGGTTTTCTTCCTTTGCGAATTTCTGAAGGTGTAAAATCTAATTTCGACAACCTTTCATGACATAATCTTAAATTGTCACTGTGCCAGCCTATACCACCAAATGTACTAGAGGAAATTTTTTTATCTTCAACTACTTCTATTGTAACCCCGCCAATCCTAAAAAACAACATCCTGACTTCACCATCACCAAAATTAAATATTTTGTCCAAAGCTAATCTTATGCCAAATTTATCATTCAATAATTCTTTAATTATTTCAACTTTCGGAGAGAAGATAACTACCTGATTATATTTAGAAATATTATCTTCTTCAAATTGCATTTTTTTATTTAAAATTTTACTATTATTTTCAAATATTAAAATGCTCAAATCAAAAGAATCCCTTTTTGAAATTGAAAAAAATGCTAATTCTAATTTTCTTCCATGGCTATCAACATTATTACTTAATTTGATTTCGCTGACATTTAAGTCCATATTTTGAAATTTCTTATGATCTTCATATATATCATCAGAAATAAAAGATAGAGCTAAGATTCCTCTATTTTTACTAAATTCTTCATTTGGTAAATATAGAGATGAAGCCAATTTAGGGTTATTTTGGTATATATCAATAGAACCATTAAGCAATTTAATAGATGCAAAATCTATATCATTATCTTGGTCTAATAAATCATCACTAAAATCATTGCCTATTAAACTGATAAATTCTCTTTTTGTTTCTCTACTGTTGTCTGAAGTAATAATTGTACTTTTAAATTCTGTTAACATAAATTTTCTTTAGTAATTGCTATAATCGGCCTTTAATTAAATATTTTAGTTGATAAACTTATAACATGAAGTCAGATATCATCAAAAAAATTGAAAAAATTATAGGAAAGAAAAATATTGTTCAATCTGAAATTGACAAGAAAAAATATCTTACCGAATGGCGGAATAGATATTCTGGAAATGCAAAAGCCATTTTAAAACCTAAAAATGTTAAAGAAGTCTCTTTGTTAATGAAGACTTTTGACAAAGAAAATGTACCTGTAATACCTCAGGGAGGAAATACTGGACTTGTTGGAGGACAAATATCATATAATTCTGAGCATTTCGTAATCTCATTTGAAAGAATGAATAAAGTAATTAAATTCAATAAAGAAGATCAATCAATAGTTGTTCAATCTGGAACACTCTTATCTGACATTCAAAATATTTGTGAAGAAAATGATATGTTTTTTCCGCTCTCATTGGCTTCAGAAGGGAGTTGTACAATAGGCGGGAATATAGCAACAAATGCAGGAGGGGTGGCTGTTTTATATTATGGTAATACAAGAAATTTAACTCTGGGTTTAGAAATTGTCCTCCCAGATGGGACAATCATAGATTCTTTAAAAACCTTAAAAAAAGATAACACAGGATATTCTTTAAAGGATCTTTTTATAGGTTCTGAAGGTACCTTGGGTTTAATAACTGCGGCTAGTTTACAAGTTTTCTTTAAGCCAAGAGATAAATATACCTTTTTTTGTTCAGTAAAAAACCTTAAGAGATCTATTGAACTTCTCAGATTTCTCCAAAAAAATATCTCAACTCCATTAACCGCTTTTGAATTGATGAACAGTAACTCAATCGAAACAGTATTAAATCATATTGAAAAAACTAATTTTCCTCTAAATAAAAAAAGTGATTGGTATATTCTTTTTGAGTTTTCACAATTTGATGATGATATGTCTACAAATGATAAATTACTTAAGATTATTTCTGATTCACATAAACAAAAATTAATTAGCGAAGTTGTTTTTGCAAATTCTACAAAACAAACAAAAGAATTATGGGCATTAAGAGAAAATATCTCAGAAGCACAAAAAGAAGATGGTGCAAGCATTAAAAATGATATTTCAATTCCAATTTTCTCTATTGATAATTTTATTAAAAATGCTAATGAAATTGTAGAAAAAACAATCCCTAAATCAATAAATATAATATTTGGTCATGTTGGTGATGGAAATATTCACTACAACATAACTCAACCAAAAGATATGAAGAAAAAGAAGTTTTTAACTTTGGAAAATCAACTAAAATCAAAACTTTTAGAACTTATAAAGAAATATAATGGTTCTTTTAGCGCAGAACATGGAATAGGAATTGTTAGAAAAAAAGATGCGCTTAAATTTAAAAAAGACGAAATAGCAGTAATGAAAAGAATTAAGAAAGCTATTGATCCAAAAAATATAATTAACCCGGGAAAGATTTTTGATTAAATAAACTTATTTGTTTACTGGGACACCTGGTAAATATTTAGATTGACGAATGGTTAAAGATGTTTTGACACTTGCAACATTTGGGGCAGATGTTAATTCATTAGTCAGAAAGTTTTGAAAACTTGATAAATCTGGTGCAACACATTTAAGAATAAAGTCAATTTCTCCGTTTAGCATATGACATTCCCTAACATAGTCTAAGTTAGTAACATGTTCTTCAAAGGCGATTAAATCAGCTTCAGCTTGATTATGAAGGCCTACCATAGCAAAAACTGTAACTTCAAAGCCTAGTTTTAATGGATCAATTTCAGCATGATACCCCTTAATATAACCTTTTTTTTCAAGGGCTTTAACTCTTCTTAAGCATGGAGGCGCAGAAAGATCAACAAACTCGGCAAGCTCAACATTTGTTGTTCTTCCGTTTTCTTGAAGTTTATTAAGAATTTTTATGTCTATAAAATCTAAATTATCGCGTTTCATAGAATTTATGTTATAGATTATATTATTAATACGCAAGATTATTACAAATAGTACAATAAACATGAAAAAAAATGAAATTAAGAATAGTTGGATCATTTCTTCAGGGCTAGTTGGTTGTGAAAATCAGTGTCTTGGTATTATGGAAAGAATGGGAATAAAAGTGGAGTTAAAAAGAATCAATCCATCAAAATTACTTTCTTTAACGGCTCCTTATGGTCGACCTATTGTTGACAAACAACTTAGTAAGCCTTGGCCAAACCTAGCCATAGCTGCAGGGAGAAGAACGATACCATATCTGAGGCATATTAAACGAATGTCAAAAAATAGATGTAAAACAATCTATCTTCAAGATCCAAAGATTAATTCGAAATCTTTCGACATTGTATGGGCGCCTCTACATGATAAAATCGAAGGTAATAATGTTATAAAAACAGTGACTTCTCCTAATAGAGTAAACGATAACCTTCTCATAAAAAGTTATAATGAATGGACACATCTATTGTCTAAATTTACTAAGCCATTAATTGGCTTTCTAATTGGAGGTAGGAGTAAAGCATATAGGTTCGATAATTTTGAATGTAATAAAATATTAGATTCAATAAAATTAACTATAGATAATGGACGCACACCATTAATTACAATTTCAAGAAGAACTCCTAAAAATCTCACAACAAAAATTAAGGAAATACTTAATGATAAAGAACATCTTCTTTACGACGGAGAAGGACCAAATCCATATTTTGCTATCTTAAAAGCTTCGGATGTTATTGTCGTAACGCCTGACTCTGCTAATATGATTAGTGAAGCATTATCAGTCCCTAAACCAGTTTATTTCATAGATATGGAAAGTCATTCAAAAAGGTTCAAAAAATTTATAGAAACCCTTATCAATTCAAATCATATAAGGCCCTTTCAAGAAGAATTAAATTTTTTCCAAAATAAGAAATTGGATGCTACGCAAGAAATAGTTGACTATATCTATGAGAATCTCTTTTAAGTATATTATTGGGATTATTTATATAAAATACTATTATGACTGAAGTTATTCACTCTAAATTACTTATACTTGGCTCTGGTCCTGCAGGATATACTGCTGCGATATATGCTTCGAGAGCCATGCTTGATCCAATATTGCTTACAGGCATTGAACCTGGTGGACAAATGACGGTTACTACAGATGTAGAAAATTATCCAGGTTTTGCAGATATTATTCAAGGTCCTTGGTTAATGGATCAAATGAAAGAGCAAGCTCAAAGCGTGGGAACAAAAATTCTCTTCGACACAATTATTAAAGTCGATTTATCAAAAAAACCTTACGAATTAATATCTGATTCAGATAAAATATATTCTTGTGATGCCCTTATTATTGCCACTGGTGCTCAAGCTAAATGGCTAGGGCTCGATTCAGAAGAAAAATACAAAGGATACGGAGTTTCAGCCTGTGCAACCTGCGATGGCTTCTTTTACAAAGATAAAGAAGTTTCTGTAATAGGTGGAGGCAACACTGCTGCTGAAGAGGCGATTTTCTTAACTAATTTTGCTAGCAAGGTAAATTTGATTCATAGGAGAGATAGTTTAAGAGCGGAAAAAATTCTTCAGAATAGGTTAATGAAAAATAAGAAGATAAACATCATATGGGATTCTGAAATAGATGAAATAATTGGTGATGATAATCCTTTAAGTGTAAACGGACTAGTTTTGGTTAACAAAAAAACTAAAGAGAAGAAGAAAATACTTACGAATGGTGTTTTTATTGCAATTGGTCATAGCCCCTCATCCTCAATATTTAAGGGACAATTGAAAATGAACGAAAATGGGTACATTGATACCGATCCGGATTCTACAAAAACAAATTTAGAAGGAATTTTTGCTGCAGGTGATGTAACTGATGAAAAATATAGACAAGCAGTTACTGCGGCTGGAATGGGATGTATGGCTGCATTAGAGGCAGAAAGTTACCTAAACGAATAGGAAAAATCTTGAAAAATATTCCTTTAGCAAAAACCTCAAATAAAACTATCACCGAAAAAGAAGAATATATAAAGAATCCATCGCAAATCCTAAGAGAACTTATAGAAAATTCTATAGATGCTGAGTCATCCAAAATAAATATAAAAATTGATAGAGGGGGATTAGGCCTTATAGAAGTTAAAGATAATGGAATAGGAATGAATCCTCAAGAAATGTTGCTTTCTATTGATAGAAAAAGTTATTCCCAAAATAATACTAACAAGTTATTTGGAACAAATGGTGATATGCTTCACCAAATTTCAAAAATTGCAAAAATTGAATTAATCTGTAAGGAAAAAAATAAGACAAGAGGATCAATTCTTAAAGTTTCAAATAAAAAAATACAACCAGTAAAAGAATGTTACGCAGATATAGGAACGAAAATCCAAATAAGAGATTTGTTTTACAATAAATCAAAGATTCGTCAATTAACGAAAGATACAAAAATTGATGATTTTTCTCATATTGTTAATACTTACGCAATAGCATTTCCAAAAATTGGATTTACTGCAAGAATTAACGGTAAAGATATATTAAATGTGCCTATAGAAGACAAACTCTCTAAAGATCCCTTTATCTCACGTATAAAAAGTGTTCTTGGAAAAAATGTTTCTAATTCAATGATTAAGTTTAGTAATGAAATTGATGACATAAAAGTAAGCATTTTATTAACAAATCAAAAACAGTCTTTTAAAAAAGACAATTATCAATTCATCTTCGTTAACCAAAAACCAGTTCAAGAAATTCATGTCAAAGCCATGATAAATGATCTTTATCAGAAATCTTTTGATATTAAAGATTATCCAGCTTTTTTTGTATTTTTAGATATTCATAATGAATATTTTGCAATCAAAAGAAGCTCAAAGAATGAAATAAATTTTAAGGAAGAAAAAGTAATTAAAATCTTGAAAAGTATTCTTTTAAATGGTTTCTCAAAAGAAATTTTTAATAAAAAAATAATTAAAAACAAAGAAATTGATCTCTCTAAAATATCGATAGCTCTTCATGATGATTATGAAATTAAACAATCAAAAAATGGTCTCATAATTAAAGATAGAAAGAAAAATAAAAAAATTGAGATAAGTCTCTCAAGTATTAAAAGTTATTTCAAATGATATCTAATTGATTTGCTTTGATGGAGAATTTATTATTTGAGTCTTAAGATTTGTATTAGCATCTTCTACATCACGCATCTCTGAATCAAGAACTTCCTTAATATTTGGAATTGATTCTGCTACATCAGCACCTGTCATAAGATTTATTTCAGATTGACTAAAATCCGAAATATTTGCTGAATTACTAAACAATATTGCCTGTAGTTCTCTACTAGGTTGTTGAGGATTTGGACGAATTTCTCCCTCTGCTGGAGGTCGTAAATTATATTCAGGAGGAATGATCAGATCTGGTTTAGTTAGTATAGTAAACTCATCTGGAGGCAGTTTATCTGTACCCAGAACCTTTGCTAATTCGCTTCCACAACCTATCAATATTATAGGGGTTGAAAGCATAAGATAAACCAAGAATTGCTTAATAATCATTATTGATTCTCCTAACCTGAGTTAAACTTAAATATTTGACTAAGAATAAACAATATTACTCCTAAAACAATAAAAATATCAGCAATATTAAAGATATACCAAGAAAACCCTTTAGCATGCAGAGAAATAAAATCTATCACAGCACCATATACAAATCTGTCAAATATATTACCTAAAGCTCCACCAACAATTAGAGATATACTTATTCTGGGTATTATAGACTTTTCGCTTTTTAAAAAATTTAAGAGAAAAATAATTATAGCTATCGACAAAATAATTAAAATCCATCTTTGTAAATTACCTCCACCAGAAAATAGTCCATAAGATACTCCAGTATTAAAAACCAAAACAAAGTCTAAAAATTGGTTTACATATATTTTTTCTACATCTCCACCTTTAAAAATCGATATGATTTTATATTTGCTTAGAAAATCTATCAGAAATACTGAAACAGAAATTGTGAATACAGAAAGGTAATTTTTAATTATTCTCTCCATTTATCTCTCTCATTACTGATGCATCCCTCAAACTTAAATCAGGATAATCTTTATCGGTTCCAACCTCAGGTAAGATTTTCCAAGATCTATTACATTTATTACCTTTTGCTAGATTACAAATGACAGAAATATTTTTAATATCATCTAATCTAAAAGCATCTTCAGGACCTTTTTCTAACCTTAGCTCAGCTTGTGATGTAATAAAAACTTCTGGAAGATCAATATCTTGGAAAATTTCTTTATATTTATCATCTGTAACGAATACCATTGGAAAAGCTTCTAAGCTTGAACCTATTCTTTTTTCTTTTCTTTCTAATTCAATTGCTCCAGTAACAACTCTTCTTACAGATCTAATTTCTTCCCATTTTTGATATATCTCAGAATTAAACCACTCATCCTTAACATCTAGGAAATTTAATTCATGAATTGAATCATTTGTTTCAGGGAATCTAGATTTTCTAACTTCCTCTGAGGTAAAGCATAATATAGGCGCAAACCAAGTAACCAAGTAATTAAAAAGAATATCTAGAACAGTTCTAGTTGATTTTCGAATATTACTATTTGGACTATCACAATAAAGGCTATCTTTTCTTATGTCGAAATAAAATGAAGACAAATCTAAATTTGAAAAGTTTAAAAGTGACTGGAAAACTAATTTTAAATCATAACTTTCATAACCTTTTCTTACCTGTTCATTTATTAAAAATAATTTATGCAAAATATATTTTTCTAGTTCAGGCATCTCATTATAAGGTGTAATTTCTTCATCAGAGAAATTATCAAGATTTCCTAATATAAAACGAAATGTATTTCTTATTTTCCTATAAGATTCTACATTTGCTTTCATAATTTCCTGTCCAACTCTAAGATCATCGGTAAAATCAGAAGATACAACCCATAGCCTAATAACATCAGCACCATATTGTTTAATAAGATCTTCAGGTTTGGTAACATTACCTATTGATTTTGACTCTTTTCTTCCGTCTTTATCAATAACAAATCCATGAGTTAATACCTGCTTAAAAGGAGCTTTACCCCTTGTTCCGCACCCTACTAACAATGAAGATTGAAACCAACCTCGATGTTGGTCTGAACCCTCTAAATATAAATCAGCTGGCCAACCTAAACCTTTTTCACCTTCTAATACAAATGCTTGAGTTGACCCTGAATCAAACCAAACATCTAATATGTCATCTATCTTTTCCCAATCATCAACATTATATTCTTTACCCAATAAATCTATAGGGGATAGATCAAACCAAGCATCAGAACCTTTCTCTTCAAAATAACTATAGATTTTTTCATTTACCTTATTATCCTTGAGTACTTCTCCAGTCTTTTTATTAAGAAAAATTGCCAAAGGTACTCCCCATGCCCTTTGACGTGAGACTACCCAATCTGGTCTATTATCGACCATTGATTTGATTCTATTTTTTCCTCGTTTTGGAATCCATTCAACATCCTCAATTGCGGATAGAGATTTTTCTCTTAAATTACTTCTTTCCATAGAAATAAACCATTGAGGAGTATTTCTAAATATTAATGGAGCTTTTGATCTCCAGCTATGAGGATATTGATGGCGTAACTTTCCTTTTGCAAATAAAGCTTTACAATTGACTAATTCTCCAATTACTGCGCCATTCCCATCGCCATCAGAACCATCCTCCTTATAAACTCTTTTTCCTGAAAATACCTTAACATTAGGCAGAAAAACTCCTTCGTCATCTAACATAAAGGGAGCATCAATTCCGTTTTTAGTAGCTAATTCATAGTCATCTTGACCATGACTCGGAGCAACATGCACAAAGCCTGTTCCAGTATCTTCAGTTACAAAATCTCCTTCTAAGAGAGGAACATCAAATTCATAACCGAGCGAATAAAATGGATGTCTGCATTTTAATTTCTCTAAATTCTTTACTTCTTGAATAAATTTTAAACTAACTTTAGCTGCGCTCTCTACACTTTCGCATAAAGATGTATTTAGAATTATTTTTTCTCCTTTAGTGACTAAAGCATTTTCTTCAGTCTCATTAACTTCATAAAGACCATATTTAAATTTCGAAGAGAATGCTATGGCTCTATTTGCAGGAATAGTCCATGGGGTTGTTGTCCAAATTAATATGTTAGAATTTTCTAAATCATTTTTTGGCTCTAAAATAGGAAATTTAACCCATATGGTTGGGGAAACATGTTCCATATATTCGACTTCAGCTTCTGCAAGGGCAGTTTTTTCAACTACTGACCACATAACTGGTTTTGAACCACAATATAAATCACCATTCATTAAAAATTTATGAAATTCTTTTACTATTGCTGTTTCTGCTCCAAATTCCATAGTTGTATAAGGATTGTCCCAATCACCAGAAACACCTAATCGTTGAAATTCCTCTTTTTGAATATCTATCCATTTTTTGGCAAATAATCTGCATTCACTTCTAAATTCATTTATAGGTATCTCACCTTTATCCTTTCCTTCTTCTCTATAAAGTTCTTCTATTTTCCATTCTATTGGTAAACCGTGACAGTCCCAACCCGGACGGTAAATTGCATTAAAACCTGACATTTGCTTAGATCTTACAATTATGTCTTTTAAAATTTTATTTAGGGCTGTTCCTAAATGTACATTACCATTGGCATAAGGAGGCCCGTCATGAAGAATAAATTTTTCTTTATCTTTAGAGGTTTCTCTAATTTTCTTGTAAATTCCATGTTTATTCCAAAACTCAAGAAAATTAGGCTCATTCTCTGGTAGCTTCGCCTTCATAGGCAAATTTGTTTTTGGTAAAAGAAGAGTATCCCTATAATCCGTTATTTTATTATCTTCAGACATTTTATTTATTTAAAATTTCTTGTGCTATTTTTGAATCTTTATCTATCTGATCTTTTAATGATTCTAGACCATCAAATTTTTTTTCTTCCCTTATAAATTCAACAAAAGAAACAATAATATCTTTACCATATAAATCATCAGAAAAGTCAAACAAATGTACCTCGAGAAGAACATGATCTCCATCAAATGTTGGTCTGATACCATAATTTGCAACTGCATTAAATGTTTTTCCTTCATAATTTATTTTAACCGCATAAACACCAAATGAAAGCTTTATAAGGTTATCAACATTTAGATTCGCAGTAGGAAAACCCATTTCACGCCCACGTTTATCTCCTTCTTGAACTGCACCTTTAATCATCCATTTGTGGCCAAGCATTGATTCAGCTGCTTTAAAATTATTATCTTGTAAAAATTCTCTTACAATAGATGATGATAGGACTGATCCATCCTTAATTTGTTTATCAATTATTTTTACCGATATTTCGTATTTATCGCATAATTCCAATAAATCTTGAGCATTGCCAGATCTATTTATTCCAAATTTAAAATCATAGCCAATAATTAAAGATGAAGGTTTTATCTTTTCAACAATAATTTCTCTAACGAATTCCTCAGGACTTCTACTGGCCATCTTATGATCAAAATCAAGAATTACACAACTCTCTAATCCAATTTCTTCTAAAATGTGTTTTTTTGTTTTGATATTGGAAAGATAAAAATCATCAGTATTTTTGGAAAAAAATTTTCGTGGGTGAGGTTCAAAAACAATAGCTCCTGGATAAGATGATTTTTCTATAGCTATATTTTTAGTCTCTTTAATAATCTGCTTATGCCCAAGATGGACACCGTCAAAGTTACCTAATGCGAAAATACCGCCAGGTTTTATATCTTTAAAGTTACCATTTATAATTAACATTTATTATTAACTACCATTTAAGTTCATTTGTAAAATAACTTGGATATATTCCCTTATTTTCAATTGATTCTATTATTTTATCTTTACTATTATTTGAGAATAATCCACCTAAAACTAATAGAGAGTCGAGGCTCATGAGGTTTGCCCCTTTTATATCTGTCTCTAATCCATCACCTATTACTAAAATCCTGCTCTTTTCTATTTGATTGGCTTTTTTTATAAGTGAAATAGCTTCTTCAAAGATTGGAGAATAGGGCTTACCAATATTGACTGTCTTTCCTCCAATTTCATCATATTTCCTAGAAATTAAACCAGCGCAAGGTATTAATTTATCTCCTCTTTGAACTAAAAGATCAGGATTTGCACAAACAAGAGTCATACCCCTCTCTTTTGCCAAAGACAATAGATCAATGTAATCATTCTCATCTTCAATTTCATCATTAAAAAGACCTGTTACGAAAATAAAGTCTGCCTCATCAAATTCAACCTTTTTAACTTTAGTGTCATCAAAAATATTCAAATCTCTATCAGGGCCAATATGAAAACATTTTTTTCCAAACAAATTATCATTGAGAGATTTTTTAGTTAGGTCGCCTGATGTAATAATATCGTTATAACACTCTCTTTTTAATCCAAAACTTTCTAGCATTTTCTCAACATGAATTGCTGGTCTTGGGGCATTTGAGAGTAAAATAATAACTCCATCATTTGCTATATAATTTTTTAAACATTCATTTATTCCTGAAAATAATTCTCTTCCGTTATGGATAACCCCCCAAACATCACAAATGAGTGCATCATATTCTTCTGAAACTTCCGAAAATTTATTTATTTCTTTCATAGCATATAATTTTTTATTCTTCAGAAACTCACTAATCTAACTCTAAGATTCAGTCAACTATTCGGTTCATTTACTTACAAAGCTCTGCTAATCTATTTTTTGTAAAAAGGAGGAAATTATGGATTTATTCGACCTATCAGGAAAAAGAGCTCTTGTTACAGGATCAACTAAAGGAATAGGTGAAGCTATAGCAAAGCAGTTTTCTAACCATGGTGCAAAGGTTGTTATTTCAAGTAGAAAAGAAGATTTATGTGAGCAAATAAAAGATGAAATTAATAAGGATAATGCAGAAAGTGCAATTTCTATTCCCTGTAACATCAATTACAAAGATCAATTAGAAAACCTCGTTAATGAAACAAACAAACAATTTGGAGGAATAGATATTTTGGTATGTAATGCGGCAGTTAATCCTTTTTTTGGATCGTCTTTAGATATACCTGATGATGCTTTTGATAAAATATTAAGCGCAAATATTAAATCTAATCATTGGCTATGCAATCTAGTTTTACCCCAAATGATTGAAAGAAAAGATGGCGTAATTATAATCATATCATCTGTTGGAGGTTTAAAAGGATCGGAATTGCTAGGTGCCTATGGAATATCAAAAGCGGCAGATATGCAATTAGCTAGAAATATAGCTGTAGAACATGGGCCTAATAACATTAGAGCAAATTGTATTTCACCAGGTCTCGTAAAAACATATTTTGCTAAAGCTTTATGGGATAATCCAGAAATTTTAAAAAATACAACATCAAAAGCCCCCCTAAGAAGAATAGGTATGCCAGACGAAATTGCTGGTGCAGCAGTATTTTTATCAAGTAAAGCGGGTGCTTTTACTACTGGACAAAATTTTATTATCGATGGGGGAGTTACAATTACATAACTCTAGAGTGAAATGAAAATACTTTTATTAGGTGAAAAATGTGATCCATTTATTCCAATTTTTAATAAGAATCTTGACAATAGCTGGGACATAAAAAAATGGAAACCTGAAGACGGTAACGATAATCTTATCGAGCTTTACAAAAATGCTGAAATAATAGTAACAGGATTTGATGCTATGAATAAAGGCAATATCTTTAAATACATTCCTGAAGCAAAGAATCTTAAACTTCTTCAAATACCCTTTGTTGGTGTGGACTGGCTTGATACGGGATTTCTTCCTCCCAATGTAATGATTGCAAATGCATCAGGGCACGAAATAGCAATGGCAGAATATACTATTGGGGTAATGCTGGCACTTGCTCTAGATATTTATAAAATGGATAAGACTTTCAGGAATGGGTCTTGGGAAGATTGGCCAGGTCTTACCCATACTAAGTCTATACACAGCGAAATTTATGGGAAAACCCTTGGGATCATTGGGCATGGATTAATTGGAAAAGAGTGTGCAAAAAGAGCTAAAGATTTAGGTATGAAAGTTTTAGGTATTAATAGACATGAGAAAAAAATTCTTCCACCTGAACTTGATTGGCACGGAACTTCTGATGAATTAGATAAGTTATTAATTGAAAGCGATTATATTCTATTGGCATGCGATCTCAATGATTCAACCTACAATATGATCAATGAAGAAAAATTAAATAAAATGAAAGAAAGCGCCTTTCTAATAAATATTGCTCGAGGAAATGTTTGCAACGAAGAAGACTTATATAAATATTTAAAAGAAAAAAAAATAGCTGGCGCAGCGATTGATACTTGGTGGATTTATCCTTATACAGATAAAGAAAATAAAAATCCTAAGCCTTCTAATTTACCCTTTAATGAGCTTGATAATTTAATTATGTCACCACATAATTCTTCACATACACTGGAATCTGATATAAGGAGGGCTGAGTATATGTCTGATAATTTTAAAGCTTTCAAGAAAGGGTTAGATGTTCCAGGATTTGTTTTTTATGGAACAGGAACCAAACAAGAGGTATAATAAGAAATGAATAATCCGGATAAAAAGATAGAAAGAATTACTGTTCTTGCTAAAGATTTTACACCAGCAGCTATGGAATTTCATAAGAAAAATATGAGTGCAAAAGGTTACCGAATGGAAGGTACGATTGTACCCAGAAGATTCCAAATTATTGAGGGCGTTGATGATGCTAAAGATTTGTTTGATGGCGAGGAATATTACGCGGTAACCTTTGTTAAAGAATAGTAATTTATTCTAATATTTTATTTTTAATATTTTCTATGGTTTTTATATCAACATCTAGTTCATTAAGCACAAAATCTTCAATTCTTTTATGCCTACTATTAATTTCGTTAAATGCAGCATTTATATAATCTAATCTGGCTTCAAAAAGAGGTCTAATAGTTTCAGATATTTCATCTTTCCAATTATTCCCAACGACCGGTCCTTTATACAAATCATTAGTTAGTAGGTAATCATCAATAATTGTTTCTTTTTCTACACCCATTAAACCCAAAAGAAGCAAAGACCCGAAACCAGTTCTATCTTTACCTGCAAAACAATGGAATACAATTGGTATTTCACCATGGGCAATATTATTTAAAAACTTTGAATATCTTTCTTTGTGTTGATTTACATATAAAACATAATGATGCTGAAGTTCATCAGCCAAGTCCTTGCTTGTAACATTTTCTCTTAAAGCAAGATCTTGAAGATCTTCCGTTCCCAAAGTTTTAATAGGAATGTGTAATAATCTTGGTGAAGAAGAATTGTCAAAAAGAGATGGGAATTCTTGCATTTCAATTTCACTTCTGAAATCACAAACAGTCTTTATACCTAATTCTTTGATAACATGTAGATCTTTATCAGTTAAATTTGATAAGTGATCAGACCTAAATATCAATCCTTTCTTAATCCTAGCGCCTTCAGAAGTTTTATACCCTCCTAAATCTCTAAAATTCGTAGCGCCTTCAAGATTAATATGTCTATTTAACATTCCTCTCCTTTTGGTAGCGGGGGAGGGATTTGAACCCCCGACACGCGGATTATGATTCCGCTGCTCTAACCAACTGAGCTACCCCGCCATAAATATCTTCAATAATCCTTTGTTACTAATAATGTCAATCACCCTTTATCCAGATATCCATCCACCACCGAGTACTCTAGATGCATTTTTAGAGTCATAAAAAACACAAGCTTGCCCAGGAGAGATCCCTTCAATATTTTCATCAAAATTTACACACATTCTCCCTTTATCAAAAAATAAGTTCGCATTTACAGGTTCCTGTGTAGAACGAATTTTAGCCATTACTTTTATTTTCTTTTTATCACTTCTCTCTAATTTTTTATCGCCTATCCAATTTAGATCTCTTATATAAATATTCTTTTTCTTAAGATCCTCTTTTGATCCAAGAGTAATATCATGATTTTCAGCATTAATTTCTATTACATACAAAGGCTCTCCTAGTGCTATCCCTAAACCCTTCCTTTGTCCTATTGTAAAATTAACTATTCCATCATGCTCACCAACTATCTTACCGTTAGTTAACTTTAGATAACCAGGTTTAAGATTTTTTGGATCTATTTTTTTAAGCACTTCTGAATATTTTCCTTCAGGAACAAAACAAATATCCTGGCTATCGGGTTTATCAGAAACTGATAGACCAATTTCTTCAGCAATATTTCTAATATCTGTTTTTTTAAATGAACCTAAAGGAAATCTTAAAAAATCTAGTTGTTTTTTAGTGGTTTTAAATAAAAAATAGCTTTGATCTTTTTCTTTATCTAAAGCTCGGTACATTTGACGTCCATTTTTATTATTATTTGTAATTATATAATGACCCGTCACCAGAGCCTTTGCGTTTAAATCTTTTGCCGCTATAAACAAGTCATCAAATTTAACTTTTTCGTTACAAAGAACACAAGGAATTGGAGTCTCACCCTTTTGGTAAGATTCTGAAAAGCTTTTAATAACTTTTTTACGAAAAATATCTTCATAATTTAACACAAAATGTGGGATTTCGAGATCAGCGGCTACTTTACGAGCATCATAGATGTCTTGGCCTGCACAGCAACTCCCTTTTTTGATTATCGATGATCCTTGATCATATAATTTTAAAGTTATCCCAATAACAGAGTAACCTGAATTCTTAACAAGTGCTGCCGCAACAGACGAATCAACGCCACCACTCATTGCAACCACCACCTTTGTATCTTCAACTTTGCCTTTTATATCCAAGTCTATTTTAGGTATCATTTTTTAAACCATATTAATTATGAACTCTTATAAAACAGTATAAGTGTAATATTCAATAATTTATAAATTAATTTATTGCTTTGATAAAAAAAATATATCTAATTGTTAATAAATGAAAAGTGATTATCAATCGATTGTTACAATAGTTTCTCTTGCATTTAAAGCTGGGGGAGAAATCATGAAATTATATAACCAAAAAATTAAAACTGAGCTAAAAGACGATCTCTCACCAGTTACTCAAGCAGATAGGCTTTCTGATAAAATAATTGTCACCGGCTTAAATAAGGAATTTTCTAAAATTCAATGTATTTCTGAAGAATCGTATTCAAAAGTAAAAATAAAGTCTTTGAATGATATTTTTTTTCTTGTTGACCCATTAGATGGAACAAAAGAATTTATAGAAAAAAATAACGAATTTACTGTTAATATTGCTTTGATTAATCGAAATAAACCTGAGCTTGGTGTTATTTATGCTCCTGCTAAAAATAAAATATTTTTTACAGACGATAATAATAAAGCTTATGAATTAGAAGTTGAAAATTATCATAATGAAATAAATTTAAATAGATCGAAAAGAATATCTGTTAATAAAGAAACAAAAAATCTTGTCTCTATAACAAGCAGATCTCACAATAACAAAGTTACTAGTAATTTTTTAGAAAGATACAACATAAAAGAAAAAATTATATGTGGATCTTCCCTTAAATTTTGTCTCATTGCTAATGGACAAGCAAATATTTACCCAAGGTTAGGGCCAACAAAAGAATGGGATACTGCTGCAGGGCATGCAATTCTAGAAAAGGCGGGAGGTAAGGTAAGGTCTTTAGATGACAAAGAATTTTTATATGGAAAAAAAAATGAGGATTTTTTAAACCCAGAATTCGTTGCATCGAATTTTTAAGTCCTATAGTATTTTAGTTTAACCTGGAGAGTATTATGAAATTAAGAACATATCTTTTTTTATTTATAATTATACTTTTAAGTCTTTATTTGTTCTCAGACAAGAATACAGAAATAAATGAAAATGATAGCGTAATTAATGAGCAGATAGATTCTAACGGAACAGAAAAGAAAAAATTCGCATATATTACTCAAGAAAGAATAACTAATGCCGATGATGAACCTAACCTATGGCTCTCTCACGGAAGAAATTATGAAGAACAAAGATATTCTCCCCTTACGCAAATTAATAAGGAATCCTTAAAAGATCTTGAACTGGCTTGGGCGTTCGACATGAATAGTACAAGAGCCCTTGAATCTACTCCAATTGTTGATGATGGAATTATGTTCTTAACAAGTGAGTGGAGTATTGTTTATGCTATAGATGCTAAAACCGGTGAAGAGGTTTGGTATTATGATCCTGATGTTCCTAAAGATTGGGGAAGAAAAGCCTGCTGTGATGTGGTTAATAGAGGAGTTGCTGTATGGAAAGGATATGTATTTTCCGCAACCCTAGATGGAAGAATAATTAAACTTGACGCCGAAACAGGTGAATTAATTTGGGAAATTAATACCTTAATAGATCCTACTGGTGATTACACTATTACTGGAGCACCAAGAATTGCTAATGATTTAATCTTTATAGGTAATGGCGGAGCAGAATATGGTGTCAGAGGTTATGTTTCAGCTTTTAACACAGAAACAGGAAACTTAGTCTGGAGGTTTTATACTGTACCGGGTAACCCTTCCCTTCCCTTCGAACACCCAGAAATGAAAATTGCTGCGGAAACATGGAAAGGTGGTGAGTGGTGGAAGATTGGTGGTGGAGGAACGGTTTGGAATTCAATTGTTTATGATCCAGAATTTAATCAAGTTTACATTGGTGTAGGGAACGGCTCGCCATGGACAAGAGTAATAAGATCGCCAGGTGGTGGAGACAATTTATTTCTATCATCTATGGTAGCTCTTGACGCAAATACTGGAAAAATGAATTGGCATTATCAAACCACCCCCGGAGATAATTGGGACTATACAGCAGTTCAAGATATGATGTTGGCAGAAATGGAAATTGATGGGGAACAGCGTAAAGTGATAATGCAAGCTCCAAAAAATGGTTTCTTTTATGTATTAGATAGAAAAACAGGGGAGCTATTGAGAGCTCATAAATATGCTGTCGTAAATTGGGCTACTCATGTTGATATGGAAACTGGAAGACCAGTTGAAAATAAAGAAAAAGATTATTTAGAAGAAAAACAATGGATACTTCCTGGAGCTCTTGGAGGTCATAATTGGCAAGCAATGTCCTATGATCCTGATTTAGGTCTTGTGTATATACCAACACAAATTGCTCCAACAATATACAAAATGACTGAAGAATGGCAAAAGACAGGAAAAATTAAATATAAACCAAATTCATGGAATACAGGCATAGAATTGGGTAAATACTTAAATTTAGCATTGGCTATGCCTGAAGTACCAATTCCTACCGGTTCATTACAAGCTTTTGATCCTCTTACTGGAGAAACAAGATGGGAAGTTAATTATCCTCAACATTGGAATGGGGGAACATTATCAACAAAAGCAGGGTTAACATTTCAAGGCAATGGGATGGGTTTCTTTAATGCATATGATTCTTCTTCAGGGGATATTTTGTGGTCTAAAAACATTCAAACCAGCATGCTTGCTCCTCCAATAACATTTGTAATTGACGAAGAACAATATATAGCAATTCTAGCCGGTACTGGTGGAGGAAATAATCATGGAGGAGATACACTTGGTTTCCATACAGAACATCTTGCATCGCTGAAATATGGAAATTCTGGAAGATTATTAGCATTTAAACTTAATGGAGGCGCAAAACTTCCAAGACTTGATTTATTGAATAAGTCTATTCCGGAACAACCTGAATTAACTTCATCAGAATTCCAAATAAACCGTGGTTTAGAATTATATGGAGAATATTGTGCTTTTTGTCATGGCACAGCTGTTAGAGCGGGACCAGCCTTGCCAGACTTAAGAATGATGAATAATGACAGTCACGAAATGTTTAAACATATTGTATATGATGGTATTCTAAAAGATAATGGTATGTCATCTTTTTCAGATGTCTTATCAGAAAATGATGTTGAAAGCATTTATCATTATATAGTCAATACAGCCAAAACTGATAGGCAAGTTCAATTGGAACAAAATAATTAGAAATTTTTGGAATTTACAGTGGCCCACCCTAGTCTAAATAGAAAATCAGCAATTAGTATTAATATAATATTACTTCTCACATTGGCTTTATTAATCATTTATAAATTAATTCTTATAAGTGAAGAAAAAATTATCAAAGAAATTCCAATAGAAAATAAGACTGAAGTTATAAAAAAAGAAAAATTAGGTAATATCAATTCTGAAAGGATTATTAACGCAAATAATGAGCCACAAAACTGGCTTTCTCATGGAAGAGATTACCATGAACAAAGGTATTCACCTCTTAATCAAATTAACCTAGAAACAATAAATAAACTCCAATTAGAATGGTCATTAGACATGGGCACAACAAGAGGTCTTGAAGCAACACCTATAGTTGATAACGGGATTATGTTCGTTTCAAGCACATGGAGTGTGGTGCATGCGGTTGACGCCAAAACAGGAAAAGAACTATGGGTATATGACCCAGATGTGCCAAGAAGTTGGGCAAGAAAAGTCTGCTGTGATGTCGTTAATAGGGGTGTGGCCGTTTGGGAAGGTCAGGTTTATTTTGGAACAATTGATGGTCGTCTAATAAGCCTAGATACTAAGACAGGAAAAAAAATCTGGGAAATTAATACTCTTATAGATACTGATAAGGATTATACTATTACTGGCGCACCAAGAGTGGCTAATGGCAAAGTATATATAGGTAATGGTGGTGCAGACATGGGTGGAGTAAGGGGGTATGTATCAGCTTACAATACCAAAAATGGTAATTTAGAATGGCGCTTTTTTACTGTTCCCGGAGATCCTTCTCTTCCTTTTGAACACCCCGAACTAGAGATGGCTTCAAAAACTTGGACTGGCCAATGGTGGACAATGGGTGGAGGCGGAACCGTTTGGAATTCAATAGTTTTTGATCCAGAATTTAACCAATTATATATTGGAACCGGTAATGGGTCTCCTTGGAATCAACAAATTCGTTCTCCCGAAGGTGGTGATAATCTTTTTCTTTCATCGATAGTGGCGCTTAATGCTGATACAGGAAAGATGAACTGGTATTACCAAACAACTCCTGAAGAAAGATGGGATTATACTGCTACTCAGGATATTATGTTAGCCGATTTACATGTAGATGGAGAAGATAGAAAGGTCTTAATGCAAGCTCCAAAAAATGGTTTCTTTTATGTACTAGATAGAAAAACAGGTGAGTTATTAAGAGCAAATAATTATGTAAAAACTAATTGGGCTACACATGTTGACTTAAAAACAGGGCGTCCGGTACTTAACCCAGATAAAAATTATTACGAAAAAGCTGTTTGGATACTTCCAGGAACATATGGCGGTCATGGTTGGCAGGCTATGTCTTACGATCCAAAACAAAAATTAGTCTTTATCCCAACTATGGAGATAGCAGCAGTACATCGGGTTAAAAAAACTTTCGCCGAAAGTGGTCTTTATAAAATGCTACCAGAAACTGTAAATACTGGAACAGAATTTAATCTATTTGATACTGTCCCAGACATGTCAGATGGTGAAAATATTCCGCCCATAACAGGAGAGTTAGTAGCTTTTGACCCTCTGACAGGAAAAACTAAATGGTCTGTAAGACACAAGCAATTTTGGAATGGAGGCCCCCTTACTACAGCTGGAGGACTAGTTTTTCAAGGCAATGGTTCTGGTTTCATTGAAGCCTATGATACAAAAGACGGAAAATTAGTATGGTCTAAAAATGTCTATATAGGTATTATGGCGCCACCTGTTACATATATGATTGATGGTGAGCAATATATAAGCATTTTAGCAGGCGATGGTGGAGCTAGTAATTTCTTAGGGGATAATTTTGGTATATGGGAAGGTCAACTTGCTTCAATAAAATATGGAAATTATGGAAAACTATTAACATTTAAACTTAATGGAAAATCAAAAATTGAAGAATTGGAAGAAAAGGACCTATCTATTCCAGAACAACCTTCAATTAATGCTAGCCTTGAAGATATTAAAGCTGGAGAAGATATTTATGCAAATTATTGTGCCATTTGTCATGGTAGTGGTGTTCACGGAAAGACTGTTTCAGACTTAAGATATATGAAAGCAGAAACACATGAATATTTTAATGAAATTGTTCTTAATGGAATGCTTGAAGAAAATGGCATGAAAGGTTTCTCAGATATTTTGAATGAAAAAAATGCTTTTGAAGTGTATTCATATATTGTCGATGTAGCTACAAAAGAAAGGGCATTGCAGCAAAAAAATTAGCCTTTTGGCGGCAGTATTGCCTTAGGCGGTTCAAATAATTCTAAATACCACTCATCATCTACTGAATAATATTTCTTACCCTCTTCTATATCCTCTTGATCATCACTTCCTTCCTCAAAATCTTCATTTTCATTAATTTTTTCAAATTTATAAATTTGATATTTTTCTGCATCCTCAAAAGCTTCACAATATTTTCGGTCGTAAGAAAATTCACTTATCTCAGGAATAGAAGCAAAAGTACCGTCCTTTTCTTTACGATAAATGACATACATTTTCCCTTTTGATTTTTCTATTTTATTCGGCTCAATACAATCATGGGCGATATAAATAAATCTACTTCCTTCAACAAATCTTAATTTGGTTATTCTTGGTTTACCTAGCATTTCTTCAATTAAATTATATGAAAGCAAAAATAACAAAAAACCTCCCAAAACTAGGCTAATTTTAAATATCAGGGAAAACCGAGTATAAAAAACGAATACCAAAAGAAAAGAAAATGAAAAAGCAAATAAAATGGCAACTGTTATCGAATCTGAATTCATTGTTTTAAAATTCCATTTTTAGTTATTAATAATTTCTCAATAAAGTTAAGATCTTGAACATTACCCTTTTCATCTAGAAAAAATCTAACTGCTGTTAATTCATCACCAGTTTTTGTTAAGAAATGATTGCCAAAATAAACAATTTCTACCCTTGGGTTAATCTTTTCAACTTTAACTTTAGTTTTTAGAGGTACAACAAAATTTGCCTTATAATGTAATAAGTTAACTATATATTCTCCGGCCATGATTCCTCTTATAGTTATTATTTCTTGGTTAGCCGGGTTTTCAACATTTACTCCATCAATAATCAATCTATCAGCCAGAGTACCTCTATCATCTCTATCTAGATGCATTAATCCATCTTCTTTGTTTTGAAAGTAAACAATGTTACCTAGCGGGTCCTCTACAATTAGATCAACATCATCAGGATGATAATCCTCCCATTCAACGGAAATTATAAATTCAGCTTTAGATTCAATATTACCTTCATCAACGGGTTTTTGTATTAAAGCAAAAGAAATAAAAAACATGAAGGCGAAACCGAGAAGAGCATTAAACAAAAGGTCAGTAAATGCATCTCCACTATTATCATCTGGAAAAATTATTTTATTTTCCAAAACTTTCTTCCTTAATAAAAGTTATTTCATTTATTAATGTTGCGATACTTGAAGAGGTTAACTGAAATTGTAATCGTATCAGGATACTTGAAACCAATCCTGTCAAAGTAGTGAATAAAGCAACTGCCATCCCTGAACTCATTGAAGATAAGGCTATTTTTAATTCTTCAGGGCTAGTGTTATTTAATTCTGAAATAGGTTGGAGCATCAAAATAAAACCAATCACTGTACCTAAAAGACCTAGCTTTAAGGAAATATCAGCAGCCATCCAGCCAAAACTTAATTTTTTTGCGTATTCAGTTTCCAGAGCTTTTAGTAAAAGATCCTTATCCTCTCCTTTATCTATCGCTTCAAGATATTTACCAATAGATAGATTAGGATTAATATCACTTTCTGAATTGATTGAAGTTTTTTCGGCATAAACATTCTTTGATAAATATATCCAGTAAACCGTTGTAATAGCCCATAGAATAATTATTGCTTTAGAAATATGGCTCTTATCTCCTTGAAGAACTAACTCGATTAATCCTTGATCGTTTAAAATCCAAAATCCAAATAAAATAAGGGTTAAAAGTAAAAGAGACCTTAGAAGTCCAGTAGATTTAGGTTGCTGAATTATTGCCATAGTATCTTGCCTTTTATGAATATTTATAGCTAATTATATAGCCTATTGAATTAATTATCGCGAATATTGTCTAAAATTGATAATATAATGCCCTAGAGGTTAAGAAAATGGAAGAAAAGA
>JAYZKD010000080.1:0-3126 GCA_036163815.1 Pseudomonadota bacterium | reverse complement strand
CAGATAATTCTTCCGATTTGGGAATAAATAGAGTTAACGAAGAAATTATTTTAAATGCTTTAGATGACATTTCTGTAAGTCCAAAGATTATCTATTGTGATGAGTCATATAAATATCTTATCTATGAATATGTTGAAGGATATAACCTAGATATAAAAAAAATAACAAAGAAGAATAAGAAGACATTGACTGATTTAATTTTACGGTACCAGAGTGTAGACATTAATTTACCCAAATTTGATTATTATGCTTATTTATCTAAATATTTAGATTTACTTAAAAAACAAAACAAGGATAAGAAATTTGATTCTGAAAAATTAGAAAGTTTCTTGATTGATCTTGAAAAATTTCAAAAAGCAGATTGGATACCGAAGTTAGTTCATCACGATTTAGTTACAAATATTATTAAAACTAATAACAGTTTTAAGATTTTAGATTGGGAATATGCAGGAAATGGATTTTCAAGTTTTGATTATCAGTCATTAGGTATTAGTCTTAACAACGATCCTTTTATTGAGGAATTAATTAATATTTTGAATAATTTTTGGTATGAGATTGCTAATTAAATATCAACAATATTTTTTTCTTGCATTAAATTCTCTATTTCTTCTTTAATTTTCTCCAATGCTCTAACTTCAATTTGACGGACTCTCTCTCTACTTATGCCATACTTTTCACTTAATTCTTCTAAGGTGGTTGGTGTTTCCTCTAATCTTCTTGTTTGTATTATGTCTAACTCTCTTTCGTTAAGGACCTTAAGAGATTCTGATATTAATTCTTTCCTAATTCCATCCTCTTCTTGTTCTGCAAATTCTTCCTCTTGATTCGGACTTTCTTCGACAAGCCAGTCTTGCCATTCTGTTAAAGATCCATCATCTGAAGCTACTTTAGCGTTTAGAGATGGGTCAGCTCCGGCCATCCTTCTATTCATATTTACAACTTCCTTTTCAGGAACATTTAATTGTTTTGAAATTTTCTCCAAATTCTCTGGATTGAGGTCTCCATCTTCATAAGCTTGTATTTGATTTTTTGCTCTTCTGAGATTAAAGAATAATTTTTTTTGAACAGCTGTTGTACCTATTTTTACTAAAGACCATGATCTTAAAATATATTCCTGCATTGCAGCTTTTACCCACCAAAGGGCGTATGTAGCAAGTCGAAAACCTTTTTCTGGATCAAATTTTTGGACTGCTTGCATCAAACCGACATTTCCCTCAGATATAATGTCTGTTATTGGTAGCCCATAGCCTTTGTAGCCCATAGCTAACTTAGCCACTAATCTTAAATGACTAGTTACTAGTTGATGAGCAGCTTCAGTATCGCCATGAACATTAAGTCTTGTTGCAAGTGTGTATTCTTCTTCAGCACTTAACATAGGAAATTTCTTAATTTCGTTAAGATAATTACTCAAAGTTACATCACCTGATAAAACTGGTAGATTGCTTATTTTATTGTTTTTTACCATATTAACTAATCATAACATATGGTTATGATTCGACACAAATTAAAGGTTATTATTTAAATAAGATCAGATATTTTTTTTATATCCTTAGGTAATTTAGTCTCAAAATTTAGTTTTTTCTTTGTTTTAGGGTGTTCAAATCCTAATTTATAAGCATGAAGTGCCTGCCTATAAAAAATATTAGAAAGTAAAGTTTTCGTGCTTGAATCATATTTATTTAATTTCGATTTAAAACCTGTCCCATAAACTTGATCTCCAATAATGGGGATACCGATATGAGTTAAATGAACACGAATCTGATGTGTTCTTCCTGTTTCTAAATTACATTCTATTTCGGATATATCTAATTTTTTATTTGATTTAATTTTCTTCCAATGAGTGATAGCAAATTTTCTTCCCTTTTTTTCTTCAGAGAAGATTGCTATTTTTTTTCTATTTTTTAATGATCGTCCTAAATAAGTTTCTATTTTTCCTGATTGTAGATGTGGAATCCCCCAAACGAGAGCTTTGTAAGATCGAACTAATTTTCCATCTCTACCATGATTAGAAAACTGCTTAGATAAGGATTCATGAGATTTGTCATTTTTAGCAACAACCATAACTCCACTAGTATCTTTATCAAGCCTATGAACAATTCCAGGTTTCTTTTCACCACCTATTCCAGATAAACTCGAACCGCAATGAGCGATTAAAGCATTTACTAATGTATTATCATAATTACCTGGGGCAGGGTGGACCACAATATTTGCAGGCTTATTTATAACTATAATATCATTGTCTTCATGTAAGATATCCAAGGGGATATTTTGTCCTATTGGCTTTGGATCAACAGCTTCTGGTATAGTTATTTCAAAGTTTTCGTATAATTTAACTTTCTTAGAAGGTTCATTAATTACGGTTCTTTTCTTATTATTAATTTTAACAATGAAACTTTCTTTAATCAGTGCCTTGATTCTTGATCGACTAAGGTTTGAATTCTTGAGAGTTAAAAACTGATCTAATCGTAGGCCAGAGTCCTCAACAGATACTTTGTATGTTAATATTTTCTTTTGGGACGCCATAATTATGAAGCTCTTTAATCAAAACAACAAATATACAAACATTATGCTTGTAATAGTTATTATCCTTGGTCTAGTTCTAATTATAGGTTTTTTTGTTGTTGTAACAACAATTGTTTATAGGGCTGTTCAACTAACCCTATAGAATGAGGTCCACATTCTTATTCCAAATATCATAGATAAGACCCATAATATTAATTCTATCCAATTTGGATTGCTGTTATATCCAAAAAAGCCCTTAAGAAAGACACCAACCGTACCTTTATCATGAAGGAGATGATAATATTCATTTTTAGATGAATTGTATGTGTAAAAAATTTCACTTTCATTGTTATTTAGAGAAACTTTAGGTTTATGAATATCCCAAACCCTAGTTATGTTGGTTTTTTCAATTTTTCCACTTTTCACTAAATACTCTTCAGCTTCATGAGTTCCATAAGCTACCATACCAGCAGCAAAAAAGACTAATAAAAGGGTAGTTGCTTTAAAAAAGGATCTTAAATCAACTCTCTTTCCTTGAACTACCACCGCGTAACCAAGCAGTACAGCTAAGATCATACCTAAGAAAAATCCAAAATAAGAAAAACTTCCAGTATTTGTTACACT
>JAYZKD010000079.1:0-11665 GCA_036163815.1 Pseudomonadota bacterium | reverse complement strand
ATTTGGGTTTGCTTTTAATGGCGAATCCGGAAGATTTGGAAATGTTCTACTAGGCGCAACCATTCTTCCATGACCATTCGGATAAAAGGTATTTACATTGCCTGTATAATCTAAGCCACTATGAACTGTCTCAGGATGTATAGATTTAACATGATAAACCTCCATATTAGCTTCCATTGCAATCTTCCAATTGCATTTAAGGTTATAGGTATAATGATCAATCAAACGAAGTGAGCCGAACTGAAACTCATCTAATTCATTATAAATAACACCTAAATTATCCTTGAGACTTTCAGATTCTAAATCAAAGTTCACAAATATAAGATTGCCTAATAATTCAACTTTAACTTTATGAAGACTTCTACAACTATCATCGAAATCTACAAAATCTTTTGGGTCCCTTTTTCCAATTAATTCCCCATCATGATTGTATGTCCAACCATGGTACCCACAAACAAGCTTATCTGATTGACCATATTCTTCTAAAACTATTGCAGCCCCACGATGTCGACACATATTATAAAACGCAGTTACTTCATTTTCATTTTTCCGTACAAGGATAACAGGCTGACTAGCCTTTTCCCAAAGTTTATAACTACCAATATCTTTTATTTCGTCTAAATGACCTGCTAATAACCAGCTTTTCTTCCATAAATTTTCTTTTTCTAATTCATAAAATTCATGATCTGTATATCTTTTTCCAGGCAAATCAGGAAGTTTAGGAAACCCCTTAGGCGGAGAAGTCCTATTTCTTTCAAAATCAATTAGATCTTTTAGCTGCTCAATCTGCTCTTTATCCAATTTTACCCCCTAATATAAATATTGAATGTATTATATTTTTATCGTGTAATACAATAGCTATCAATTTTTTTATCAAAATAAGGAAATTATTATGGATTTTAAGACTATCAATTATGAAAAAAAAGACAAAACAGCTCTCATAACTTTAAATCGACCTGAAAAATTAAATGCATGGACTCCATTTATGGCAGAAGAATTAGCAGAATCCATAAATGATGCTAATGAAGATAAATCAGTAGGAGCCATTGTTATGACAGGAGCGGGAAAGGGTTTTTGTGCTGGAGCAGATATTGAAGATACTTTCCAAACACGAATTGATGGCAAAGATCCAGGTCAAGACACACAATCTGGAAGTGGAGGTATGCCAAAAAATGTAGATTGGGTAGGGTTAATAAGAGAATCTAAACCCATGATAGCGGCAGTGAATGGGGCCGCTGTAGGTATAGGAATAACTATGATATTGCCATTCGATATAATTATGGCTTCAAAAAAAGCAAAATTTGGAATGTTTTTTATCCAAATGGGATTAGTACCTGAACTAGCAAGTAGTCATTTTCTTGTTCAAAGAATGGGTTTTGGAAAAGCAAGTGAAATGTGTTTGTCAGGAAGATTAGTTGGCGCAGAAGAGGCTAAAGAAGCCAATCTCATAGACTTTTTATGTTCGGAAGAAACTTTACTTAATGATGCTCTTGAAAAAGCTTCGCTTATAGGAAGCAATCCTGGACCTCAGTTAAAAATGGTAAAAGAATTACTAACTAAGAATGGTAGTGAGATTGACCTGAATAAAGCGCAAAAAAGAGAAAGTGAACTTCTAAGAGAATGTTGGAAAACAGAAGAACATAAAGAGGCTGTAAAAAAGTTCCTAACTAAATCTTCTTAAACCACTCGCCCGCTTTTAACATCAGTATACTTTCTGTCTTGATAAACTATAGAACCATTAACAAGAACATATTCATAACCTTTTGAATATCTCATGTATCTACTTGCCTCTCCTGGAAAATCATTAACAAATACTTCATCAGAAATTCCAACCTTATCAATGTCAAATAGCACAATATCAGCAGCCTTTCCTTTTTCAATAACGCCTCTGTCTTTTATACCCCAATCATCCGCCACTTCTTTAGTCATTCTAAAAATAGCTGTGGGTAAACTCATTTTATTAGTTTCTCTAACATAATGTTCCAATAAATGAGTGGTATCACCAGTTCCGCAAAACTGAGTAATATGAGCACCTGCATCTGAGGCACCAAAATGACATAATTCACTAGTTATAAGGTGACTGACTGATTCTTTATCTGCGTTTAAAACATTAACAAGTTGAAACTCAGTTTTTAAATCATCTTCTAGAGCAATATCTAATATTATCTCTCCTATTGCTTTATTCTCTTCTTGAGCAATTTCCATTAAATATTTTCCAGAATATTTCTGATTTTGATCAGAATAAACTTCTCCAATTTTCAACATAGGAAGAGCTGCACTCATACCTTCAGCTGTTGAAGCTTCTTGGATGAGTGATTTTTGTTTATCTTTATTACTAAAAGCCTCTTTTCTTTCGCTAGGCGGAAGATCCATTATAGCCTTCCATGTTGGCATTCCAAATAAAAGCATGCTTGTTTCTGACAACCTCATATTTAAATCGAAACATCTCGGCATAGTTTGACCAAAGACTTTTGCCCCTCTATCTCTTTGCTTTTGCAAAGCTTCCATAATTTGTTCAGCTTTAGGAGCATCAGGAGTTGAAAGAACGGGTTGGAAAGTACACATGATTCCAGATTCCAGACTTATATCACCAAGTTCTTCTATATTTTCTAATTGAGTCTTCATATCAATAAAATATGGAACAACTTGCCAAACGCCTCTTCCAGTTTTTGTTGCTGCACGAGCTAAGGCAATCTTTTCTTTCTTGCAAGCAAATCTACTAGGTACAGGATGAAGATTTTCATCTACATCAACATATGAAGAAGAGACACCTAATGCACCCTGCTCCATAGCAATTTCAACTATTTCTACCATCTTTTGAATTTCTTCATCCGTAGCTTCTCTTTTTTGGCTGTCCTCACCCATGACATATAACCTAACAGCTGAATGCCCTATAAGAGCTGCCACATTTATTCCCAAATTTGGTTTTATATGATCAAGATATTCACCAAAAGTTTCCCAAGAAAAAGGTACAGCAGCATCAAATGTCGGTTTCTTAATATCTTCAATAACTTGAAACATAGAAATAATTTTATCTTCTCCACCATCTCTTACTGGGGCCAAAGACAAAGAACAGTTTCCTGTTACAACTGTTGTTACGCCATGTTCTATTGAAGGGGTTGCATAGCCATCCCAACATAATTGGGGATCAAAATGTGTATGTATGTCTATAAAACCTGGAGAAAGTGTTAAACCATTTGCATCAATAATAGTTTCAAAATTACCCTCAACTTTTCCAATATCAGAAATAATGCCATCATGTATAGACACGTCGCCAATATATGCATCACTACCGGTTCCGTCTACGATATTGGCATTTTTAATTAATAATGAATTACTCATCACTTTTACCCCCTAAAATTTATGATTTTATTCTTCCTTAGTTAGTAAATCTTGTCTAGAATTTTATTAAAGGAAAATATAATGTTTGCTTCTGATAAACCCATTATTCAAACAGCTTATGCAGTAAATAATGTTATTGAAGCTTCAGAGAAATGGTCAAAAAGGTTTAACATTGGGCCTTTTTTTTATAATGAACATATTGAAGTTTCAGATTCGAGAGTTAATGGAATAAGTGCAAATTTCGATCATTCATCAGCCTATGGGTGGAAGGGAAATCTTATGATTGAATTGATATGTGATCACTCTCAGATATCAAAGAAATCTATTACCAAAGGCATGCACCATATTGCCTGGATAGCAAAAGATTTTGATAAAGAAAGCAAGGAATTAATAAAACAAGATTGTAAGGAAGTACTTTTTGCAAGAGCAGGAGACAGAAATGGCATGAAATTTTCTTGGTTTGACCCTGGGAGTGATATTGGGCATTTTTATGAAATTTATGAAGATAATGAATCATTAAAAAATTTTTATTCATATGTTTACAAAGCTTCATTAGAGTGGGATGGTAAAAATCCTGTTAGAAACATTACAGAGATTATTTAGGAGGAAATTATGACTTTAGTTACTGTATTAAGCGCAAGTGGTAGACCTGGTCTAGCTCAGGTTCGTCAACTAAAAGAAGCTGGATATAAAGTTAGGGGAACAACAAGAAATCCTCAAAGATTAAGTCAATTTGATGATATTGAAATTGTAAATGCGGATTATAATGATCCTGATTCAGTTTACGAAGCATGCTTAGGAGCGGATACTGTATTTTATACTAGACCTTCATTTGAAGAATCTCATAAAGCCCTTGATTTTGCTGCTACCGTTGGAACAGCTGCAAAACGGGCAAATGTAAGACGGCTTATATATAACACTTGTTGTTGGGGCCCACCAGAAGAACTGGGTGAGGTTGGTCAATTGGGTTACGACAGCGTAAAATTAATGATAAGTACTTTAAAACAAGCTGGGGTTCAAACTACTACATTCCAACCCGTACTATTTATGGACAATCTTCTGACTGATTGGGCAAGAGAAGATATAATGAAAAATAGTGTATATACATACCCTCATAATCCTAATCTTGAAGCAAGTTGGATTTGCTTAGATGATGTTGCAAAATTTATGATAGCCGCAATAGATCGAGATGATTTAATCGGAAGAAATATTAATATTGGAGGACCAGAAGTTTTTACTCCTCCAAGAGTTGCAGATCTTCTTTCAGGACATTTTGGAAAGCCGATACGATACGAAGAACTAAGTTTAGTTGATTTTTCAAATAGACTTTATGATATCTTTTTTGCTGATACGGAAGAAGATAAGAGAGGCGGTAGGTCTGAAAATAGAGATGCCTTTATTGAAAGTATGTCGGATTTTTATAAATTTAATAATGTTTCTGAGCATAAACCTTTTAAAGTTGATATGGCCCCTGTACTGGAAGAAATACCAATAGAATTAACTCCTTTCAGTGAGTGGATAAGTCAACAAGACTGGGATGAGAAACTCGACACGACAGCAGGTTAAGAAAAAATCTTATTGATCTGATTAAGTTTTTTAACCCCCGGAGAAAGATCTTTTTTTGTTAATTGGTTAAAAGGTTTTTTGGATGTTTGAAGTGTATCATGTAAATCCACTTCATTAGGATCAAGATAAATTAAGCCAGTAATTATTTCTCCTTTCTCTCGAGAATCATTAATTCTGCCTATAGCCTTTCTTCTGCTGCTAGGATCATAATTCTTATTTAATTTATATAGGACCATTTTTGAGCCATCATGAACATTAACCTCTAAAGACTTTCCTTCTTTGTAATTTACAGAAATTTCTTCATTCTCTGGAATAACATCAAGAAAACCAACGGCTTCATTATGCTCTCTAAAATATTCGTAACTTTTTGTAGATTGCGCATGATTATTAAAGGTAACACATGGTGAAACAACATCAATAAATGCAAAACCCTTATAACTCAATGCAGCCCTAATAAGTGGTATAAGTTGATCTTTATCTCCAGAAAAACTTCTTGCTACAAAACCAGCGCCTAATTGAATTGCTAAGGCTGCTAGATCGATAGATTCAAACATGTTATCTACACCTTTTCTGCTCTTAGATTCTTTGTCATTAGTTGCTGAAAATTGACCTTTAGTAAGACCATATGTCCCATTATTCTCACATATATAAACCATATTTAAGCGTCTTCGCATAATATGACAAAATTGACCTAAGCCTATAGAAGCGGTATCCCCATCACCAGAAACTCCTAGATAATATAAATCCCTATTTGCTAAATTTGCTCCAGTAGCAACAGAAGGCATACGACCATGAACAGAATTAAAGCCATGTGATTTATTTAAAAAATAAGTCGGTGTTTTTGAAGAACATCCAATTCCTGATAATTTCGCTAGTCTATGAGCAGGTATAGATAATTGAAAACATGCTTCAATTATTGCCGAAGACACTGAATCATGACCACATCCTGCACATAGAGTTGATAAAGCCCCCTCATAATCCCTTCGTGTAAGACCAAGGTCATTTTTTGGTAAATTAGGGTGCCGTGCAATTGGTTTTTTTATAAAACTCATTTTCTTCCTATGCTGCCGATTTAGGTTTTTTAACTTTAATTTTTACTTTTTTATTGTCTTTAACTTTTGATTTAAATTCATCAACTATAAATTTCGCTGTAACAGGACTCCCATCAAAATTTAACAAAGAAATAAAATTATTTATATCTTTCTTAAGTTCGTTAGAAATTAAAAACTTCATTTGGGCATCTCGGTTTTGCTCTAAAATAAATAGATGTTCATGATCATCAATAAATCTTTCTAATGATTTATCAAAAGGAAATGATCGAATGCGTAATTTATCAATATTATAACCCTCACCATTGAGATAATCGAGCGCCTCATCAACCGCTGGAGAAGTTGAACCAAAATAAATTAAACCTATATCAGTATTCTGTTTAGAGTTCTTTCTTATAGATTTGGGTAAATATCTAGTCGACTTTCTAAACTTTTTAGTAATGCGTTTGAGATTTTCTGCATTAATTCTTCCGTCTTCTGTATAGCCGGCAAAAGCATCATGGGAAGTACCCCTAGTAAAAAAAGATCCTTTAGAAGGATGAGTTCCTGGAATGGTTCTATATGGTATCCCATCTCCATCAATATCTAGGTATCTCCCCCACATTTCTAGAGAATCTAAGTCTTTTTCTGATAAAACTTTTCCTCTATCTAAATAATAGTTTTGTTCAACCGTTAAAGGATCAACTACCCACTCATTCATGCCTATATCTAAATCACTCATAAAAATTACAGGTGTTTGTAATCTTTCTGCGATATCAAAAGCTTGAATAGACATATCAAAGCATTCTTTAGGATCAGACGGAAATAATAGGATGTGCTTTGTGTCACCGTGCGAAGCATAAGCAGAAGATAATATATCTGATTGTTGGGTACGAGTTGGCATTCCTGTTGAAGGGCCTCCTCGTTGAATATTAAATAGAACCAAAGGAATTTCTGCAAAATAAGCTAACCCCAAAAACTCAGACATTAAAGATATACCTGGACCAGAAGTAGCGGTAAATGCTCTTGCTCCATTCCAGTTTGCGCCTATAGCCATTCCAATAGCAGACAATTCATCCTCAGCTTGAACTACAGCACCTTTAACATTATTATTTGAATCTTTTCTAAACATGTTTACATATTTTTCAAAAGCTTCGGCAAGAGATGTTGAGGGTGTAATCGGATACCATGAGGCAACTGTCGCTCCAGCATATACGCAACCAAGACCAGATGCCTCATTACCTTGAATCATAATCTTCTTATTCTTCGTTTTCATTGATTTTAACTGAAGACCAAACTTAGAAGTTAGATTTTCTTGAGCATATTTCCTTCCCAGACCCAGAGCATGTAAATTAGGTTTAATTAGTTTAGGTTTTTTTTGAAATTCCTCCTTAATTAACCCCTTTAAAACAGAAATATCAATTTTTAGAAGAACAGATAATGCACCGAGACAAATAATGTTCTTAAATAATTGTCTCTGTCTAGGATCATCATAATGTTCTGCACATATACTAGCCATCGGTATTCCAATAATATTAATATCTTGTCTTGAGAATTTCCGATTCATGGTGCTGTCATAAATAAGATATCCACCTTTAACTAATTCCCTTATGTCCGATTGATAGGTTTGAGGGTTTAAAGCAACTAAACAATCGACACCTTCTCTTCTCGCTAAATAACCATCTTTATTAATTCTAATCTCATACCAAGTTGGTAAACCTTGAATATTAGAAGGAAAAATATTTTTCGGACTAACAGGTATACCCATACGAAAGATAGACTTAGCAAACATAAGATTTGCACTAGCTGATCCTGATCCATTAACATTTGCAAATTTAATTACAAAATCATTAACTTTCTTCATTTTTTACACCCATCATGTGCCTGAGCACCAAAATAGAAAAATTTCTGCATATCCCAAGCGCCTGTAGGACATCTTTCAGCACACAAACCACAATGAAGACAAAGATCTTCATCTTTTACCATAACCCTTCTTGTTGGTAATTTTCCGGAAACATATATATCCTGAGTGAGATTCAATGCCGGTACTCTTAGGTTTTCTCTTAACTCTTGTTCATCTGCATTTTGAATAAAATTAATACAATCCTCTGGACATATATCCACACACGCATCACACTCGATACATCGCTTCTCTTCAAAAACAGTTTCAACATCACAATTCAAGCATCGACTTGCTTCTTCAAAAGCCATTCTATCATCATAACCAAGCTCAACTTCAACTTTTCTATCTCTTAAAGTAACTTTAGGATCAGCATGGGGTACGGCAAGTCTATCTACTTCAGCATATCCATTATCATAAGACCATTCGTGTAATCCCATTTTAGTTGACTCAAGAAAAACATGCGGATCTGGCCTTTTTTTCAAATTCTTATTATTGCAATACAAATCTATTGAGATCGCCACTTGATGAGCATGAGCCACAGCAGTAATTATATTTTCTGGTCCCCAGGCTGCATCTCCTCCAAAAAAAACATTAGGTAAGGACGATTGCATAGTAGTCCTATCAACTATCGGCATATCCCACTCACCAAACTCAATTCCAATATCTTTTTCTATCCAATCAAAAGCGTTATCCTGACCTATCGCCATTAATATATCATCACACTCTACAACCTCAACCGGCTCACCTGTAGGTATTAATTTCCTTTTTCCTCCCTTATATTCCGCTCTTACTTTCTCAAATATAACAGCTTTTAATTTACCATTTTCATGAATGAATTCTTTAGGCACATGATTCTCATATATAGGAATATTTTCCATTTCTGCTTCCTCAATTTCCCAATCAGAAGCCTTCATATCTACTTTGGGCGACCTTACATATACCCTGACATCTTTACCGCCAAGACGTATTGCTGTACGGCAACAATCCATAGCCGTATTGCCTCCTCCTAAAACAACAACTTTTTTACCGATTTTTTTAACATGCTCAAAAGCAACGGATGCAAGAAAATTAATTCCAATATGGATATTCTTATCACACTCCTCTCGTCCAGGAATATTTAAATCCTTACCTTTTGGGGCTCCTGTTCCTACAAAAATAGCATCAAAATTTTCCTTCAATAATTTTTTAAAACTTTTAACTTCGTGCCCATATTCAACCTCTACACCCATATCAATAATTCTATTACATTCTTCGTTTAGAACTTCCTCTGGGAGCCTAAAAGAGGGTATATTAGATCTCATCAAACCTCCTGGTAGGTGGTCTTTTTCAAATATCTTGCATTGATAACCAAGTGGCACAAGATCTCTTGCCACTGCAAGTGAAACAGGTCCAGCGCCTAATAATGCAATTTTTTTACCATTTCCTTCTTTTGGAGCAGTAGGAATAAGATTATCAATTTCTCCTTTATAATCTGCTGCAACTCTTTTCAATCGACATATAGCTACGGGCTCATCTTCTACACGCACACGTCTACAAGCAGGTTCACATGGTCGATCGCATGTCCGCCCAAGGATTCCAGGAAAGACATTTGACTCCCAATTAATCATGTAGGCGTCCGTATATCTTCCTGCAGCTATAAGTCTTATATATTCTGGAACAGGGGTATGAGCGGGACAGGCCCATTGACAATCAACCACCTTGTGGAAGTATTCTGGATTCGATATGTCAGTCGGTTTCATTTGTAAGTCTTTCTTTTAGCCTCACTCCAACAGTTAGAACCGAATCAATTTTTCAAATCGATTAAAGGATTAATAGATTTGAGTTGATAACTAGTCAATAAAATAACGAAAAATTGGGGCAAAAAAATGACAAATTATCCTAACACTCTTGCTGTTTCTGCTTCATATGCTTTCATGTCAAAATAATCTCTCCAATTACAAATTAATCCATCTTGAAATTCCATAACACCCATAACAAGAATATCCATCCATTGCCCATTTATTTCGAATCGGTCGGTACGCTCAGTAAGGACGACCCCATCCTCATTCTCTGCAATTTGATGAATTATCCACTCAATGTTTGTTGCCATTTGGACAAAAGGCTCAAGGGAGGATCTTATTTCCTCTTTTCCAGTTTGGGGATCCATTGGTATATTATGATAAAAACAATCTTCACTCAAAGAACTCATAATGCCCTCAATATCCCTATTATTCCAATGATTGATAAAATCCACGACTTTCTGCTGATTGCTCATATCTACTCCTTAAAAATGTTTTCAAATTTCCCTTTTAACACCTTTTTTTGAACTTTACCCATAGCATTTCTAGGTAACTCGTCTAACCATAAATATCTCAAAGGGCATTTAAAATTAGCAAGAGATTCTAACAAGATTTCGTTCATTTTGTCATCAGAAATGATGTTATTCTGATTAGAAATTAAGACTGCAACTATAGCCTCACCTAAATCATTATGAGGACATCCAATAACAGCACTTTCTTTAATTCCTTCAATTTCATCAAGAATTAATTCAATTTCTTTTGGATAAATATTATAGCCTCCAGAAATAATCATATCATTCGAACGCCCAAATAAAGCTAACCTGCCATCTTTATCTAATTTTCCAATATCACCAGTTACAAAAAACCCATCCTGTCTAAATTCTTTTTCTGTTTTTTCTTTTAAATTCCAGTAACCTTTAAAAACATTGGGCCCCTTAACTTCAACAATTCCTTTTTCTCCCTGGTTTAAAATGTTACCTTTTTCATCACAAATCCTTATTAGAACATCCGGCAAAGGAAAACCGACCGTCCCTTCAATCCTATCTCCTTCTAAAGGATTAGATGTAATCATTCCTGTTTCAGACATACCATATCTCTCTAAAATATTATGCCCAGTACGTTTTTTAAAATTTCTGAATACGGAATCAGTTAGTGGAGCTGAACCAGAAATAAAAAGCCGCATACCTTTACATAAGTCTTTATCAAGTCCTTCTAAGGATAACAAACGACTATAATAAGTTGGAACGCCCATCATGACCGTAGAATATTCAAGGATGGATAATATTTTTGTTGGAGAAAATTTCTCAAAAAATATAATCTTACACCCACTTAAAAATGCAGTATGTAAGGCAACAAATAGCCCATGAACATGGAATATTGGTAAAGCATGAATTAAAATATCTTTTTCCTCAAACCCCCAAATTTTATTTAACGAAATTGCGTTAGAAGTTAAATTCTTATGAGTTAGCATTGCGCCTTTAGATCTTCCTGTCGTTCCTGAGGTAAAAATAATTGATGCCACATCTTCCTGATTAAGTTCCTCAATATAATCATCTTTTTTTAATTTAGAAATTTCTTTGAAAAGCTCGTCTTCATCATCTCCAGTTAAAATAAACGATTTTAATTTAGAAATATTTTTTAATAATTCTTGATGATCCAAATATTTATCATTGCTAAAGAAAATTAAATCTGGATTAACATTTTCAATAAAATATTCAAGTTCATTTGATGTGTAAGCAATATTTAATGGGACATATATGATGCCTGATTTTAAACAACCAAGATACAGAGCTATTGCTGTAACAGATTTCTCTATTTGCACAATAACGCGACTACCCTTTTTTAATCCAAGTTGACGGAAAAAAGTGGAAAATTTTGAAGTCAATTCTTTTACATCAGAATATTTCCAAATCTTTCCAGATGGTTCTTCGAAACAAATATTATTTGAATAATGAGAAAACTTATCATCAAGGATCTTATAAAAATTTTCATTCATGATCGTTAAAATTATTAATTTGTATAACTAAACCTTCTCTCCTTGGATCAGC
>JAYZKD010000078.1:0-7727 GCA_036163815.1 Pseudomonadota bacterium | reverse complement strand
CAATAGGCGGCAACATAAGATTCACCTTGAACAGAAGCTATTGAACACATATTGACAATTGATCCACCACCTGTTTCTGCCATAACTGGGATTGAATATTTGCATCCAAAGAAAGTGCTATCCATATGAACAGCCATAGTAAACCTATATTCTTCTGTTGTTTGATTTTCTGGATCGCCGACTTCAACTATTCCAGCATTATTAACAAGAATATCTAGTCTACCATGAAGTTTAACGGTTTCGGAAATTACCTCTTTCCATCTTTCTTCATCGGTCACATCTTGTTGCATAAAAGTAGCACCAATTTCTTCAGCTAATTTTTGTCCTTCATCTTCGGCAACATCAGTTAAAACAACTTTAGCACCTTCACTAGCAAATAATTTGGCATCTGCTGCTCCTAAACCCATTGCTGCACCAGTGATAATTGCTACTTTGTTTTCAAGTCTTCCTGCCATAATAATTCTCCTCCTTAAATTAAGTATTTTTTTCCTTTAAATATTTATCAACCATTAGATGTAAATGTCTTGTTCTCGATTCTTGATAATTGCCTAAAGTTTGAGCCCCCTTTGGACTAGTTTTAAAGCCTTTCGTTTGTGATAATAGATTATTTGTGTCTTGATCATATACAGCCCCTAAAAAACCAGTTCCTTCACATAAAGTATAACTATCATTTATATCTAAGTAATGAGGTTCTGGTGGATGGGGATGATCTTTACCAGGTACTTTTGGTCGTAAAAATAAAAGATCAAATATTGCATGATCTACTCCATCAGGTCTAAATCTATAAACCATTGGCAATTGAAGTCCTGGAAAAAAGAAAGCATTTGGGAAGACAAAATATTCTATTGAATCAATTGTTTCTGTAACGCTTAAGTGAGAAAAATCAGATTTATATTTTTCGCTCATTTCTTCTTGAACAATTTTCGCATAAACTTCTCTCGCAGTACTTCCCTCAGGAACCTTAACATCACCTGAGTCATCGTTAAGTCTTCTTCCAAGAAGTATATCTAATATTCCTTGTTCATCAGGACGATTTTCAGTTACATGTGGGCTTGTGTAACCAATTGTATGGACGAAACGTGTTATATGATCGCCAAATATATCATAGTCAGCATTTGCATCACCTGCAGTCATAACGCCTTCAGAATGAGTTTCTAGAACATGATAAGCCTCTAGAAATGCTTCTGTGGAAGCTTTCCAGTTAGCCGGAAGCCTTTTTACTACATGTGTTTCTATATATCTATCTTCAAGATTCCAATTTTTAAAATGTTCAGGCAATACACCAAGATAATCATTCAAAGGCTTCGCATTTTGGTCAAAATTTACAAAAACAAAACCACCCCAAAGATCACATTTTAATTCAGGTAAATTATATTCCTCTTTTTTTACATGAGGAAAATCCCAATCACAGGGAAGATATTCCAATTTACCGGAGAGAGACCAAGTCCATCCATGGAAAGGGCATCGAAGTTCTTTACATATTCCTGAAGTTCCCGAAGGTTTTAATTGTGTTCCCCTATGTAAGCATGAATTGAAATATGCCTTTATCTCATTCTTCTCCGATCTAACAATTATTGCTGAAAGATCACCTACATCGTAAACATAATAGTCCCCAATTTCTGGAATATGATCGACATGACAAGCCCATTGCCATACTCTTGACCACATATAGTCATTTTCTTTTTTGGCAAAATCTTCAGAGATATATCTTTCAAAAGGTATGTCTGCATCGCTTATAAATTCATAAGATTCCTCCAAAATTGGCGCTGGAGCCCCAGTACAATCTCTACTTACCAATTCTTTGGTAGATGGATGGTCAGGACACCTTGCTTCACCTGGTTTTAGATCTTTAACTTCGCTCATTGCTTAAAACTCCTGAATTTATAATGACGATATAACAATAATCTCATATACGAAATACTAAATTTATAAAAATATCAGTTTCTTAACAAATTACTGAGTTTTATGGGTATTTTTATAAAAAAATAATAATATCCTTCAAATTTAATAGATTATATGTAGACTAGGCTCAAAGTTAGATCCAAGGGGGTTTTATGAAAAAATTAACTGTATTTTTTGTTGCTTGTATTTTGGCTATCACAGGCAATGTTATGGCGGATGAAGGTGAAAACCAACAAAGTCCTATTAGCAATAATTCTTTAAGCTCAGCAACTGGTCAATCCAATACTGGTTTGGAAGAGATAGTTGTTACTGCGCGTAAGAGGGAGGAAAGCCTTTTAGATATCCCTGAGTCAGTAGTGGCAATATCAGGACTAAGCATTGATCGTCAAAATATCAAAGGCCTTGATAAGATTGGATTAGCTATTCCAAACCTTAATCTTGCAATGCGTACAGATGGATATCCAAATGCTTCCATTAGGGGTATTGGTGCTTTTGGCTTAACACAAGGTGTAGGTTTCTACATTGATGATGTTCAATTATTTAGTGATGCTTCATCAAGATTCGGAGATTTAGAAAGAATAGAGGTTATTAAAGGTCCACAAGGAACCTTATATGGCGGCAGTAATATAGGTGGAGCTATCAAGTATGTAAGCAAGCGCCCAGATTCAGATGAAACTTCAGGAAGATTAAAGCTTCTTGGCGGTGAACAAGGCGTAATAGATGTTGAAGCTTCTGTTAATATGCCTATTGGTGATAATGGTTGGGCAATTAGAATATTTGGATTTACTCGAGAAGACGATGGATTTATGTATAATCCTAATTCTGATAATGTTGATAATCAAGATCCTGATGTAGGAGCTTATGATGAAAGTGGAGGGCGTTTATCAATTGCCGGTCAACTTTCGGATAATTTATCACTCTACGCTTCACTTCGTTACAATGAGTATAACGGTCCAGTAAATAATTGGGCGAGGGAATTAGGTACTGCACCTAACTTCACTTATCCTAAGACTTTAGATGCAGGTTTAAATCCAACCCATGAAAGAGAAACTTTTGGGGCACATCTAGAGTTAGTTTTTGAGAGAGAAGGTTATGATGTTACTACTGTGACCTCTTATACTGATACTGAAAGCACTAGGATTACAGATGTTGATTTAACTCAATTCTGGTTTATGAATACATATAGACCCGAAGAATTTGAAATCATAACTCAAGAGATAAGATTTACATCAACAACAGAAAGCAATTTTCAATGGATAGCAGGCGTTTATGCTTCAAAATATACAAATAATATGGATTCATATTTACACTTCGGCCCTGGGATTATTTTGCCAGACAGTGACTTTATCCTACCTTTTGAATTACGTGATGAAGAAAACACCCATTTAGCAGCTTTTGCTAATGTTTCTTATGAAGAAGGTGATTGGAAGTTAGATCTAGGTTTAAGAATAGATAGTTGGGAGGAAGATGAAGATAATCTTGATATAGAAACAAATGGAGCGCTTCATTCTGGAGTAATTAATGATACTGAAGTTTTACCTCGTATTTCTGTAACAAGAAATCTAGAGAATGACTCCATGGCTTATTTAACTATATCTAAGGGTTTTGAACCAGGGGGGCTAAATGGTTCCACTCCAATTTTAGGACCTGATGGCACACCAACTCTCTTAGAATTTCAACCTGAGGAAGCCCTTCAATATGAAATTGGTTGGAAAGGGAGCTTTGCTGAAGGTAGAGGGACAGCATCTGTAGCTGCCTTCTTTATTGACTACAAGAAAAGAGCTTATCAAGTTTTAACTCCTAATCCAAATGGGCCAGGTTTGATAGAGGGTATTACAAATGTAGGTAACTCTGAACAACATGGTGTTGAGTTTGAATTAGCTTATCAATTTAATGAAAGCCATTCTATAAGTCTTGCTGGTGGTATGATTGATGCTGAGTGGGATAATAACACAGTAGCCAATGATACTGATTTAAGCGGATTAACACCTGCAAATGTAATCGAGAATAGTTTTTCGATAAATTATAGTTATGATAAACTTCTTGTTAATGATATGAATCTCGTTGCAGATATTCAATTAAGTCATCAAGGAGAAGGTAAGAGTATGCCGCCTTGGGATTCTATAAATAATCCAGATTACACAGTAATAAATATTCAGGCAGGAATAATAAGAGGTCCTTGGGAGTTTATGTTGAATTTGGATAACGCTACTGATGAAGATTATTATACTGATCTAGAAAATTTCCCTAATTTTGGATTTGGTAGTCCTGATATCGCAACGCATCCGACAATCGTTATTGGTACTTATGGTCATCCGAGAATATTTTCTGCTAGTTTGACATATAATTTTTAATAGCAAAAAAAGTAAATAAAAAAGGCTCTTTTAAAGAGCCTTTTTTTATGTGCTATCCGGGTGTCTAACTTCATACACAAAATGATTGTCTTTTCTTCTTACATATCCTGCAGAGGGTGTAGCAAAATGTGTACCAAAAACTAGAATATTATTGTCTGCATATTCTCCAAGTTTTTCCCTTCTAGTTTTTTTTGCAAGTTTTTTATCCCAGTCGGCACTTGATTCCCAATCCAATCTTTCCATTTGACAAGGGTGGTGCAAGAAGTCGCCAGTAATTGCCGCCTTTATGCCTTGCGACTCGATGCAAACACTTACATGACCAGGGGTATGACCAATTGTAGGTTCAAGATGAATTCCTTCACAAATTTTTTCATCCATATCCACAAACTTGACTAACCCGGAGTCAATAATTGGTATTATTGAGTCATTTATAAATTCTGCATACCTATGATCATCTAACTGTCTTTCTGTATGTTCCCATTCTTTCTTACCAAAAAGATAATCAGCTTTTTTGAAAGTTGGCTCCCATTTATCATTTATTAGAACTGTATTCCACCCAACATGATCAGTGTGCATATGCGTACACAAAACAGTGTCTATCTTATCAACAGAATATCCTGATGTTTCTAAATCTTCTAAAAATCTAGTTTGTAGCATATTCCATTGAGGAATATGTCTCTCTTTATCATTTCCAAGACATGTATCGACAATTATACATTTTTCATCCGTCTCAATTATCAGAGCATGAATGCTGACAATTGTGTTTCCTTCGCTATCAGAAAAATAAGGTTGCAACCATGGCATTTTTAAGATTTCTTCAGGTACTGCATCGGGGACAACAAACATTGGCCCAGCTCTTTCACCTTCAATAATTCTTGTAATTTTTATATCGCCAATATTCCAACTACTGATTTTATTATTCATAATTATCCAGGATAATCGATTTGGTTAGCTTCATAAAATTTTGCATCAGTTTCTGGCGGATCGCTTGCAAGTGCTCCTATAAATGTTGCCACATGATCTGTTTTTAAATGATCTTTAAGTGATTCCAAATCATCCCATAATTCGGTGATCCTTATATTAGATTTGTTATGAAGTTCAACACTAAAAGCATAATCTACGCAACCATCCTCTTCTCTAGTTTTGATTTCTAATTGTTGTACAGCTTCTTTCACTGTTTCAAAATTATTCTCATTTGTTTTCATTATTGCATTTACTACGATCATTTAGTCCTCCCAATTTTTAAATTCTATTATCCCGCAAATCATTATTTATTAATACATATAAAACTTACAACACATTTGTTTATTTTTTTTATTTTGTACTATTCTTTTTTTTAGATAATATCTAATCATTAATTTGGGGAATTAATGCCACAACGCTTTGATCGTATAGATTTTTCTGACCAAATAATGGCAGATCCTAAGCATAACGCTAAGTTATCTAGTGATAGATATACATCTACTGATTTTATGCAATCTGAATGGGAAAAAATTTGGACGCAGTGTTGGTTATTTGCTGGTTTGGAATCTGACATTGATGATGTAGGTGAATTTTTTGTTTATGATATAGGAAGAGAGTCAATAATAGTTACCCGAAATGAGAATAATGAAATTTCTGCATTTTATAATAGTTGTCAACATAGAGGTAACAAGATTTTAACTCAAGAATCAGGCTGGATTAAACAGGTATCTTGCCCCTATCATGGTTGGACCTATGGTTTAGATGGAGAGCTTAAGAAAGTCCCCGATGCAGAATTATTCGAAGATAATGTTTTATGCAAAGAAAATTCTTTAAAATCTGTTCATGTAGAGACTTGGGCTGGTATGATTTTTATAAATATGAGTAAGAATCCAGCCTCTCTTAAAATTTTCTTAGGAAAGATTATGGATCAACTTAGCCCCTATCATTTTGAGAATATGCAATTAGTAAAACATCAAAGTGTAACATTGGATACAAATTGGAAAACAGTAAGGGATAACTTTTTAGAACAATATCATGTTGATTTCATTCACCCCCAGCATGCTAGTTTTGTTGATTGTTGCGATGCCCAAAATTATCTATGGCCCTTTGGGCATACTCACACATGTGTTGAAAGCCCTGTGATGAATCCTAGATATCCCATGCCAGAAGAACCACCTGAATACATGATTCAATATCTTAAAGGCTTGGATCTTAATCCAGACGACTATCATGGTAAGGTTCCTGAGATCAGAAAGGTTATTCAAAAGCAAAAAAGAGTAGTTGGTAAGAAACTTGGTTTTGATTATTCAGAGCTTTCCGATGAGCAGGTTTCTGATGTTTTTCAATATGACATTTTTCCAAATTTGTTTATGACGATTCATGCAGAAAGGGTTTGGCTTTACGGTCCGAGGCCTCACCTTTCTGACCCAAATAAATGCACTTTTACAAAATTTAGTTTGATGATACCGGAAGATAAAATTCGAGATGAGAAAAAAGGTTTAGAGCTCCTTCCTGGCTCTTATGACTATAAGTACTCAGAAAAAAGAGTGGAACATGAAGTTTTTACAAGACAAGATGTAATAGAAGGACGGAATTCTATGACGGTTACAATAGACCAGGATATTCATTATCTTAATGATATGCAGGCTGGTATGCATTCTCGTGGTTTTGACAAAGCAATTTTAAGTGATGACGAAGAAAGATTGCAACATTTCCATAATTGGGTTGATAATTGGTTAAGTGATAATCCTTCTTGGTCTCAAATCAGTGAATCATCATAAGAAACCAAAAAATTATGAGTGAAACGAAATTACCAAAAAAAACTTTATTCTTTTATGGTCTTTCAGAGATGCCGTTATCGATTGCCTCTCTTCCTTTGTTGGCTTTTATACCAAATTATTATGTATCAGATTTAGGGCTTGATTTTGCTGTTGTTGCATTAGTTATGCTTTTGGCGCGATCATTTGATGCTGTTACTGATCCCTTGATTGGGTATTTGAGTGATAGGACTGATACGCGATGGGGAAGAAGACGAATATGGATGTTTTTTTCAATTCCTATTTTAATGCTGGCGGCATATAAAATATTTTTTCCTCAAGATCTTTGGGAATTTGTTCCTTTTAGTCTCGATTTTCTTTCTTTGAATTTGGGAGCAGGCGGTCATTATCTTTTGTTTTGGTTTTTAGTACTTTGGTTTGGATGGAGTATGCTTTTTATTCCTTATTATTCTTGGGCTGCGGAATTATCTTCAGATTATAATGAAAGATCAACAATTGTTGGCTGGCGTATGTTTATAGGAACATTTGGTAATGCCATATCAAAATTTTTACCAGCTCTTGCTTTATTATTTTTTGCTTTTGGAGGTGCCGAGGAGACTATTATAATCATTGGAGCCGTTTTTGTTTTTGTTTTTAACAATTTTATAAATTTATAAGTTTTAAAATTTACGGAAAGAAATGACAATAAAAATAAAAAAAGGTAAAAAAAAAAAAGCCAAAACTCGATTTG
>JAYZKD010000077.1:0-6102 GCA_036163815.1 Pseudomonadota bacterium | reverse complement strand
CATCTTTTGCTATACCCAAATCAATGGCTTCTCCTCCCCAGTTTTGAATTAATGATATTATTGACGGTTTTGAAGAGGATGGTTGCTTAAAATCATTAGGTTTCCTTCCTATCTCTGTTAATTCATTGCCATTTGCCAAAATTGCGATTTTGGGTTTGCAATAAACATCAACATCTTTTTGATTCATTGCACCTAAAAGAGCAATATCTCTAGAACTAATTATTCTTGGAGACGTTAATTTAAAATTATCACTAAAATCATTTCCTTTTTTTCTTATAAAATCCTCTTTATTATTTTTTTTTATAAGAACTTGGGATTCCTTTTCTACACAATTCTCCTGAATAATTACTTTATTTGAACCTTTGGGGATTGGTGCCCCAGTGTATATTCTGCTTGCTTGATTTTTTTTAAGACTAAATTTTGGTTGATCACCAGCTTTAATTTCTTCAACGACAACAAGATTTTTTGGTAGTTTATTTAAGTCTTGTTTTCTTACAGCAAAACCATCCATAGATGATAGGTTAAGAGAAGGTTGATTCCTTTTAGATTTAACTTTTTTTAGTAATACTCTTCCAATTGAGTTTTCAATCTTTATATTTTCATGCCGTTTTATTGGCTTAATATTTTTAATTATAATATTACTAGCTTTATCAACCTGTAAAAGTTTTACTTTCTTTTCCAATTTCCTGATTTTCCTCCACTCTTACTTATTAATCTAATTGAAGTAATCTCAGATCCTTTATCAATACTTTTAATCATATCGTATATTGTTAAACAAGCTACACTAGTGGCTGTAAGTGCTTCCATTTCAACACCTGTCTTGCCAACTGTTGAGACCACAGTAATTACTTCGATGCCATTTTTTTTAAAATTGAAATCAATATCGATTGAATCTATTGAAAGCGGGTGGCACAAGGGAATAAGTTCTGACGTCTTTTTTGCTGCAAGTATTCCTGATATTCTTGAGGTATTAAAAATATTTCCTTTTCCAATATTTCCAGATTTTATAAGTTCTAATGACCGTTTAGTAATGATGATAAAACCTCTTGCTTCAGATTTTCTTTTAGTAATCTTTTTTTCAGTTATATCAACCATATTTGCTTCGCCATTTTTATTAAGATGACTAAATTTATTCATTTAATTAACGTCCTTTATTAAACTTTTTAGTTTTTCTTCAATATTAGATGATTTGATAAGGCTTTCTCCAATTAAAAAATTATTGATTTTGTTTTCAATTAATAATTCTATATCTTTTCTGTTTGAAATACCTGACTCACTTATAACTGTTATCTCATCAGGAATTAATTTGGATAATTTAATGCTATTTTCGATATCAGTGGTAAAATTATTAAGATTTCTATTGTTTATACCTATAATTTTAGGAGATAAATCTAAAGCTTGGTTTAATTCATTTTTATCATTAACTTCAAATATAACATCCATTCCAATTTTTTTAGATAATTTATTTAGTTGATCAGCAGTTTCTAAATCAACCATTTTCATAATAATCAAAATACAATCAGCCCCATAAAGTCTCGACTCGTAAACTTGATAAGGGTCAATCATAAAATCCTTTCTTAGTATTGGGATTTTTATTTTTTCTTTAATATCTTTCATGAATTCTAATCTTCCCTGAAAGGAAGGAAAATCAGTTAAAACTGAGACACATGCTGCACCGCCATTTTTATATTCATTAGCAATTTTCATATGATTAAAGTCTTGCTTTATAATTCCCTTTGAAGGGCTTGCTTTTTTAATTTCTGCTATAATTCCAGGAAGACCTTTTTCATTTTTCTTTTTTAAATGCTCCAAGAAACCAATTGGTTTGCAATTCTTTTCTTGTAAAATAATTAAATCTTCTTCTGGAAAATTAATTTTAGTTTCTTCTACTTCTATTTTTTTATATTCTAGTATTTTATCAAGGATATTATTTTGCATTGGAAGCCTCAATTAACTTAAAGAGAGATTGTTCAGCTTTCCTATTATTGAGTGATTCATTCGCTAATTCTAAACCTTCTTCAATATTATCTGCTACACCAGAAATATAGATAGCTGCTGCAGAATTTAAGGCGACTATATCTTTAAAAGGTCCTTCTTCTCCTCTAAGTAATTTTAGAATTTTAGTAGCATTATCCTTTGGGGAGCCTCCAACCAAATCATTACTTGAAGAAATATCTATCCCAAAGTTCTTAGGGTCAATTTCATAAGAAGATATTTTTTTATCTTTTAATTCAGTTATATATGAAATTCCTGTGGTTGTTATTTCATCAAGGCCATCTGAGCCACAGACCAACATAGCTCTTTCAGATCCTAATTCACTTAGGACTTCAGTTAAAGGAATTAACCATTTTTTATCATATACACCAATTAGTTGTTTTTTAACATTTCCAGGATTTACAAGGGGACCAAGAATATTAAATATTGTTCTAACATTTAATTTCTGCCTTACGGGCCCAACATATTTCATAGCTGAATGATGATTGGGGGCAAACATAAATCCTATATTTGATTCCTTGATACAATTAGCAATATTTTCAGGAGAAATGTCTATTTTAACACCTAATTCTTCAAGAACTTGTGAAGACCCTGATTTAGAAGATAACGCCTTGTTACCATGTTTTGCGATTATGCAGCCTGCTCCAGCTGCAACGAATGTAGCCGCTGTTGAAATATTGTAAGTACCGGATTTATCACCTCCAGTACCACAAGTATCAATAGCATTAAAAGGAATTTCTACTTTTAAAGATTTATTCCTAAGAACATTCACACCCGAAATTATATCATCTATAGTTTCTCCTTTTTCGACCAAACTAAGTAAAAAACTTTCTATCTGGTTTTCACTAGCTTTACCTTCAAGTATAAAATTAAAAGCAAACTCTGAATCTTCACGACTTAAATAATTAGGCGATTTTATTATGCTTAATATTTCTTCAAATTTTGACATGTTATAAACTTATAAAATTATCTAAAATCTTATGACCATTTTCAGTAGCAATACTTTCAGGATGAAATTGGATTCCTTCAATAATGTTATTACTATGTCGGATTCCCATTATGCTTCCGTTTTCAGTTCTAGCACTAACTTTAAATTTTTCTGGTAAGCTTTTTTCATCAACAACCAAAGAATGATATCTTGTTGCATTAAAGCTATTTGGTAAATTTTTAAAAACACCTTCTCCATCATTCTTTATTTTACATAATTTTCCGTGATAAATATTTTTTGCATTTATTATTCTTCCCTTTAAAGCAAAAGCAATGGCTTGATGTCCAAGACAAACCCCTAAAAGAGGTATTTCTAATTTGATACATAACTTAACTATTTCTGTGCTTATTCCTGCTGAGGATGGATTCCCAGGTCCAGGAGATATAACAAATCTTGAAGGTCTCAGTTTAAGTAATTCTTCAACTGTAGCCTTATCATTCCTAACAACCTTTACTTCTTGTCCTAAATCTCCAAGAAAATGATAAAGGTTCCATGTAAAACTATCATAGTTATCTATTAAAATAATCATTGCCCTTTTACCTCTTTATAACTCTTTCAGCAGCAGAAAATAAGGCTTTAGCTTTATTAAGGGTTTCGTTGTACTCATATTCTTCATCGGAGTCATAAACCACACCACCTCCGACTTGAACATACATTTTAGAATCTTTTATAACGGCTGTTCTAAGGGCGATTGCAGTATCCATGTCTCCAGAAGATGAAAAATAACCTATTGCACCAGCATACACACCTCTTTTACTTACCTCTAATTCGTTTATTATTTCCATTGCTCTAATTTTAGGCGCACCAGTAACTGTTCCGGCGGGAAAACCAGCACATAAAGCCGAAATTCTATCTTCCTTAGAATCTAAAACTCCTTCAACAGTTGAGAATATATGAAATAAATGTGAAGTCTCTTGGATTTGAAAAGATTCTTTAACATTAATTGAGCCAATTTTTGAAACTCTTCCAACATCATTTCTACCAAGATCCAATAACATTAAATGTTCTGCTCGCTCTTTGGGGTCTGATAATAAAGATTTCTTAATTTCATCTTCTTTTCCTCCTTCTTTTGGTCTTGTTCCGGCTATAGGATTTATAGTTACTTTTTTTCCCTCAACCTTTACGAGTGTTTCAGGACTCGAGCCAACAATAAAGAAATCTTCGAATTTTATGTAATACATGTAAGGCGAGGGATTAATCTCTCTTAGAGATTTATAAAGTAAAAATGGATGAGATTTAAAATCTATAGAAAGTCTTTGACTTGGAACAACCTGGAAGATATCGCCAGCAATAATATAATCTCTAGCTTTTCTAACATTCTGGAAATACTCTTCCTTTGTAAAATTTGATCTTGGTTTATCTATTTTTTCTTGGTTGTTATCTAACAACACCTTTCTCGGTTCATCTATTTTTTCTTTAATATCAATTATTTGATTATAAACTTCTTCATAGATATTTTCGGCGTTATTTTTTTCATCAAACCAAATAGATTTACAAATGATAACTTCCTCTAGTTCCTTATCAAACACTACTGTAATTGATGGTCTTAATAAAATAGCATCTGGCAAGTTGAGTTCATCAAATTTTTCTTTAGGTAAGTTTTCGATATTTGCAGCAAAATCATATCCAATATATCCAAAAATACCTGAAGCAATACTTGGTATGGTTTGGTTTAATTTAATTATACTGTCATTAGTGAAATTCCTCAGAACCCTAATGGGATCTTCGTCGAATTCTTGATGAATAGTGTTTCCTGAATATATCTTCGATTCTCTACCTTCTATTTTAAGAATTTTATCAGGTTTAATTCCTATCACAGAATATCTTCCACTTAATTCACCATCTTTTAAGGATTCATAAAAGAAGCTATTCTTTTTATCATCTGAGATTTTCATAAATATTGTTAAGGGATCAAAATCATCGATTTCAGTTTTTAAAAAAATTAATTGATGTTTTTTTTCATTATAATTCTTCTTAAAACTTTTTAAATCAATGGAAAGGGTATATTCCATATTTTAGAATAGCCCTTGAGATGCAGTAGTTTCAAACAAAATATCTAATCTTTCAGGAAATATTTCGCTTTCTAATTCACTCTGTAACTCTTGCGATAGCGCAAAGAGTAATTCATTCTTTATTCTGTCTTCATTTTGATTTTTTATAATATCAATTCTTTCTTGATTCTCTTCTTTGGTTTCTATTTTCTTTACTAAACCGATAATGACACTATTTCCAATTCCAACATCGGAAATAAAAGGTTCATTAAGACTTGTTTTGAAAATCTGATCAATTGCTTTTCTTGAAAAAACTTCATCAAATGTATATCGATTTAATTTTTCGCTTTTGAGGACAGCAACATTTAAATTATTCGCAATCTCCTCTAGTTCAGAAGTTCCATCTATTATAGCGTTTAAATATCCTAATGATTTTTTATTCAACCTTTCTTTAGATCTTTCAGTAATTAAGTCATCTTTGACTTCAACTCTTATCGAATTAAAATCTAGAAACTCTTCCTCAATAATGTCATCAACTCTTATAAATATAATATTTCCAGATTCATCTTCATAAGGTTCAATTTCTATCCCAACATTGGCTTCGAAAATCATTTCTAAAAGAGAATCTTTTAAAGATTCATCAAGGTCTTTGTTGAAAAAGTTTTCTCCGCTTTCATTTACATCAGTATATTTATTCAGACTTAAGCTATTTTCTTTAGAGATTTCTTCAAATGTAAGTCCTTCAGCCCTTTGATCTTCAATTAAATTATAAAGACCATAAATTTTATCTTGAATGATATTAGATTTATAATCTTCACTTATTTGCCCTCTTATTTCCTCAAAAGAACTTCTTGAGGCTTCATCTATATTTTTAACATAAACTAATGAAGGTCCAAATGGTCCTTCAACTGTACCAGTCAATTGATTTATGTTTGATCCAAATGCTAGTTTTGATATTTCTGAATTTAAGCCTTGATCGATCGACAATGATATTTGTTCAACATCTTGGACCGTTAAGCCTCTTTCATTTATTATTTGTAGTATGTCTTTATTTTTTTCGAAATTTATTAATGCTGAGTTTGCTGATTCTTGATCTATGAAAGGTATTAGATAATATGTTCTTTTTTC
>JAYZKD010000076.1:0-13347 GCA_036163815.1 Pseudomonadota bacterium | reverse complement strand
ATAGATTATGGCATCTGCTACAACCATCTCAGTATAAAGCATAGCTTCTTGAGTTATTTGTCTAAAAAAATAACGGCAGTGCCTATCCGTATAATCAATCATAGGTGCTATACAAAATTTATGTTTTTCAATCATTTTTTTTAAAAAGATAAAAAAGCTATTAACATATTAATTAAAAAAAAGCTTGTTATTTAACTAGCCATCTTTAATGTACAGCGAATTTCTAATATCAAATTATTTGTATTTATATAAAAAGAGAATCAATAGTATTTAAGCAATTATTAAATTTAAGGGGAGAAACCATGTTTCCAAAAAAGCTATTTTTGTTAGCTTTAGTGTTTTCACTAACAGTTACATTAAATAATTTTTCTTTTGCACAAGAAAGTGCTCTAACATTAGCAATTGAAGAAATCATTGTTACAGCCAGAAAAAAAGAGGAATCAATTCAAGATGTTCCTATGGCTGTGTCAGCTATAACCGATCAACTTGAAGAAAGTAGTGTTAGAAGAATTGAAGATATTCAAGCCTTTGCGCCTAACCTATACATTAACAGAACTCCTGGTATTGCTAGTGGGGCTGCAATAACTATTAGAGGTGTTGCGTCTCTTGAAAGTGACAAGAGTTATGAACCATCAATTGGTGTTGTAATGGACGGTATGTTCTTAGGTACATCAAGTGGTGTTCTTCTAGATAATTTTGATATCGAGAGAATTGAAGTTCTTCGTGGACCGCAAGGAACGCTTTTTGGTAAAAATACAACTGGTGGTATTCTTAATATTATACGTACACCTGTATCTTTAAATGAGATGGGCGCGGATTTAAGTGTAACTGTTGGTGATTTTGGTAGGCAAGACATAAAAGCTGTTGTTCAACTACCTATAATTGAAGATAAGTTAGGAATAAAATTATTTGCTGCACAAATTGAGCATGACGGTCATGTATATAATACATTCCTTGAAAAAGATGCTGGTGGGGATGACAAGTTAAATTATGGTTTCACAACTTTATGGGAACCTAATGAGCAATTTAGCCTAAAATTTCATTATGAAGTAATGGAAGATAAAAGTGAGCAAGGTTCTTATGTTAACAGAAACCGTGTAGGTGAATTAGCATGTACAATTACTCTAATTGGCTTTGATCCAAGAAATGGTTGTGAAAAAGATGCAAATGATGGACCAGATACAGTTGAGTCAGATGGATCAAATTTTAGTGACAATGAATATGAGTCAATGATTGTTACAGCTAATTATGATACTGAAAACTTCTTATATACTTATATCTATTCTAATAGAGATATGGATGAACAAAATATGCAAGATTTTGATGGTTCACCTGCTCGTTTATTAAGAATGAATTTCTTTAATGACTGGGAACAAACAAGTCACGAATTCAGAGTAACATCACAATTCTCAGATAAATTTCAATTCATTGCTGGTGTTTATGACTGGGAAGCTGATTTTGCACAAAGATGGAATGTATATGACTTATTTTATCAATTATCACGTTTGGGTGTTCCGCCTTGGCCTTTTGGTAGAAAAGGTGTTGCTGGTTATGATGATGTAGATGTATGGGAAGATGATGTTGCTGGTAATAATGGACAAACACAAATTACAGAATCCATAGCTGTATTTGCATCAGTTGACTGGTTTGTTACTGACCAATGGACAGTAACTGCAGGCTTCCGCTGGACTGAAGAAGAAAAAGACTTTGTCGGAGGTGCTTCAGCACCTGGTTATTATCCCTTAAGAGGAGAGCCGTGGCCAGGAATATTTAACCCTACATCATACTCAGCCAAGTGGGATGAAACTACACCAAAAATTGGTGTCAGGTATCAACCTAACGACGATGTAATGTACTATGGAACTTATAGTGAAGGCTTTAAAAGTGGTGGTTTTTTTGCTCGTCAAGCTAATTACGATATCTATCCAGGTTATGAACCAGAATATGTTAAAAATTATGAGTTTGGTTGGAAATCAACACTGCAGGATGGAAGAGCAATCTTTAATGGTGCTATTTTTAAATCTGAATATGATGATAAACAGGAATCCATTCTTATACCTGTTAACTTAGCAAATGTTGCTACGGTTATTCGTAATGCTGCATCAATGGAGATGACTGGTGTAGAATTAGAATTAATGTATCAGGTTACTGAGGCTTGGGACCTTATGGTTACTTATGGTTATCTTGAAGCTGAGTACAAGGATTATCGTGCTGACATAACAGGTGATGGAGTTATTACTGATAATTCAGGATTAATTCCTCGTAATATTCCAGAAAATACATTTGGCTTTACAACTTCGTATACTACTATAGTTGGTAACGGTGAATTAAAAGGAAGAGTTTCTTATCGTTTCAGAGATGAAATGGAAGCAGAATCTTCAAATAATCCATTAGGTAGTCTTGATAGTATTGAAAATGTTAATGCTACGATTAGTTATTCTATAGATAATTATAGTGTAACTGTTTGGGGTAGAAACCTTACCGATGAGAGAGAGCAAAGATGGTCAACTATTGGCGGCCTAACATCTCGCGGCTGGTGGAATGAACCTTCAACACTTGGAATAACATTTAAAGCTTCTTTTTAAATCAAAGAAAATTAAGCAAATGGCTCGAATATTATATTCGGGCCATTTTTTTTAAAAATGTTATTAAAAAAACTACCTTCAAAAGTTACACACATTTAATTAATTTTTTTACAAAAATTTATAAAAAAAAATCCAAAGATGCTTTTATTTATGATAGAAAATAATTAGATAATAATTTTTATACATCACTTAATATTTTATACAAAAAGGATTCAGATATGTTTCTTAAAAACTTAAAAAAGATTACTAAATCTTTGTTAATTTCTTCGTTATTTTTAATTCCTATTTCTTTAACAATCCCTGTAAATGTTTTTGCTGAACAAACTACAGGTGTCATAAGAGGGACTGTAATCGATGAATCAGGTAACCCTGTTTCCGGCGCTTCTATTCAAATAACCCATATACCCTCAGGGTCAAAATCTTCTACAACTACAGGAAATACAGGATCATTCTATTCTAGAGGACTCCGTTTAGGTGGACCCTTTGATGTAAGGGCTACTAAGGATGGTGAAAGCTCCCTTCAGCAGGGTGTTTATACTAGTTTAGGTGGTGAAAATACTCTAAGTATCAGACTTGGCGGAGCAGATGTTGAAGAAATTATTGTTACAGGTAAAGCAGTAGACCTGGAATCTTTAGGAGTTGGCCCTGGTTCAACTTTTGATGCAAATGATATTGCTACCCTTCCTTCAATTGACCGAGACATAAAAGACATTGCTAAATTAGATCCTTTTGTAACAGTAGATAATGGAGGAAGATTATCTTTTGGTGGTGGTATGCCTCGTCTAATTGGTTTTGTTATTGATGGAGTAAGTGCAAATGACTCCTATGGACTAAGTTCAAATTCATATCCTACAAATCGTATGCCTATTTCTATAGATGTTATTGATCAAGTTTCCGTCAAAATAGCAAATTACAGTGCAGAGCTTGGTGAAGCTCATAGCGGTAATATTGTATTAACTACCAAAGCAGGAACAAACGAACTTTCAGGTTCTTTTACTTATGAAACTTCTCAAGAAAGTGGTGATGAACCTTTTGGAGTAAAAACTGATAATGCTGATCCCGATACAAAGTTGTTCTCTATAGCACTAAATGGACCCATTATTAAAGATAAACTCTTCTTTTCTCTTGGATTTGAATCTTACGAATCCTCTAATCCAATTCAAATGCAGGCTTTTAGGTCAGGGCTCGTTACTAAGGGTGAAGCAGATGCAATTATTCAGGCTGCAAAAGATGTAATTAATTACGATGCTGGGTCATACAGCAAAGCTTTAGAAGAGGAAGATGAAAAAACATTCCTCCGTTTTGATGCAAATCTTACTGACTCGCAAACACTAACATTAGAATATATTCATGTTGATGGCTTTACGGAAAGTGCCTACTGGAATAGAACTTGGGGACTACCTCTCTCTAGTGACTGGTACACAATAAATAAAGAGTATGAAACTCTTAAATTTGAATTGAATTCAGACTGGACCGATAATTTTTCTACAAAAGTTATGTTTTCTGATACTGAAGTTGACAACCCTAATACACCAGTTGGAAGTATGTCTATCGGTGAAGTAGGAATTAGAGTCCCTTCAGGTGGAACCGTGTTTTTTGGGCCAGATCAATATAGACATGCAAATAAAATTGAGACAGCAAGGAAACAATATGAAATTGCTGCTTACTACAATGTAGGAAATCATGCTCTTACATTAGGTTATAAAAAGATTGAAAATGATATGTTTAATATGTTTTCTAGAAACAGCTTAGGAGAATATGATTATAATTCTGTAGAAGATTTTATAGCAGGAAACCTTAAGGAGTTGGATTACAGAAATGCAGATACAAATATACCAAGAGATGCTGGAGTTAATTTCAATATGGATTATACCATTATTTATTTCCAAGATACTTGGAATATTACTCCTGATCTTACCGCACGTATTGGTTTAAGATATGAGGAAATAAGTCAAGACAGTACTCCTGATAAAAATACTTTTTGGTATAATTGGACTGGGGATACCTTTAGACCAGCACCAGATAACGATGTTAGTTTAGATGGCGAAGACATAACTATGCCTCGTTTCTCACTTGACTGGCAGGCTCAAGACAATGTTCTTGTTACATTTGGATGGGGAGAATTTAGCGGTAATCTTCCTCCAGTTTGGTTTGGTGGTCCATACATAGATAATGGTATGCGTTTGCCTTCCAAAAAGCTTAGGGCAAGAAGTAATAATTTACCAACTCCTGGAACTCCAGAAAGTTATCCTGGGGATGCTGCTTTAGCTCTTGTTAGACATAAATTAGGTGATAAAGGTGGATATACCAATATGATGGATAAAGATTTCGGTATTCCATCTATAACAAAAATGTCTTTAGGTGTTGTTGCTGATCTTGATGTAGGTAGTTTTGGACCTTTCACATTAAGAGCAAATTATATTCATATGGAGGAAGATGATCCTGTGGGTGCATATATTGGTGGTTGTGACCCTAAAGGTAATGCTCTTGCAGATAATAGACCTCTTTATGGTGGATGTAGTTATGTTGGTTATCTTACAACCTTTAAAAATATTGAGCCTGAAAGTGATTTATTTGGAATATCCTTTGAAAAATCCTTTGATAATGGAATAGACCTTTATCTTGGATATGCTCATCAAGAGAGAGAAATGGCTCACATGATGACAAGTTCAATTATTTTCTCAAGTGCTGTAAGGATGCCTGTTTTTGATCATTTAACTCCAGTAAATAGTCCTTCTCATTACGAGGTAGAGCATTCATTTGATTATGCTCTTACTTGGAAAGGAAATATATTTGGAGACCTTGAAACAAGCATAGGCCTTAATGGATTTAGACAATCAGGAAATCCTTTCAGTTATACATTTATAGGTGACTTGAGCGGTTATAGAACAGATGGTGAAAACATTGATCTACTTTATGTGCCAACTTTAGATGATCCCAATGTTATATATGCAGCTGGATTCGATTTAGAATCTTTCAATCAATTTCTAGAAGATTCTGGGCTTTCTGGATACAGAGGAACTGCTGTTCCAAGAAACAGTTTTAATAGCCCATGGGTTGGAACTTTTGATGTAAGAGTTGCACAAGAACTACCAACAGGAAGTGTAAAAGGCAAAGCTATTTTCTATGTAGATATAGAAAATGTATTAAATTTAATTAATTCCGACTGGGGTGGATTTGAAAATTATGCCGGATCTACATCAAATTCAAGAGGCGTTATAGAAGCAGAAGTTGATGACCAAGGTCGATATGTTTTCAAAGAATTTAATATAGACGGTAAACCTGTTCAAAATATAGGTAAATCCGTATGGCAACTTAAAGTTGGTATTAAATATCAATTTTAATCTAAATAGAATTAATTAAAAAAAGGGCGCTATTCATTAGCGCCCTTTTTTTATATAGTTTGTATATGAAGAATAAAATAAATTCTTTTATAAGTCGTAGAACATTTCTTCTTGGAAGTGTGGTTATTTTATTTTCATCACTGCCTATCATAAAAAACCTTCAGGCATCACCAAAAAGAATTAAAAAAGTTGCTTTGGGCTCTTGTATTACTCAAGATAGAAAGCAACCTATTTGGAAGAGTATTTTAAACGAGAAATCGGATCTTTTTGTATTTATGGGCGATAATGTATATGGCGATGATAAAAAGACTGGTAAGCTTAAAAAACTAAAAAAGGCTTACAATAAACAAAAAACAAATATTCCTTTCACTGAATTAAAAAAGACAAATGAAATTTTCGCCATTTGGGATGATCATGATTATGGAAAAAACGATGGCGGCGCAGAATATCCTTACAAAAAAGAAGCTAAAGAGCTTTTCTTAGATTTTTGGGGTGCCCCCAAAAACGACTCTCGAAGACAAAGAGATGGTATATATTTTGAAACAAAAAGATTGACCAATGAAGGTATTGTTCAATTTATTTTTTTAGATACAAGATATTTTCGATCACCACTCAAAAGAACTGATGAGTGGGGAGCACCTACAAAAGAAAGATATTTACCAGATAATAACCCATCAAAAACATTTCTTGGTGATGATCAGTGGATTTGGCTATCAAATGTTTTAAGCGAAGACGCAGACATAAGAATTATAGTTTCAAGTATTCAAATTATAGCTGAAGGGCACGGCTATGAAAAATGGGGAAACCTACCCTTAGAAAAAAATAAACTTTACGATCTTATCGATAACAAAGGAATAAAAAACATGATCTTCATTTCAGGAGATAGGCACGCAGGAGGTATTTATAAAGACAGAACTAAGAGCGGTAATAGTGTATATGAAATAACCTCAAGTTCGTTAAATCTACCCGGTGGTGCTTGGGTATCAAAATATAAAGGGAAAAAAAGACCTCCCGAAGAAGGTCCTAATAGGATCAACTCATTATATTTATGGGAAAACTATGGATTAATAGAATTTAAAAACAATAAGGAAATTCTTCTCTCATTAAAAGATATTGATGGAAAAACCGTTAATAAAATTCAGGTAAATTTTTAGCGCCCGCTTGGTAATTCATTAAATGGTAATTCTTTATCTACTCTTACATCTTGAGGAAGTCCTAAAACTCTTTCTGCAACTATATTTCTAAGAATCTCATCTGTACCACCAGCAATCCTATAACCTGCTGCGCTTAACCATTGACTCTGAAATATAGAATGTAATAAAGCTATCTCAGCATCATTAATTATTCCTGCAGCTCCCTGTAAATCCATAGCAAAGGATGCTAAGTCTTGCATTTTTGGAGCTGAAACAATTTTTCCAATTGAACTTTCTGGACCAGGTGTTTCTCCTTTAGAAAGTGCCGTTAGTGTTCTCATCTTGGTATATTTCAAACCTTCTGCCTGAATATACCAGTCAGCTATTTTAGATCTTACAAGATCATTTTTTATTGCTGGCTCATCATTAATATCTAATTCTTTAGCTGCTCTCGTAAGGGAAGAATAGTCTGCCGACTTAGGAACGCCAATAGCAAGCCTTTCATTCATTAGAGTTGTTAGAGCAACTTTCCATCCCTCTCCAACCTCTCCGAGTCTTTGAGAATCAGGAATTCTTACATCTGTAAAAAACACCTCATTAAAATTCGCACCACCTGATATTTGTCTAATAGGTTTAACTTCAATCCCTTCAGATTTCATATCCAAGAAAAAGAATGATAGGCCTTTGTGTTTTGCAACATTTGGATCAGTACGAACAACAATAATACCAAAGTCAGAAAAATGAGCACCTGAAGTCCATACTTTTTGACCATTTATAATCCAATCATCTCCATCTTTTTCTGCTTTCGTTCTTACACCAGCCACATCAGAACCCGCAGATGGTTCTGAAAACAACTGACACCAAACTTCTTCACCGTAAAGAGCGGGCCTAACATATCTTTCGTTTTGCTCTTGAGTAGCCCAAGCCATCATTGTTGGTATGCACATACCTAAACCAATCTCAAAAAACCCAGCAGGAATGTTGTATTTAGACTCTTCTTGGGAATATATAACTGACTGAATTGCAGTACCCCCCAACCCACCAAATTCTTTTGGCCAAGTAATTGCAGCATAACCAGCCTCAGCTTTTTTTGCTTGCCACTCACGAGCTCTGGACAAAACATCTTCTTTAACATCTATCGCATCATAACGAGCAGCAACTTTTAGACTATCAGGAGCATTATTTTTGAGCCAATCTTTAACTTCTGAACGAAATTCTGCCTCTTCTTTTGTATCATTAAAATCCATAAATATTCTCCTTTAACTAATATTTTTTTCTTCAAGTTGGTTAACAAGTTTATTCTTCCAGGTCAAAGAGCTTCCTAAAGCAAGTCCTAAAACTTGACTTCTTCTATAGAAAAATTGTGTATCAGCCTCCCAAGTAAAACCGATACCACCATGCGTATGAATATTTTCTTGAGCAGCAAAATTAAATGCATCAGTTGCTGCTACTCTAGATGCCGCAGCAGCAATCTTTAAATCAGCACCATCATCATTTAACATCATGGCTCCATAAAAACTGTTAGATCTAGCTAACTCAATTTTAACATACATGTCAGCAAGCTTATGTTTGATAGCTTGATAGGAACCTATCTGTCGTCCAAATGCATATCTATCTAAAGCATATTCTTTTGCCATACTAAGTGATGCTTCTGCCCCCCCAATCTGCTCAAAAGCCATTAAAACAGCAGCAGAATCTAATATCCTCTCTATGGCGCTCCATCCTTCATCACCTGTATCCATAAGTTCGCACTCAGAATCTTTGAAAACAATTTCTGCATGATCCCTTGAAGGATCTAATGTGCTGATTTGATTCCTACTTACATTACTATTATTCAACTCGACAATTGCTAAAGCTATATTACCTGTAGAACTATCCTTGGCAACAACTACAGCAATGTCGGCATAGCTTCCGTCTGGGACTGGGATTTTTCTACCATTAATCTTTCCATCTAAAATTGTTGCTTTGGTATTTTTCTCAGTTGGCTCTGAATTAGTTTCAGGCAAAGCAAAAGTAGAAATAATCTCTCCAGAAGCAAGTTTAGGTAGCCATTTTTCTTTTTGACTATCTGTACCATATTTAACTATTGCATCTGTACCCAGATAAACTGAGGATGAAAAGGGAACTGGAGCAGCTGCCCTTCCAATTTCTTCAGCAATAACGCATAATTCTAAAGCTCCTAAACCAAGCCCACCATATTCTTCTGGAATTGTTGTACCTGTTAATCCAAGATCCACAAGCCCATTCCAAACAACTTCGGAATAGCTGGTTTCACCCTCTAAAACCTCCCTTACAACATCGAGACCACAATTATCAGCCAAAAATTTAGAAACTTGTTCCTTTAGTAATTTTTGGTCTTCAGAAAAATCAAAATTCATCGTTTTTTATCCTTAAAAAAAATAATTTAAACATAAATACAGAAAATAGCAAAACCTAGAAAAGACAATTCTCATAAATTTTCATTATATCTTTATTCCATTCATTATTATATTTTCTTAATAATCTATCAGCAGGGCTTTCTTTGTTTTGAATAATTTCATTTAGTGGAGTCAAAAATATTTGTTCATCATTACCATTGCTATCTATCTTACCTCTCCTCTTTAATCCTTCACTTGATATTCGTACAGCCTCTTTCGCAATTTCAAAAACATTATGACTCCCTACTCTACAGTCAAAACCTTCAATAGGAGTTAAATTTCTTAATTCTAATAAACTTTCAAAAGAAATATCATTTACCAAATTGAGGGCATTTTCTAATGAAATGTTGTCATACAATAAGCCTACCCAAAAAGCTGAAAGAGCGCATACATGATCAATATTTCCAGCATCAGCTCCTCTCATCTCAAGAAAAGTTTTAAGCCTAACCTCTGGAAAAATCGTCGTTAGATGCAACTCCCAATCTTCAATTGTAGCGACTTGATTTTCTGCAGATTCTAATTTTCCGTCCATAAAATCAATAAATGAACTCCCAGCCAGATCAATATATTTACCCTCCCTGTATATAAAATACATTGGAACATTTAATGCATAATCGACATAACTCTCATAACTCATATCCTCCTTAAAAATAAAAGGTAGAATACCTGTCCTATCCGGATCAGTATCTGTCCAAGAATGACTTCTGATAGATTTAAAGCCATTAATTTTATTATCGCTAATTGGTGAGTTTGAAAATAATACTGTAGCTATCGGCTGTAAAAGAAATGATAACCTTATTTTTTTTATCATATCACTTTCTGAAGAATAATCTAAATTTACCTGAGTTGTGCACGACCTCAACATCATATCTAAACCGTGATCTCCCTTTTTTGGCATATATTTTCTCATAATCTCATACCTCTTCTTTGGCATAAGATGCATATCTTCCCTTGACCAATCAGGTGTGAAGCCAATAGCTAAAAAGGAAAGATCCATTTTTTTTGCAACTTTGTAGAGTTGATCTTTATGTTCTTGAATTTCTTTTAAAGTTTCATGAATATCATTTAACATCGCTCCTGAAAGCTCGAATTGACCTGCAGGCTCAAGAGTTATTGATCCTCCACCAAGAGAATTAGGCCTAGAAAGAGCAATCACATTATCGGCTTCTTTAATTGGTTGCCATCCAAACTCCTCAAGGCTACTAAGCAATTCTTTAATACCGTTTTTTCCTTCATAAGGGATAGGTTTCTTGTTTAAAATATCAAATGCAAATTTTTCATGCTCTGTACCAATTTTAAATTGATTAGGTTTTTTTTCACCCGATCTAATAAATTCTATTAATTGTTCTTTTGATTCAATTTTATTCATAATATTATTTAAGAAATTTTAATCCTTTATATTACACCCAATCGCCTAAAGTTGAATGAAAGATTGTTAATGCGCTTACAATAGCGGTATCTGACCTCAAAATTCTTGGCCCCAAAGATATATTGAATGATTTTTCTAATTTCATAATTTTATTTCTTTCAGTTTCACTAAATCCTCCTTCAGGACCAATTAATATTGCCCACTTGTTTTCTTTGTTTTTTTTCTTTGCACCTTTCAAAAGCTTCACAGGATCTCCTGAAAAGTCTTCATCGCAAAAAATTAAGAACCTATCGTCAGCAATATTTTTCCAATTATCCAAAATATAATCTAGATTCTTAGATTTATTAACCTTTGGAATAAATGTCATACCACACTGTTCTGCTGCCTCAATGGCATTGGAAAGTATTTTAGAAGATTTGATTTTCTTAAATTGTGTTCTTTCGGTAATTATAGGCCAAATTAATTGCGCGCCTAATTCAGTAATCTTTTGAGAAATATAATCTGTTCGCAACTTCTTAACAGGTGCAAATAAAACCCATACATCTGCAGGCTCTGGTTTAATTCCTAAACATTCTTCAGCATTAACAACTGATTCATTCTTTTTAATTTCTTCAAGTCTTACCCTCCACTCGCCATCATTTTCATTAAATATATTAAACATATCTCCGGCTTTTAAGCGCATAACATTTTTTATATAATGAGATTGGTCTTTATCTAAAGTTACAAAACCTTCTGTAATTTCTTTATCTATGTAGATTCTTATATTGCTCATAAAAAATAATACCAAATGTTGAATAACATGTTAAATAGCGTAAAAGGAAAAATTAATGGCAAATAATGAAAGTTTTTTTTTAAAGAAAAGCCTATACAAAAGAATCCTGCCTTGGATAGAATTAGCGCGGTATGATAAACCAATAGGATTTATGCTCCTTTTTTGGCCCTGTGTTTGGTCGCTTCTACTATATGGAATGATTTCCAATAAGGTACCTCCATTTAGTTATCTCTTCCTATTTTTAATTGGATCAATTGTTATGCGTGGAGCTGGGTGCACATGGAACGATTTTTTAGATAAAGATTTCGATAAAAATGTAGATAGAACAAAAAATAGACCGCTTGCTTCAGGAAAAATTAACACCAAAGACGCATTTATATTTTTAATCTTACAATTAATTTTAGGGCTTATTATTCTAATGCAATTTAATACCCTTACAATTATTTTAGGCTGTCTATCCTTAGCGCCTATATTTATATACCCCCTGATGAAAAGGGTAACTTGGTGGCCTCAATTATTTCTGGGAATTACATTTAATTGGGGAGCCTTATTAGGATGGTTATCTTTATCCAACAATCTATCTTATTATCCTTTTTTTCTTTATCTAGCATGTATTTTTTGGACGGTAGGTTACGACACAATCTATGCACATCAAGATAGAAGTGATGATATAGTCCTGGGATTAAAATCTTCAGCTATTAAGTTAGGTAAAAACACAAAAAATGCATTAGTCATATTTTATTCTATCTTTTGTTTTATATTTTCTAGCTTAATTCTAAATATTAGTAATAGTTTTCTAATTTATGCTTTAATTGTATCATTAATTATTCATCTATTTCTTCAAATTTATTATCTCGATATTAACAACAGGAGTAATTGTTTAAAAATCTTTAAAAGTAATAACAATTTAGGTTTTTTAATTTCCTTTTATCTTTTATTGGAAATAATAATTAATTAGATTTTGAAGAATTGATAAATTTGGTTCTCAAATTATCAATAACCTGTAACTCACCCTTGGTTTCTACATGCCAAAATGTCCATCCGTTACAAGATTCTTTTCCTTGTAATTTAGCACTTATTTGATGAATAGAACCATTATCTCCCCTTGAATAGATACTACCATCAGCCCTTACTGTTGCAGAAAATTTCTTAGCTTTAAGATTTTTAGGTCCTTTTAAAATGCTTCCAGGTTTAATGATGCCATGTTCAACTAAACTGCCAAAAGGTATTCGAATTTGTGCTTTCTTAGACTCCGTAACCTTTAATACTTCACTATCTAAAGTTATTATATCATTTAACCTCTTTTTTGCTGCCTTGATATAATTTGTATCCCTTTCTATTCCAACATATTCTCGACCAAGTTTTTTTGCTACTGCGCCTGTTGTTCCTGTACCAAAGAAAGGATCAAGAATTATATCTCCCGGATTTGAAGAAGCCAACAAAACCCTATGAAGTAAAGATTCAGGTTTTTGTGTTGAATGAATTTTTTTTCCATTACTATCTTTTAGCCTCTCTTTTCCAGAACAAATGGGTAAGTCCCAGTCCGAACGCATTTGAAGACCTTCATTTAAGGATTTCATTGCTTGATAATTAAAATCATATTTTGAATCTTTACTTGAAGATGCCCAAATTAGTGTTTCATGAGCATTAGTAAATCTCGTTCCTCTAAAATTTGGCATGGGATTGGATTTTCGCCATATAATATCATTAAGTATCCAAAAACCTAG
>JAYZKD010000075.1:0-34357 GCA_036163815.1 Pseudomonadota bacterium | reverse complement strand
CTTTTGGAGGCGCCGAGGAGACTATTATAATCATTGGAGCCGTTTTTCTTTTGGTTATTCCCATTTGTATAAGTTTATCAGTTTTCAATGTTCCTGAAAGAATGGACTATCAGACTAAACAAGGGTCAATAAAAGAAGGCCTAAAGGCTATGTGGAAGAATAAAGCCTTTAGGCAGTTAATTTTTGCTTACTTCTTTAATTATATAGGAGTAACACTTTCAACTTTAACAGTTATGTTCTTCATTAGAGGTGTGACAGGGGAAGAAGAGCAAGGTATTCTCTATTTCATTTTTTACTATGTTGCTAATCTCATAGGAATTCCCTTTTGGCTTTGGTTGTCAAAAAAAATAGGAAAGCATAATGCTTGGAAGATAGGTTTAGGTGTCTTTACAGTAATGCAGCCATGTTATTTTTTCCTAGGTCAGGGAGATTATTATTGGATGTTCCCAATTACAACAATTGCTGGTTTAGCTGGATCAACATTTCATCTAATTCCTCATGCCATGAAGGCGGATGTTATAGATTACGATACTTATCTTACTGGTGAAGATAGAGCAGCACAGTTTTTTGCTGCATGGTCATTTATAACGAAAATGGCTATTGCTATTGCCCCATTTTTTGCTTTTACATATTTAGACTTAATAGGATTTAATTCTACGCCTGGAGCAATAAATAGTCCGGAACAAATATTAGGACTAAAAATATTATTCTGTTTTGCCCTTCCATTATTTCTCATAATCGCCATCTTGTGTGTTCGTGATTATCCTATTACACAAGCAAAACAAGAAGAGATTAGAAAAGAAATAGAAACTCAAAAAAAACAACTACAAGGAGTATAAAATGAGTGACGCTCTAGAGAGAGTTATAGCAAAATCCGAAATTTATGATCTTTCATGCAAATATATGAGAGGTCTTGATAGGTTAGATATTGAATTATTAAAATCTGTCTTTCATGATGATGCTTGGTGTGATTATGGTTTTACGAAAAGTGATGCACCTACATTTGCACAATTTTGCATGGATGCACTAAAAGAGCATCATGCTAACCATCATATGATTGGCAATGTTTTGATTGAATTTGGTGATAATGAAAATGAAGCATTTGGTGAGGTTTATTTTCAGGCATACCATAAAGTCGATGAAGATGGCCAAACAAATGATGTTTTTATTTCTGGACGTTATCTTGATCGATACGAAAAAAGAGATGGTGTGTGGAAGATGGTATACAGATCTGAGATTGTAGATTGGTCACGAACTGAACCAACACATGAACCTTATTTTGATTCAGCTCCCGATTGTTTTCGTGGTGGGCGTCAAGATGATAGAGTCTATAATAGAGAACTTAGGGTTAAACCGAGTTGATTTAATTTTTAACAACTCTTACATTTTTTCTTCTTGAATTTGATGAAGGTTGAAGAGCAAGACTGAGTTGATCGTCAGTAACCTCATAAGGATTATCGTTTGTAAAAAGATCTTTATAAAATTTTCCATCCTTCATAACAGAGACAATCCGATCATGATCCTGTAGAATAGTAATATCTTCCAAAGGATTTCCGTCTATTACAATCAAGTCTGCTAATTTTCCTTCTTCAAGAGTTCCCAAGGAACCATCAGGGTGCATTGCTATTCCGCCAAGTCTTGTAGCCGAATGTAGTGCCTCAGCATTGGTAAATCCAAAATGATTAACATAATATTCTAAATCTTTTGCATATGTCCCATGTGGGGTGATATTTAGACCATAATCACCACCAACGAGAATACGAATACCTGCTTCTTTCATACGTTTATAAGACACGATAGTTTCTTCAAGTTCATTTCTGTAAGCAATTACTTCCCTGCTGTTTTCAGCAAAACCCATATCTTTATAATTTTCTAGAAAAGTAATTTCCCAGGCTATTGCAGGGCCAACAAATACTTTATCTTTATTCTTAATAAGAAGATCAAGTGCCTCATCATCAATATAATTTGCATGACCAATGAAATCTATACCAGCTTTTACTGCTTGTTTAACTGCTGCCGCAGATCTTGCATGACATGCAACTCTCATTTCCTTCCTGTGTGCTTCTTCAACAATTACTCCAACCTCTTCATCTGTAAAACCTAAATCACCTGGTCTTCCTTGAAGAGATATTATTTCTCCATCAATCATAACTTTTACAATTTCTGCGCCATTTTTCCATAATTGGCGAACAGCTGCCCTTAGTTCCCAGGGACCATTACGTATCATACCCAATCCTTCGGGTACCATTTGGACATTGTCTGGATGGAAATCAGCGTTACTTCCAGTTGCACCTAAATCCTTACTGCCAGCTAAAATACGTGGTCCAGGTACTTCACCTCTTTCAATTGCTTCTTTTAAAAAGACATCAATTTTATGAACAGAACCAAAACTTATTGCTGAAGTGAAACCAGATCCCAACATCAATCTTGCGTTGGAAATAGTTTTAATCATGGATTCTTCAACAGGAGCTTTGTCTAACTCTAAAGGCCCACTGTTAGAATAAGAAATATGAGCATGTGCTTCGACCATACCAGGCATTACAAATAAACCATTTCCATCAATGGTTTGAATATTATCAGGAATATCTTTTAAGTTTTTTGAAAGTCCAGCATATCGGATTAAATTATTTTCGATCCAAATTGAAGAATCATCAATAAGTTCATCGCTAGTTCCATCAAACAATCTTATATTTGTTATTAACATTTTAATCTCTTTTAGTTGTCCAATCTAAGAAGTTTTTTTGCATTACTTGTTAAATCTGGAGCAAAATCTTCTAATTTTTTGGGCGTATCCCAACCCCCGAAATTGGTCCCATAAACTAATCTATCTTCTCCAATTAAGTCAAATAACATTTTTTGAGACTTTTCACCATGTACATGTGCGTCGAACCACAAACGCTTGAGTTCATTAACGAATCCATTCTTTTTAACACCCTCAGGAGCCCAATCACGGAATTCAGACATTTCAGAGAAACGTTCTATCAAATATGGCATTGCACCTCCACCATGCGATATACAAATATCTAAATCAGGATGACGATCCATAACTCCTCCAATAATAAGAGTAGCTACAGCAAGTGTTTCTTCATATGCATAACCTAACATAATACTCATATCGTAGCGTCCCATTCGCCAATCATCGGGACCTTCTGCACCACCAGTAGAGGCTGGGTGTAGGAATAAAGGAACATTGAGATCAATTACAGTCTTGTAAAAATCATCAAGTCTTGGATCATCAAGTCCAAAAGGATAATCTGTTCCTGTTGATACGGCTATAAGTCCAAGATCCTTCACCGCTCGTTCAAGTTCTTTACAAGCTAAATCAATATCTTGCATTGGTAAAGTAGCGGATCCTAATAACCTATTAGGATATTCATTAATTGACTCTACCATTGCATCATTGTGAATTTTACAAAATTCATTAGCAACATCTCCTTCAATCCTGTGAAACATGGTTAACGGATTGGGAGATAATAACTGTAAATCAATTCCTAATTTATCCATAGCCTCGATACGAAGGTTATTTTCCATGAAAATAGTTCCTTCATATTGCATAGGTTTCATTTTATATTCACCAATACGAAAATAAGGGGTCCCATTTTCATCTAGACCTGTTTCAGGACCATATTTTCCAGCTTTACCAAAAGCTTTACCCAGAACAATATGGGCGTGTGTATCTATTACATTTATAGTCATTCTTTTTTAATCATCCGCAAATAATACTGTTCTCGGATTTCCTTCATCATCATATACAGATTTATGCTTATCAATTAAATACATTTGATTTTCAGTTTCTCTTATACCAACAGAATTTAAGGCTTCAACCATTTCTAAATAGGTGTGGTGACTGAAATGGGCTATGAGAGAATCTTCATCTTTCCAAAGCTCATAAACTTGAATTCTATTAGGAACACAAGGATCTGCTGCAAAGCAATAACTTATGCAACCTTCTTCCTCTGTTCGTGTTGCCATTTGAATATCGGCAGTTAATTCAATAGCCTTATCTCTGCTAGCTTCATTTTCAAAATCTAGGGTTGCTGAAATAATAATCATGTTTTTCTCCTATTCAAAATAGCTTTCAATCATTTCGTGAAATCTTCTTATTCGCTTTTCTTGTCCTGCAAAATATGCTCTATCAAATCCTCTAGACCTGAGTCCATGTTGTTGAAGAATAAATACTGCTGAGTCTTGATCTATAGTTTGACCAAGACTTTTTTCTCCAAGATCAAAAACATCATGTTCAGCATATTTCCCCCTTTCGGAGATTCCTACAGTTGTTCTAACTGGAGAAGTTTCATGTTCTGGGTTACTAGCATACCACCAATTGTCAAAGACACATTTCTCCGGGTCCGTTGGATGAGGCTTTGCTCTTAAAAAATGGAATCCATCTGCCCATAATGAAACTGCAAAATTAGGGAAGAGGGTATAGTGAAAGGCATCCGTTAATTGTTCATTTCTCAAATTCTTATAATGAGTATATCCTCTTTTTGGGCCAATTTCCCTTTTAGCGTTTTGTATGGCTTCCCTTGTTTCTAGTCCTTTACCAGAGAAATCATCGGGGTTAATTTCCCATTCCTTCATGACTGAATATAGAGGATCTTCTATTTTCCCATCTTTTTGCATAGATCCATATCCGGCCCTCATAATCATTCTGTTATGTCCTTCTTTTGATAAGTCAAATTGAGTATTTTTATAGCTAGTATCAACGCCACTAGGCATTCTTCTTTTTGTAACAGCTCGTTCAGGGGCATGTACTGTTGGGAGATGATAAGACTCATTAAAATTATCAAGAATTATTTTCCAATTACAAGGTACATTTACGGTTTGTGCAATATATCTTTTCCATTTATGAATTTCGTAAGATTCCCAATCTTGCCATACTGGGCCTAGCCACTCTTTTAATGAAGACGCTTCTTCGTGCATATTAATCCAAATAAAACCAGCAAATGTTTCTGTTTTAACTTCTTTTAGTTTAAGTTTTCCACATGGATTTCCTTCAGGAAAATCTTCGGAGTCTTGTGCTTCAATGAGTTCACCATCTATTCTCCACTGCCAGCCATGATAAGGACATTTGAAAGTTTCTGTTGATCCAAGATCATTAAATGTCAATCTTGCTCCTCTGTGTTGGCAAACATTATAAAAAGTTTTTATTTTATTATTATCTTGGCGTATCATTAGGAAACTTTCCCTTCCAAATTCTTCCATTTGGTAATCACCTGATTCAGGAATTTGGTCTTCTCTTCCTAAAAGCAACCAAACTTTTGGCCACATATGGGCCCATTCCTTTTCCATAAATTCTTTAGAATAATAACGTGCACCATCGACATCCAATCCTTTAAGATCAGGATTATCCCAAGAAGGGCTGTCTTTCTTATACCAATCTAAATCAACTACATTCATCTAAATACCCAAATTCTTTTATCTTTCTCTTTATTAAATTAAAAAGTAGTATTTCCAATTCCGCCATCTATAACAAGACTTTGTCCTATAACATAAGAGGCTTGTTGACTACAAAACATTGCAACAAAAGCACCTAAATCATCAGAAGATCCAAATTTTTTTGCTGGAATCTTCCAATTTTCAACAAAATTTGCAATTTCTTCATCATATGATGTCCCATTTTCCTCTGCTAACTTATTATATCTTTCTTTAATGCTGGCAGTATGATGCATTCCTGGTAATATATTGTTTATCACAACATTATGTTTTGCAACTTTTTTTGAAACCGCTACTGAATAATTTACTAATGCCGCCCTTGGAGGACCTGATAAAATTCTTACTTCAGTTGGCGTTTTAGCCGCACCAGTACCAATATTAACAATACGCCCCCATTTTCTTTCTACCATGCCAGGAATTATTGCTTTCATAAATTCTACCGGACTAAGAAGAGCAACATCCAAAGTTTTCCTCCATTCATCAGTGCTAACCTTTTCATAGCTGTAAGTAAAAGGTGGTGGGGTACATGTTCCAACTAAAATATCAGGATCAGGACAAGAAGATGTAATTTTCTCTCTTCCTTCGTCTGAGCTGTGATCAGCAACTATAGGCACTACTTTAACATTAGTAGCCTTTCTAATTTCTTCACAAGTTTGTAATAATCTATCTTCTCCACGAGCAGAAATAAATAGATCAACACCTTCTTTAGCAAGAGCAAAAGCGCTGCCTTTTCCCATTCCTGCACTACCACCATTGATAATAGCTTTTCTACCTTTAATACCTAAATCCATAACTCCCCCGATACATTTAATATTGAAACACTATAGATTATGAAATTTCAATATTTTTAAGGTTACAACCACCTTTTTTATCTAGATATATTAAAAATCTTTTATTAGAGTCCAACTACATTGAGGTAAAATGCAAAAAGAATATGATGTTATAGTGCTTGGTGCAGGTGCAAGCGGTATGGTTGCTGCTCTAGCAGTTCATGAAAATGGTTCATCGGTAGGACTTTTTGAGAAGCAGAATCTTATTGGAGGTACAGCAGGAGTTTCTGGAGGAATTATTTGGGCTCCCATGAATAGTTATATGAAAGAAAAAGATATAGCTGATGACAGACAAAAGGCCATAGATTACTTCATGTCTTTATCCAACAATGATATCGACCCAATTCTGCTTGAATCTTTTATAGATAATTGTGCAACAGCAATTGATTTTATAGAAGAAAAAACTGAGGCAAGTTTTTATATATTAGATGGCTATCCCGATTATTATCTTGATAGACCCGGTGCTTTAGAGGGAGGAGGGAGAGCTTTAGATAACAATCTATTTGATTTTAGTAGGCTTGGAAGTTGGGCAGAAAAAGTTAGATGCAACGGAATGCCAATTCCTATGACTTTAGGAGAAACACCTCTTGGTGGAGGAACAGGTGTAGTAGAAGATTCTATCATGGGAGAAAGAATTTCAAATGACTCAAGAGGAATGGGTCAGGCATTAGTTGGGGCTCTTCTCAAAGGCTGTCTCGATAGAGGCATTGAACCCCATCTAGGAATGAATACAAAAAAATTGATAAAAGATGGAAATAGAATCATCGGTATTGAAATTGATAACAATGGTGAATCTTTTAAAATTTATGCAAATAGAGGTGTCATTATTGCCACTGGAGGCTTTGAATGGAATGAGGATTTAGTAAATAATTTCCTTAGAGGACCACTAAATGCTCCTGCTTCACCTCCAGGTAATGATGGTGATGGATTAAAATTGACTCAAGAAGTAGGCGCTTCTTTAGGTAATATGACAAGTGCTTGGTGGTCGCCTGTTCTTTCAATACCAGGTGATCAATGGCCAGAAGGGGGACAAAGATCAGCTCCAATTTTAATTGAAAGAACTTTACCTCATACAATTATGGTGAATCGATCAGGTAATAGATTTTGTAATGAAGCAACTAATTATTCTGCAATGGCAGGTGCTTTTCATTTTTTTGACCCCAATGAATATGGATATCCAAATTTGCCAGCATGGTTGATTTTTGATTCAAATTATAGAGAAAAATATCCTTTTTCTAATATTATGCCTGAATCTGATGATCCAGAATGGTTTATTAGTTCTAAAAATATAGATGAATTGTCTGAGAAACTAGAAATAGATTCCAAATCTTTAAAAAATACAATCAAAGTTTTTAACAGTTATGTTGATAGCGGTGAAGACATTGAATTTGGAAGAGGTAAAAGTGATTATGATTCTTTTTATGGAGATAGAACCCAATCAGGCGTCTACACGACTTTAGGAAAAATAGATAAACCACCTTTTTATGCGGTTAAATTAGATATTGGGGCTTTGGGGACTAATGGCGGAGCAAGAACTGATAAATTTGGTCGAGTAATATCTGCTTCAGGAGAAATTATTGACGGTTTGTATACTGTGGGAAATGCTATGGCAGGTAGTACGGGTTCGGTTTACGCGGGAGCAGGGGGTACCTTGGGCCCGGCATTGACTTATGGTTATCTTGCTGGTTGTCATGCCGCAGGAAATAATTTTGCTGAAAAGGAGTAATTATGGAAAAAGTTTTGGTTTATGGTGCAAGTGGCGATCAAGGGGTTCCACTCGTTAATGCATTAATTAAAAAAGGGTACAAGATTAGAGCTGCTTCAAGATATCCAGAAAAATACAATAGTGAAATTGAAGGAGATGTAGAGAGTGTAAAGGCAGACCTTTTTGATGTTAATACTCTCAAAGATGCATCTAAGGATGTTGATTGTATAGCTATGAATTTACCTTTTGTTTTTGATAGGGCAATTGCAAAACAATGGGGAGAAAACATAACTAATGCCGGAAAAGAAATGGGCGTTAAGAAAATTGTGTTTAATACAAGTTGTTATGTTGCACCCAATGATAATGGGCTCGAGGCTCATGATGGAAGAAGAGAAATAGAGAAATCTATGGAAGAAAGCGGTATGGATTTTGTTGTGATTAGATCGGTAGTTTTTATGGATAATTTATCAAGATTCTGGGCAAAACCATCAATAGTAAATAGTGATATCTTCGCTTATCCATGCAGCGAAACCCTTAAGATTTCTTGGATTTGTCTTGAAGATGTTGCAGCTTTTATGGTTGCTGCCTTATCAAATAAAGATGTTAAAGCTGACAAAATTACTGTTGGCGGGCCTGAAATATTATTGGGTTCTGAGGTTGCTGAGAAATTCACTAAAGCACTTGGAAGAGAAATAACTTTTCAGAGTTTAGAGCCAAATAGTTTTGCAAGACAAATGAGTAAGTTAGTCACTGGGTCTGAAGAATATGAAAAACCATCCATCTATGGCGGGATGGCTGCTTTTTATAGATGGTATAATGAACAAGATCCTTCACCTTTAGCAATTCAAATGGATGATTTGTATGATAAATTTTCTATAACCCCAACTTATTTTGAAGACTGGATTAAAAATCATGATTGGGATAATATCTAATAATAGGTTTATGAAATGTCTGAAAGTAATATTGAAAAATACAGTTTTTTAGATCCGCTTATTAATAGCGATCCTTTTGAGTTTTACGAAATGCTTCATAAAGAGCAACCCGTATATAAAATTCCTGAGGTTGGAATTTATATGCTTACAAAATATGATGATATTAGGATGGCTCTTAAAGATTTTGAAACATTTTCAAATGATGTCAGTGTAGCGACCCGGGGTGAATTTTCATCGTTACATCAAAATATTCTTGTTGATGGAGGAGGTTGGGAACATGTTCAGACCCTACAAAGAACTGATCCCCCTGTTCATAGAAGGTATAGAAAACTCGTTGATAGAGTATTTACTAAGAAAAGAGTAGATGAATTATTGCCTCACCTTGATGAAGTTGTTAACGAGCTAATCGACAATTTTATTGAAAATGGAAGTTGTGACTTCAATGATGAATTTGCTATGCGTATGCCAGGCATTATAATAGCCGAACAACTTGGTTTATCGAGAGATAATGTTGCTACTTTTAAAAAATGGGCTGACTCAATGTTAGGTGCAAGTAGAGCACCTATCGCGACAGAAGAGGAAGTAACTGCGAATGCGAAGATTGAGCTTGAAGCCCAACTTTTTTTGGCTGATGTATTTGAAGATAGAAGAGAAAATCCAAAAGAAGATTTGATGTCGGCAATGGTTCATGCACATGGTGATGATGAAGAACCTTTATCTATGCATGAACTTCAAAATTTAATGCATCAATTAATTACTGGCGGTTATGAAACAACTCAAAGCGCTATTAACCATGGTATGTGGGCGCTTATAAGATTTCCTGATATTGCAGAAAAAATTTATGAAGATGATACACTTCTAAAACCTTTTATTGAGGAGGTTCTTAGGTGGGAAAGCCCAGTTCAATTCCTTTTAAGAAGGACACAAAAAGATGTAGAAGTATCAGGAACAACAATACCAAAGGATTCTATGGTCATGATGGGATACGGACCAGCGAATAGAGATGAAAGTAAGTTTTCATGTCCACATCAGTTTCAATTAGATAGAGAAGGTGTTGGTGCTCATGTAGCTTTTGGTTCAGGCGCACATCATTGTCCGGGTGCTTTATTAGGTAGACAAGAAATGATTCGTTCTTTTAAATTTCTAATCAAAAGAATGAAAAACATTAAACTTGCTAAACCTCTCCAAGAACCTGTTCACAATTTTAGTATGTTTTTTATGCCTATGAAGGAATTTTTTATATCATTTGATAAGCGTTAGCTAATTTTTCTATCTTTGATATGCCGGATCTTGGCGGTTTCTACTTGCGGTGGGTCCTGCTGCTTCTAGTTGGCCTTTTTCATTAGCAGGCTCAAACCTTACCCAATCATGAACACCTTGGCGTTTAGCAATTTTCCATTCACCGTTTCTTCTTTCAAAACGGTCTATATATCTACCACTAACAAAAACATCTTCATCAATTGATGAGTCATGTTCAGCTAGAAAACCCATGTCCGATTCTTTGCCTTTTGCTATTCTATGAAAGGCCGTCCAATAAGCCTCAGACCATGCTGTATCACCATTTACTTCAATAAGAAGATTTCCCACTAAATGTTGCGTGAATTCCATTTCAGAAAGAATATCAAATGCAAAATTACAAAAATCAGAAGATGGTCCTTCATATTCCCCATGATGATGCACAGAGTCTTCGTGAAATACAGATTCTAAAAGTTCTCTATCCATTCTATCGATTGCACGACAATATTTATAAACTACATCAGCAATTTCTATTTTATCAGCTGCTAATTTTAATCGTTCATCCATAATTTAACCTTTTAATTTATTATTATTTATCTCCAAATAGGTATTTATCTATATTTTCATGAAAGAACCTAATTCTATTTTCTTGAGACGGCATATAATCGCCAATGTAGCCACGTGAACTCAAACCTTTTTGTTGGCTTGTCCAGATAGCCACATCTTCAGAAATTCCGTCGCCTACATCTACTTCTGTATGATGTCCTTGAATATGAGGAATTTTAGTAGTTATTGATGTTTCCTTTTTCAACATATGAGAATAGTACTTATCAACCCCTTTTGGAAATAATGTAAGATACCAATAATCAAAATAACATTTAGTGGGATCTGTCGGATGAGGCGTTCCCCTTAACCATTGCATTCCATCTGGTTTTACACTGAAAGACATATTTGGAAAAATTGTATAATGATGATGATCAGTAAGCTGGGTATCTGAAAATTTACTAAAATCGTAGCCTTTTTCTTTATCTAACTTTCTTTTTTGTTTCTGAAGATCTTCTCTAATATCTAATAGCCTACCTTTATAGTCATTTGCATCCATATCCCAATATTCAATTGCAGGCGCAATGGCTTCTAATACTTTCTTTTCCTCATCATAGACACTTTTACTAGGAATGAATCCAGGCATAAGCATTCTGGCATGCATGCTTTTGTACATATCAAATTGACAAGAATAATATTTTTCATCTGAAAAGTATTTTAAAGCTGGGTGAACATAAGGAGTATGATATGACTCATTAAAATTGTCTTGAACACATTTCCAATTCCAGTCACCTTCTACAGTAACCCAGTGAGTTCTTATCATTTCTGAGATTGGGTAATTTTCAAGTTGATCCATCACAGGATGCAAATACTCTTTCAATGATTTTGAATCTGGATCTAAATTAAAGAATATGAAACCAGCCCATATTTCTGTTTTGATTTCGACTAAATTTCTTTTTCCGCATGGTGAACCTTGAGGAAAGTCTTCTTCATCAGGCACATATTCAAGCGTTCCATCAAGCCCAAACTTCCATGCATGGTAGGCACAAGAGAAACCATCTAAATTACCATCTTCAACTTGGACTAATTGATTACCTCTGTGTTGACATACATTATAAAAACATCGGATTTTTGAATCCTGACCTTTAGCGCATAAAATAGATTCTCTTCCAAAATTAAATGTAAAAAAATCACCGGGATTTTCAAGTTGCTGCTCAAGACCTGCAACTTGCCATACTTTGGCGAACATCTTTTCCCATTCCAAATCCATAAATTCTTTTGATGTATATCTGTTGCCAAGTATTGGTTTGTTACCAAGTTTTGGCTCATCAGCTTTTACAGTGTCTGCCCCAAAGAATGCTTCAGATTTTGATGCAATTTTGTCCATAATTGATTCCCCTAATTGCCAGATTAGATATATTAGAACAATTAATTAATTAAAATAAGTATAATTTAAATTATTTTGAATCAGATAATGAAATTGGATTTTCTGACATTGAATTTAAATAAGCAATCAAATTGGCTCTATCCTTATCTTTTCTTAGTCCGACAAAGGCCATAGAGTTACCTGGAGCGAATTTTTTTGGACTCTTCAGCCACAGATTCATTTCGTCTATTGACCAATTGCCTCCTAAAGTTTTAAGGGCGTTAGAATATTTAAAACCCGTAATTTTAGCCTTACCTTTGCCTAAGATACTCCATAGATTAGGCCCAATTCTATTATTTCCACCTGCATTGAAACCATGACAAGCTGAACATTTTGAGGAAACTTTTTTTCCTGCTTCAATTGATGCGCTAGCAAGTAATTCTTCAAATGATAATTTGGGTTTTTCTTTTACGGGTTTTTTAACTGCTGTTTCAATATTAGCTTCAGCTATTTCAGAAATTCCTTGATCACCATATGAAGATCGTATTGTTCTTAAAAGATTAAGCTTCTTTTCAATTATTATAATTTTTTTATCAATATTATCTCTATTCAATATCCTGTGAGATTTTCCACTTAATAAAAAGTTTAAATTATTTTCTGTTTCAATAATCTTATTATCTAATTCATTGGCACTCACAACATCTTTAAAATGTTTTACAAATCTTTCCTGTTTTCTTATTTTTTTCTTAAGGTCTTCTCTTCCAAGAACAGTGTGATTAAGATTCCTTTGACTATTTGGTTTAGATTCTATTGAAAAATAACTCTCATCAATAAAGTCTACATTTGCTAGTAATTCTTCTGAGGTTGGCGGGTCAATAGATTCAACAAAGAATAATTTATTTCCTGTCCTAATAATTCCAGAAACGATTAATAATGTTAAAAGTACAGCAAAGAATCCTTTGATTATTATATTTGCATTTAAATTCATTTCTTGTGTTCTATATCAATATTCGTTTTATTTGTAGATAAATAAATTAGACAAATTTAATAAAGTACTTAATAAGTTTAAATCAAAAGAATAGCAATATGAAAAATTTAATAATTATACCATCAAGATTAGAATCAACTAGACTTCCTGGAAAACCCTTAGCTGACATTAATGGTTTTCCAATGATTGTTCATGTTTATAAAAGAGCGGTAGAAGCAGATATTGCAGATGTTATTGTTGCTACAGGTAATATAGAAATAAAAAAGGTAATTGAAAATGCGGGGGGTGAGGCAATTTTAACGGACCCAAGCCACCCTTCTGGTTCAGATAGAATATATGAGGCAGTGAATATTTATGATCCCAATAAAGGCTATCAAAATATCGTTAATTTACAGGGCGACCTTCCTGACATTGACAAAAAGGCACTTTCAAAAATTATTAATCTTTTGGAAAATAATGACGCCGACATATCAACTTTAGGGGCTGAAATTATTTCTGAAGTAGATTTTGGTAACCCTAATATTGTTAAGGCATATGTTAAAGATATAAATAAGAGTAACCAAGTTGAAGATTTTAATCGCAAATTTGATAGAGATAAAAACAAATATTTGTATCATCACATAGGAATATATGGTTATAAAAGGGAATCTCTTAAGAGATTTGTTGAATTGGAACAATCTAAAGAAGAATTAAAAAGAAAATTAGAACAAATGCGTGCACTTGAAAATGGAATGACAATTGTGATGGATATCGTTAGCAAATTACCAGTCAGTGTTGATACTGAAGAGGATCTTAAAATAGCAAGAGAGGTTATTAGATAAGAATGGAAATCAAAATTGCATATCAGGGCGAACCAGGAGCAAATTCTCACATTGCATGTAAATTGTACGATAAAAATTCTGAACCTGTTGCACTCAAGACATTTGACGAAGTTTTCAATTCATTAAAAAATAATGAAGTTGATTTAGCCATGATACCAATAGAGAATTCTATTGCAGGCAGAGTTTCTGATATTCACAGATTAATGCCTACTTCCGATGTTTATATAATTGGAGAAAGTTTCTTAAAGGTTCATCATTGTCTTATGTCATTAAAAGATTCATCAATTAAAGATATTAAAAGCGTCAAAAGTCATGAAATGGCATTAAGTCAATGTAGGAAATCGATAACCGAATTAGGTTTAGAGCCAATTGTCAGTGCCGATACAGCTGGTTCTGCAAGAGAAGTTTCAGAACTGAAGGATAGTTCGATTGCTGCAATTGCCTCACCATTAGCAGCAGAAATCTATGGTTTAAAAATATTGAAAAAAGACATGGAGGATGAAGGGCATAATACCACAAGGTTTTTAATATTAAGCAAAGATAAAGTTATGCCCGATAGTAATAAAGATAACTATATTACTACTTTAGTTTTTAAAGTAAAAAATGTTCCATCAGCTTTATATAAGGCTTTAGGTGGTTTTGCGACTAATGGGGTTAATATGCTTAAACTTGAAAGTTATCAAATAGATGGTAGTTTTCAATCAACTCAATTTTATACCGACTTAGAGGGCCATGCGGAATCAGATTCTATTAGAAATGCTTTAGACGAATTAAAATACTATTCTGAAGAAATTAAGATATTAGGTGTATATCCTTCATCAAGGAACTAATTCAAACCAGAATCATTAAGTCATATATGTGTAATATGTGTGAACTGAGATTAATAATAAATATACATTATTTCTTTTAATTGTGATTAAATATTTTTGGAATTTTAACTCATAAAATTTAATTTTTATTATTGGAGGGAATAATTATGGATAGTGGAAATACTGCTTGGATTTTGACATCAACAGCATTGGTATTGTTTATGACATTGCCGGGTCTTGCTTTATTTTATGGTGGATTAGTACGTTCTAAAAATGTGTTATCCGTTTTAATGCAATGTATTACAATTGCTTGTTTAATGTCAGTTCTCTGGCTTGTGCTTGGTTATAGTTTAGCTTTTGGAGATGGCAATCAATGGATAGGTGATACTTCTAAGGTATTACTTTTAGGTGTTGGAAGGGATGTCTTATCCGGAGATATACCTGAAACAGTATTTTTTGCCTTTCAAATGACTTTTGCAGTAATTACGCCTGCACTTATCGTTGGTGCTTATGTAGAAAGAATTAAATTTTCCGCTGTTTTACTTTTTAGTGCTCTGTGGTTGCTTGTTGTTTATGCACCAGTTACCCATTGGATATGGTCTGGAAATGGATGGTTATTTCAAGCAGGGCTTTTAGATTTTGCAGGAGGTCTTGTTGTCCACTTAACTGCAGGATCGTCGGCTTTAGTATTAGCAGCTATGTTAGGCCCTCGTTCTAATTTTCCTTTACAAGTTGATCCCCCACATAATCCTGCAATGGTAATGATTGGGGCATCTATGTTGTGGGTTGGATGGTTTGGTTTTAACGCAGGTAGTGCACTAGCTGCTGATGGAAATGCTGGCATGGCAATGGTAGTTACACATATTTCTGCAGCAACAGCTTCATTGGTATGGATGTTAATGGATTGGTCAAAATTTGGAAAACCAACATTAATAGGACTTGTGACTGGAACAATTGCTGGATTAGCTTCCATAACACCAGCTTCTGGATCTGTTGGGCCAATTGGAGCTTTGATTATTGGAGCGTCAGCAGGATTCATATGTTATTTCTTTGTTAATATCGTAAAAAACACTTTAAAAATAGATGATTCTCTTGATGTTTTTGCTGTTCATGGTGTGGGTGGTGTTCTAGGTATAATCTTGGTAGCATTTTTAGTAGATGCTAATATTGGTGGTGCAGGATATGCTGAAGGTATGAATGCTGCATCCCAGTTAGCTGTTCAAGTAAAGGGAATGTTAGCTGTTCTTGCTCTTTCTGTAATAGCCACAGTTATTATAACTTACATCGTTAAATTTACTGTTGGTCTTAGGGTTGATGAATCTTCTGAAGTTGAAGGGCTTGATATTTCTTCCCATGGAGAAACAAACGGATAAGGGTGGTTGTTTATTCTAATTGATCAATCCAGTTTTTTATAATTGGAATTGCTTCGTCGTGTTTTAGGTTTCTACTTAATTCAGGCATCATAACTCCTGGGTCTGTAGATAACATTCTATATAAAAGGATTGATTCACTGGCATTACCTGGGTCAATAATATATTTGAGTCCGCCACTACCTCTTCCAGCTGCAACAGGTGTTTTGAATATGCCAAGTGTTACTGAATCTTTTTCTAGTAAATCAAGATAAAATCCAGAGCTACTTGCTGAACCACCCCTTCTATGACAATGGGCGCAATTTGCATCTAAATATGATCTAGCTCTAGCATCAATAAAGTAATCATTATTATTCCATATTGCTGGGTTAGGTTTAAGTTTTTTAGGTATGTCAGAAAGATATCCTAGATTTTTCCAGTAATTGATTTGGTTTTCTTCTCCAGAAGAATAAAGGAAATTTATATTCATATTACGACCTTTAGGTCCTATTGGCATTATCTTTTTATTAATTTCATGACATGTTTTGCATTGATTTACATTAGGTGCTCTGTATCTTACATTCCTTTCCTTTCCTTTTTTGTTTATCCAACTCAAATTAAATGTTTGTCCTGTGTATTTTAAATATGCATCAGTTTGATCCTTATTCCATATGTAACTTAGTGGAAGCCATCCATTTTCATTTTTAATCAAAAGCCTTGTTTCTAATAAATGAAAACCATATTCTAAATTTCTTTCATCAATAGGGTAAGCAAATGTTTTGATTATTGTTACTCCTGCTGGGAAATAAAATGTGTCTTCATAAGAATATTTTGCTGGTTGTTCATTAGGAAAGTTAATAAAGCGAAACTTATAAGAATAATCTGAAAATAATGGGTTAGCAATTTTATATGGAATTGTATTATTTGAAGGTATTTGATTTTTGAGATCAGTAAAAAAATTATAATCTGAAAGGGATTTATAAGGTTCGGCTAATAAATAAGAAAAACCAAATAAAGTAATTGTAAGAAAAAGGAAAAGGTTTTTTAGTTTTCTGGCCATGAAGTTATAAATTTGACTTTAGTTAGAGAAATTTCTTCACCAATATATTCATTGTAATTTTTCTTGGTTTTATGAAGCCAAGGTAATATTGCATAAGTCATTAAATTTAGGTTAATCATATCTGTGGAACCATTTTTTGTTTTGTTTGGTCCTAACACAAGTCTTCTTTGTTTCTTTAAGCCTAACCACTCAACGATATTTGTTACCCCATCCCAGATAATTTCAGGAGCTTTATCTTCAGTTAATAATGCTATTGGTTCTGCTCTTTCATTATCAACATCGAATCCATTATTATTTAAGGAGTTATCTTTTATGTAAATTCTATTAGGTAATGGATTGTAGTTATCATCTTCATATTCTTCTAAATAACTGACAACTAATATACCCGCTGTTGCGTTTCCCGAAATGATATTTTCTTCAATTATGACATTCTCATTTGCCATAATCATTATTCCTGTTCCATTAGGTGTTTTGCCAACTATGTTACCTTCTGGTGCAAAATTTGGTGTATCATTATTCACAACTGTATTGTTTTTTACCAAAATATCATGTCCTCCTTGCTGAGGTAGATTTGGTAAATCAAAGACGAGTATGCCACCAGTATTATGATGTGCAATATTGCCAATAACTTCTGCAAAGTAACTATTTTCAATTTCAATTCCTGCAACATTAAATTTTGCTTCGCTATTAATTACCTTTATTCTTTCTGATTGCCCAACATATATACCGGCGTCAGATGCACCAATAGCAATACAACTATCTATTAGGACATCTTGACTTTCCACAGGATATAAACCATAAGCCCCGTTTGTTGATTTTGGACCCCCTGTCCATTCTGCCCTTACTCTTAAAAACCTTATTCCTTTCGCCTTTTTAACTACAATGGCATCCCCAATTGTATCCTCAACTGCAAAATCTCTAAGTGTAACACCGCTACTAGTAACTAATAATCCCTCTGCGCCTGATTTTTGATTCTTAAAAGATAAAACAGTTTTATTTATCCCATCGCCTGATAAAGTCACATTATCAACATCAAGTGAAAGTCCATCTTCAAGATCGTAAACTCCTTCATTAAGATGTATTTCATCAAATGGCTTAGCCAAGATTAAAGCCTCTTGTATCTGATCATAGGCAGAAGGTCCTGGGCTAATAAATATTTTCGCATTTACTGTTTCAGCATAAAAAAGAAGTAGAAATGCAAGGATTATAACTTTTCTTAATTTCATTTTTTGTTCTCTACAAAAGCTTTAATCAAATGATGAGCAATAGCCATTGGCGGTGGAACGAAGAAACCATTTTTGTTATTGCCATTAATTGTCTCTTTAAGCTCATCTCTTGTAAACCACCGACCTTCATCAAGCTCAACTTCGTCAAGTTTAAAATTTTCCGAATTTGATTCAGCAATATAACCTATCATAAGTGAATTTGGAAATGCCCAAGGTTGACTCGAGTGATATTCCGCTTTTGTTATTTCTATTCCGGCTTCTTCCTTTAATTCTCTAGCTACCGCTTCTTCAATAGATTCGCCGGGCTCTATAAATCCTGCTAAAGCTGAATACATGCCAGGTGGAAATCTCCTTTGACGACCCAGAAAAGCAGTATCTTTATATGTTGCTAGCATAATAACCACGGGATCTGTTCTTGGAAAATGTTCAGAATTACATTCATGACATATTCTTTTATAACCAGCTTCAACCATAACGCTTTCTGCTCCACATCTTGAGCAGAATTGATGGCTATTATTCCATTCAAAAATAGCTTTAGCTTGGCCAATCATAGCAAGTTCACCTGGATCAATAGCTTGTGGTGCAAGTACCATCAAATCTTCGAAATTTCCAAGTTCATTTAGTCCTAAATTATCTTCTGGGTTAGATAATCTAGATAAATCAACAGCGAAGAACGACAACTCGCCAATCAAACCTAAAAAAATTAAATTGTCTTGATCGGTTAGCTGATTTCTAAAGAAATCTAAAGGAAACCAAGCAGGGCTTAATTGATTTGTATCCGCGTGTCCTGAAATAAGATTTCTTACTGTCGATACGAAGGCTTTTCCTCGCCAGAAAAGAGCTATCATCGTTTTGTCGCTATTTAATCTTTTTTTAATCCATTCTGGATCAGAGCGTAAATCAGAAACTCTATCGACTGGATTATTAGAGAATATATTAGGATAAACTTTCATAACTTTATAGATTATATAATATGGTACTAATAAATATTAGTCTAATAAACAGTTTCTATGAATTTACTTTAGCTGTTGATTAAAGACTCATTATATTATTAATATTTGATTTCTTAAGAGGAAATTTTGGAGCATCCACAAGAAAATAATTTAAAGGCTGAAGAATCTTCACAAACCATTGATGATGAAAATCAAGATAGCTTTTTAGAAAGAAGTGATAACAAAAGCAATTTAAAAAATTACAGAGTATTGGCAAGAAAATATAGACCACAAAAATTCTCTGATTTATTAGGCCAAGAAACCATGGTGCAAATATTAAGAAATGCTTTTGCCTCAGGTAGATTAGCTCATGCCTATATGCTTACCGGGGTTCGTGGAATTGGAAAGACCACCACGGCAAGGCTTCTTGCACGTGCTCTAAATTATAGCTCAGATGATATTGATGAACCAACTTTAGATATATCTACTTATGGATACCATTGTGCAGATATAATGGAATCGCGTCATATAGATGTCCTAGAAATGGATGCGGCATCAAGAACTGGTATTGCTGATATTAGGGAAATAATTGACTCAGTTAGTTATTCTACAACATCAGCTCGCTTTAAGATTTACATTATAGATGAGGTTCATATGCTTTCGAAGTCTGCTTTTAATGGATTATTGAAGACTCTCGAAGAACCTCCCCCACATGTAAAATTTATTTTTGCGACCACAGAGGTCCATAAGGTACCTCTTACTATATTATCTCGATGTCAAAAATTTGATCTAAGGCAACTTGATGAGATGAACATGTTAAAATTACTAAAAGATGTTTGTCAAAACGAGAAAGCCGATATCCCTGATAATATTTTATCAATTATAGGTAGGGCTGCTGCAGGTTCTGCAAGGGATGGTCTATCAATTCTAGACCAAACTATTACACTTGCTCAAAGTGAAAAGAATTTAGATGAAAATTCTATAAGGGAAATGCTAGGGCTTTCAGATCATGCTCGAATAATTGAATTATTCAAATCAATTTCTTTAGGAAATATTGAAAGTGCCTTAAAGGGAATTAAGGAACAGATAGAACTCGGAGCTGAACCTATAAAGATTATTTCTAGTTTAGGTGATATTGTTCATGAATTAACTTTATTAAAGGTATCAAAATCGAAAAATGACAACCTATTTCTGGGACCTGAGAATTTTTCAAAATTAACAGAATTACTAGAAGATCTTGATGTAAGAAAATTATCAAGGTTTTGGCAAATGATCTTAAAGGCTGACGAAGAAATTAAAAATTCATTCAATGCTTTTGCGGCCCTTGAAATGGTTGTTATTAGAATGGCTTATGTTTCAGAATTACCAACACCCGCTGAAATTATAGATTCAATAGAAGAATCAGAAGAAAATAAAAAAAAAAAAATAAAGATTAATATTAAACCTAATAAAAAGAATATCGGTAAAGGCACAAAAAATTATAGTTTTGATCATATTGGATCTTTTGAGGATATAATAGATTTAGCCGGGAAATATAAATTCTTAATTTTAAAAAAATTCTTACAAGAAGATGTTCGATTAGTGAGTTTTGAAAATGGTCATATAGATATTAATGTTCCTAAAGGCAATGAAGAAATTATAAAAGAATTAATTGCTAAGCTTTACGATTGGACGGATCAAAGATGGGTGATTAATGTTTCTTCAAAAAAAGGTGAAGACACAATTTTAGAAAAACATAATAATATTCAAAATAATATTGTTGATGAAGTTAGTAAAACTGAAGAAATAAAAAAAGTTATGGAAGCTTTTCCAGATTCTGAAATTACATCTATAAGTAAGTTGGATAATAGAAATGAGTCAGAGTGAAATAGAAAATTTAATTGAATTATTAGCTAGGCTACCAGGTATTGGACCTCGTTCAGCAAGAAGGCTAGCCTTGACTATGTTAAAAAAGCCAGACTCTTTAATGCGACCTTTAGCTAAATCACTCATTGATACAGCTAATTCAATTATTCAGTGCTCAATCTGTGGTAACCTTGATACAGTAACTCCTTGTAATATTTGTGAAGATAAAAAAAGAGATACTTCAATCATAGTAGTTATCGAAGAAGTTGCAGATTTATGGGCTTTGGAGAGAGCATCTGTTCATAAAGGCCTCTATCATGTATTGGGGGGAACTTTATCAGCAATTGATGGAGTAAGCCCTGAAAATATAGGTATTGCCAGTCTAATTGAAAGAGCGAAAAAATTAGATACTAAGGAGGTAATTCTTGCAATGAATGCCACTATTGATGGACAAACTACAGCGTATTATATTACTGATCAATTATCTGATATTGAAATCAAAGTCTCTCGACTTGCCAGGGGTGTTCCTGTTGGCGGCGAACTTGATTATATGGATGATGGCACCCTTTTGGAGGCCATAGAATCTAGACAACCATTCTAATAAATATTCTTATTGCGATCTTTTTTAAGGCAGTTTATCAAATAGTATGGCTTTAAGAGAAATAATCAAAGTTCCTAATTCGATTTTAAAAAAGGTTTCTCAACCTGTAGAAGAGGTAAATGACGAAATCAGATCAATTTTGGATGATATGTTGGAAACTATGTATGATGCACCCGGAATTGGGTTAGCAGCTATTCAGATCGGGATCCCGTTAAGAATGCTTGTAATAGATATTTCAACTATGGAAAAAGAAGCTGAAAGTAAAAAAGATCCTCAATTTTTTATCAATCCAGAAATCTTGAAGCCTTCTAAGGAACTAAGCTCTTTTGAAGAAGGATGTTTGTCTGTTCCGGGTATATGGGAGGAGATAGAACGGCCTAATCAATGTATTGTTAAATTTCTTAATAGAAATGGTGAAGAAGAAAAAAAAGAGTGCAAAGGATTATTGGCTACAGTAATTCAGCATGAGATGGACCATCTTGAAGGAATAGTTTTTGTAGACCATCTTTCTAGATTAAAAAGAGATTTATCAATAAAAAAATCAATAAAATTTCAAAAGAATCCAACTAAAGAAGACCGTTTATCCCGTTACAATGAACAAAAATGATTCAATAAGTTCGATAAAAGTTGCCTTTATGGGAACCCCTAACTTTTCTGTGCCTATTCTGAAAAGTCTAATTAATGATAATTTTAATATTTCATGTGTCTTCACGCAACCAGCAAAGCCGGCGGGTAGGGGGATGAAAAGTAAAAATTCTCCAATTTATGATGTTTCTTTAGAAAATAATTTAACAATTAGGACCCCTTTGAGGTTGGACGAAGAAGAAGTAACATATCTTTCTACATTGGAGCTAGATGTTATAATTGTTGTAGCATATGGACTAATTTTACCTGAATCCATTTTAAAATTACCCAAATTTGGTTGTATTAATATTCATGCCTCGTTGTTACCTCAGTGGCGTGGTGCAGCCCCAATCCAAAGAGCAATAATGGCAGGTAACAAAAGAACAGGTATATCATATATGTTGATGGAAAAAGAGCTAGACACTGGACCAGTATTAACCTCCTATGAAACAGACATAGGGGAAAAAGATAATTTTCTTGATCTTCATGACGCTCTATCAGAACTGTCCGCAAAATCTATTAGAGATGTTATTGTGAATCATTTAAACGGAGATCTAATTGCTAAAGAACAAGATGATTCTTTGGTAAGTTATGCGGAGAAGATATCTAAGAATGATTCAAGGATTAATTGGAAATTAAATGCTTTTGACATCAAAAATTTAATTAACGCAATGAGTCCATTACCTGGGGCATGGACGAAAACTATTGAAGGTAAGAGGATAAAAATTACTAAAGCTAGTGTTGGAGATTCAAGTGGAGAATTTGGAGTTTTATTAGATAATTTTATTGTTGGGTGTGGTAAAAAATCTTTAATTGTTCATGAAGTTCAACCCGAGGGAAAGAAAGTTATGTCTTCAAAGGATTATTTGCTTGGTAAGAATTTTTTAGTTGGTGAAAGAATATTTGAATAATGCAAAGGTGGAAATTAACAATTGAATATCAGGGTTGCATTTTTAATGGATGGCAAAGTCAAAAAGACTCAACAGGAGTTCAAGATTATATTCAAAAAGCAATTTATGATTTTTCAAATGAAAAAGCAAAAATTTATGGCGCTGGAAGAACTGATTCTGGTGTACACGCTTTAGGGCAGGTTGCTCATTTTGATTTAAAGAAGGAAACTAATTCAAATGAGATAAGAGAAGCTTTGAATAATTATTTAAGGCCGAACCCTGTATCTATTATAAAGGTTGAAAAAAAAAGTAAAGATTTCCACGCTCGTTTTTCTGCAAAATTAAGGCATTATCAATATAAAATTATAAATCGAAGGCAACCATTAACTATAGATAAAGGTCTTTTTTGGAGAATTAGTAGGCCTTTAGATATTGATCAAATGAAGAAAGCAACTCAACACCTTGTTGGTAATCATGATTTTACTACATTTAGATCTGTAAATTGCCAATCTAAATCACCTTTACGATCATTAGATAAAATAAAAATTTCAAAAGAAGATGATAGGATTTATTTTTTATTTGAGGCCAAATCATTTCTTCATAACCAAATTCGTTCAATTGTAGGTTCTCTTAAATTAGTAGGAGAGGGAAAATGGAAACCTAAAAAAATAAAAGAAATTCTTGATGCAAGAAATAGAAAAGATTGTGGTCCAATTGCTCCGCCAGAGGGATTATATTTCCAATCTGTTGATTATTAAGAAAAGTAATCAATCAAAACATCAAGATAAATATCTTTTAATTTCTCTATATCCGCATTGTTTGAATATTCATTGATTTTATGCATTGAAGCACCAACCAGACCAAATTCAACTACTCTTCCATAATTTTTTATAAATCTAGCATCAGAAGTACCACCTGTTGTTGATAGTTTGGGAGTTATTTTACAATGCCTTTTTATAATACTTGAAAGATTATCAACAAATTCTCCAGGTTCAGTAATGAATGAATCGCCCGAATGCTCAAAATTAATTGAATACTCATGATCAAATTTTTTTAATCGATTTTCAATTTCATTTTCGATTTTTTCCTTTGTAAAATTATCATTATATCGAATATTTAATTTAGCTGTGATTGTCGATGGAATTACATTTGAAGCAGAATTATCAACATCTATCGATGTGATTTCAAGATTTGAAGCATCAAAATATTCATTACCTTCGTCCAAAGGTTCTTTGATCAGTCCACTTAATATTTCAATAAATTTTGGAATAGGGTTATCAGCTAATTGCGGATAAGCTACATGCCCTTCAATGCCGTTAAGTGCAAGGGTAATATTTGTACTACCCCTTCGACCAATTTTAATCATTTCACCAAGTTTATTTGGATTGGTTGGCTCACCAACGATGCAATCATCAAAGGTGTAATTATTATTTTTCATCCATTCTAATAATTTTTGAGTACCATTGACTGCTTTTCCTTCCTCATCACCGGTAATTAATAAAGATATAGATCCATTAAATTTTTTTTTATTTTTCTTTAAAAAAATACTGATAGCTGAAATAAAAGATCCTATTGATCCTTTCATATCTGAAGCACCCCTGCCAATTATTTTATTTCCATCATTTCTTCCCTCGAAAGGAGGGCTTTCCCATAAACTCTCATCACCTTCAGGAACAACATCCGTATGACCCGCAAAAGATAATCTAGGGGATTTGTTACCTATATTTGCCCATAAATTTTTGATCGAATCTTCTCCTTCTTCAGAAAACTCTAGAATTTCACAGTCAAAGCCTATTTTTTTAAGTTTTTCTGATAGTAATTCAATTGCTCCATCATTATGAGGAGTTACAGAACGGCATCTAATGAGTTCTGTTGTTAATTCTAAAGGATCATAGATCATATCAATCCCTTAATAATTCGTTTATTGATGTTTTCGATCGTGTTTTTTCATCAACTTTTTTTACTATTACTGCACAAGATAAATTTGCATCTGAAGAAACACTTTTTGATGGCATGGTACCTGGAACTAAAACAGAATATTCTGGAACCTCACCATAAAGAGTTTCTCCAGTTTCTCTATCATAAATTGGGGTGGAGGCTGTTAGAAAAACTCCCATAGATATAACAGAGCCTTGCCGAACAATCACTCCTTCGGCCACTTCAGACCTTGCGCCAATGAAACAGTTATCTTCAATTATAACTGGACTTGCTTGTAAAGGCTCAAGAACTCCACCTATTCCTGCGCCGCCAGAAATATGACAATTTTTTCCTATTTGTGCACAAGAACCGATAGTTGCCCAGGTGTCTACCATTGTTGATTCATCTACATAAGCACCAATATTAATAAAACTAGGCATTAAAACACAACCTTTGCCTACGAAAGAACCGTATCTAACAATTGAACCCGGTACTGCCCTAAATCCAGCATTTTTAAAATTATCTTCGTTCCACGAGGTAAACTTTGAATCTATTTTATCCCACCAATTAGAATTATTTGGACCGCCGTCAATTAATTTCATATCATTTATACGAAAATACAAAAGAATAGCCTTCTTAGCGAACTCATTTACAGTCCAATTACCTTCTTCTGAATTAGCTATTCTTAATGAGCCATTATCAAGATTCTCTACAATATTATTTATTGCATTTATAATATCTAAATCAGAATCAAGATTAATATTTTCAATATCAATAAAAGCATCTTCTATTATTTTAAATTCATTACTCATTAGCTTCCTTATATCCATTAAGGAGTTTCTTTATAATATTTATTGAAGAACATTACTAGGTCATCAGTTATATAATCTGCAAAATCATTGTTTGCCCATAATGATTCAAATTCTTTGATTTTATATTTACTATTTCTTAAAGGTATATCTCTTTTTATCAGGACTGATATTATCCCAAGATCCTTTGCTGGTTGAAGATTTCTAGCTATATCCTCAAACATTATAGAGTGTTTTGTATCAATTCCCATTTTTCTAATAAAATTTACATAGGCATCTTTATTTGGTTTAGGTATAAAATTGCTATCTTTAATGTCAAAAATATCATCAAAGAGTTTATTCATTTCTAGTTTTCTTAAAACATTCTCGGCGTGCTTTTTCGAACCATTCGTGAATATAAATTTTTTTCCAGGTAAACCAGAAATAATCTCATTTAATTCTTTGTTAGGTTCTAAAATACTTAAATCTATATCATGAACAAATTCTAAAAATTCATCAGGATCGATATTATTTTTTTTCATAAGTCCCGATAGAGTAGTCCCATACTCTAAAAAATATTTTTTTTGGATATTAAAAGCTTCTTCATCATCGACTTTAAATTTGTCAGTAATAAATGTTGTCATTCTTTCGTCGATTTGACTGAATATTTCTTCCTCTGGAGAATACAGAGTATTATCGAGATCGAATATCCAATTCTTTATATTTAATAATTCCATCAGAAAGAAACACTTATCTAATTAATGTTCCTGCACCATGTTGAGTAAACAACTCTAGTAAGATCGCATGCTTTACTCTTCCATCGACAATAACAGATGCGCTCACGCCTTTTTCTAATGCATTTATACAAGTGTTTACTTTTGGGATCATTCCACCTGAAATAACTCCTTTTTCTATCAAGGTAAGTGCTTCTTCCTTTCTAATTTCTTCTATGAGGTCATTATCATCATTAAGGACTCCTTGAACATCGGTAAGAATGAGCAATCTTTTAGCATTCAATGAATAAGCAATAGCTCCAGCGACCGTATCAGCATTTATATTGAAAGTTTTTCCATCCTCACTTATTCCTAATGGTGCAATTACTGGAATAAAATCATTATTGATTAATACTTCTATAATTTCGGTATTGATCTTTTTTGGTATACCAACAAAACCAAAATCTACAATTTTTTCAATATTTGATTCATCTTTAATTTTACCATCATGTTTTTTTGCTATTATCATCGAAGCATCTTTTCCAGATATTCCTATAGCTTTGCACCCTGATTGATTAATTTCTGCTGCTATTTCTTTATTTATTCCTCCACATAAAACCATCTCAACAACATCAAGGGTTTTTTCGTCAGTTATTCGCATTCCAGATTCAAATTTTGTTTCTATACCTAATTGTTCTAACATAGTGCCAATTTGGGGGCCGCCTCCATGAACAATAACTGGCTTTAAACCACTTTGTTTTAGTAAAGCAACATCTTCACAAAAGGATTTTATGGATTGCGAATCTTTCATTGCATTACCGCCATATTTTATTACAACTATCGAGTCAGCATATTTTTGCATATAAGGTAAAGCCTGGGTAAGCATATCCGCATTACTTAACCAATTCTTAGCTTCTGATTCACTTTTTTTCATTATTCAATCTTCTTAATTTAACAAATTTGCAATTTCCTGTCTGATCTTATCAACTCCAGACTTACTTTTCGATGATGTGATCAATATTTTAGGAAAGATTGCTTTTCTTTTTTCTACTTCTTTTAATACTAATTTTGCTTGATTTTCAACTTTTAAGATTTTATCAGCTTTTGTTAAAATTATTTGGTAAGAGACAGCAAAATTATCTAGTACATCCATTACTTGATTATCAATAGGCATAATTTTACGCCTAGAATCTATTAATAAAAAAACTCTTCTTAAATTATCTCTACTCTTAAGGTATAGATCAGAAAGTTTTGTCCATTTTTCTATTTCCTTTTTTGGAGCCTTTGCGTAACCGTAACCAGGCATATCCACAATATTAATCAGTGCTTTAGAATTATTAGATATTGAGAAAAAATTAAGCTCTCTAGTTCTGCCAGGGTTTTTTGATGTGTAAGCTAATTTATTTTTGTTAGTAATAGCATTAAGCAAACTTGATTTGCCTACATTTGATCTACCAAAAAAGGCGATTTCTGGTAGTGATCCTGTTGGAAGATCTTCTAATCGAGTTACCCCGAGAGTAAAAACTATATTTTGGTCAAATAGCCATTTACCAGAACACTTAATATTTCCAGTTTTTTTTTCCATAATCATATTAATAATTATTCTTTATCTTGATCAGATTTTGCAAAAAGAGCAATTTCTGTCCCTTGTTTCTTCATTATATATATCTGTTGAAGAATTGATAGAATACCGTTCCAAGCCCAATAAATTACAAGACCTACAGGAAAATTAGCCGCTATGAATACCATTAATATGGGCATCCATGTGAATAATGTTTTTTGTATTGGATCAGGAGGGGCAGGATTCAATTTTGTTTGAAGAAAGAATGTTAAACCAAATAGAATATGAAAAACTCCTATCATTAATATCTGAGGTGGCTCCCAATTTATTAGTCCGAAGCCATTAAATAAAGATATTGGATCAGGGGCAGATAAGTCTTTTATCCATCCAAAGAACGGAGCATGTCTCATTTCCAATGCAACTAGCAATACATTATATAAAGCAAAAAATACTGGTATTTGAATTAAAACAGGCAAACATCCTGATAATGGTTTCAGTTCTTCTTTTTTATAAAGAGCTTGCATTTCTAGTGCCATTTTCTGTCTGTCTTCACCATATGTTTCTCTCAATTTAGTGATTTCTGGTTGAACCTTTCTCATTTTTGCCATTTGAACATAAGATTTATTTACAATTGGAAAAAAGACAACTTTAATTAAGATTGTAAGCAACAATATTGCTAAACCAAAATTTCCTGAAAAAGAAAAGAGGAGATCTAAAATATAAAATAAAGGTTTAGCGAGGAAATAAAACCATCCCCAATCTATTATTAAATCTAATCTCGTTAAGATGTTTTGATCAGAATAGTTTTGAATGATATTTACTTCTTTAGCACCAATAAATGCTAGATTTTTCGAAATCACACTTTCCCCAGGTGCGGCAGCGGTTAGATCACCAATAAAACCAATCCTATAATAAAGGTCGTCATAGTCTCGTGATATTTTGAAAATTGCTCTTTTATCATCACCATCGAAAGAAGTTATAGCAGTTGCCCAATATTTATCTCTTATACCAACCCATCCATTATTAAACTCTGACCTAAAATCTTTTTCTTCTATATCATCGTAATCAACTTCCTCTAATTTTTCATCAAACCAGCCTGTTGGCCCTTCATGAAGCAGACCAAGAGCTTGGCCCTCTGGAATTTCCCTTCTTGATAATTGTTGAAAAGGAAAGACTGTTAATGATCCTAGGGAGTTATTTACTATTTCTTGTTCGATAGTAAAGAGGTAGTTTCCGTCAATTGAAATTTTTTGTTTGAATAAAAGACCTTCTCCATTATCCCAAGATATTGTAACAGGATTATTAGGGGTTAGTGTTTGACCGTCTTCTAATAACCAAAGAGTACTAGGTCCTGGTAAATTATATCTAATATTTTTTGGAGATTTCCAACCAGATTCAACCCAATATCCATTTTTGTCATTAGAAGGGTTGAAGAATTTTACATAATCTGAATCGTTTTTTGTTGAAGTCTTAAAATCCTTCAAATAAATTTCATCTATTTTAGCTCCACAAAGATTAATTGAACCTTCTATTTTGTTATTTGAGATTACAACTCTTTTATCTGGACAAGGTTCAGAAATTGTTAAAGGTTTTTCTATAGGTAAATTAAGTTCAATATTATTATTTGAATCTGGAGATTCAATATTTGAAATGTTACTTTGCTCTGGAGGAAAAAGAATTTGCCACCCAAACAAAACACCCATTGCGAGGACAATTGCAAATAAATATCGCGACATATCATTCATATTTAAAATCTTTCAAAATAGTCTCTGTTTCTTGCAATAGAGAGTCCCAAGGGCTTTCAATTACTTTATCTTTAGCAACAAAAACATAGTCGTAACCATTTTTTCCATACTTTGGAAGCAAATTTTTTATAAGATGCCTAATTCTTCTTTTAGCTTTATTTCTTTTAATAGCATTACCTATTTTTTTTGATGCAGTTATTCCATATCTTGGGCCAGATGTGTCTCCTCTATTATAAAATTGAACCACTAAAGAGCTGGATTTTTTAAAAATTGAATTAGCCGCTCGAATATAATCAGATCGTTTAGTTATTTTTTCGATTTTTTTTAATTGTGAATCTTTTTTTTGTTCTTTTTGAGTTGCTGTCATTGAGAAACTAAGCGGATAATTTTTTTCTGCCTTTAGCTCTTCGATTGGACAAAATTTTACGACCTCCAGCAGTAGCCATTCTCGATCGAAATCCGTGCCTTCTTTTTCTGACAATGTTACTAGGTTGGAATGTCCTTTTCATAACTAATCCCCTGGAGTTAATGATAATGAGGGTTATAAGACTTAGTACTTCTTAAGTCAAATAGCTGTTTTAAAAAATTTTAATTCTCATTATCGCTATATTTTTCCATTCTTTCAACAGATCTACTCATTTGTTTTTCTCTAGTTTCATGCTCATCTATAACTTTTAACATTGCCGAAGCTTTTTTTCTTAATTCAGAAGTTGAATTGCTAAATTTCTCAAATTCTTTTTTAAATAGACCAAATTCTTTAATTATTTCTGAGGTTTTTTGGTTAAGGGCAAGAGTTCTAAAACCCATTTGTATACTAACTATATATGCTGCTAGAGTATTTGGTCCTAAAACAAGAATTTTATTATCTTTAAATATTTTTTCCTTAATATTTAAAGACATTACTAACTGAAATAAGCTTTCGCTAGGGATATAAAGGATAGCATGGTCAGTAGTAACGCCCTCAAGAATATATTTTGATTGTATCGATTTTGCTTCATTTTTAATAAATTTTTCTATTTCTTTTTCAGTGTTTCTTATTGAGATTTTATTCATTTCTTTTTGGGCTTGAAGATAGTTGTCATATAACCCTGAAGGAAATTTTGCATCTATTGGCATAAGTATACCCTCCTGAAGAATGACTGCAAATTCTACAAATTTTCCTGATTCAGGAATAATTTCAGCATTTTCTATATATTGATCTTTTGAAAAAACATCCTCAATAATTGATTTTAAATTCCATTCACCGAATGATCCGACAGATGTGGATCCTGATAAAAAATTTCTTAACCTACCCATTGGCTCTTTAAAGGCCTGTATATCATTATTCAGTGATAGAAGAGATTCTTCCTGTTTTTTAAATAAATCGTTAAGTTGCAGATCTTTTTTGGGAGGAAGAATTTTATTGAATATTAATATTCCTATAGAAATAATTAGCAAAGTAAGAATTAAATAATCTATCATTCATTATCTCCTGTGGCGCGCCGGGGAAGATTCGAACTCCCGACCCCCAGATTCGTAGTCTGGTGCTCTATCCAGCTGAGCTACCGGCGCTTTTTGATTCTATTATAAAGAAATTATTAATAATTTGAATTAGGTATATTTTTCTTTCCAAGAAGTCATATCATATAAAGATTTTGCTTCGTATACAGCTCGAGATATTGAACGAGCACAAACCCTTGCGCTTAACTCACCTATTTCATTTATTTCTTTATAGGATAATTCTTTATTATAACTGTTAGTACTTATAACAAATATTACATCGCCATCTACTGGGCTATGGATTGGCTTAATTGCCCGAGCCATTCCAGTATGGGCCATTATGGCTATTCTCTTAGCAGTCCTTGTATCCAATTTTGCATTAGTTGCAATAACCCCTATTGTCGTATTACTTTTTGCAAGATCGTTATTCAATTTAGACCCAGATAATACATCTTCTGGGAAATTGTTAGGTGCTGATTTGCCACCATATTCATTATCCAATTCTTCACAAGCTGCCCAAAATTGACCTGTTTCATAATTAACAACTGAACCAAAGCTATTCACTGCAAATAGACCGCCAATTTTAAGTCCAGTGTTAGACATAAAGCTTGCACTACCCAATCCGCCTTTAAGGGATCCTGCTTGAGCTCCATAACCCGCACCAGAATTTCCTAGTTCAAATTTTTCTTTAGCTTTAGACACAGCTTCAATGCCGAGGTTAGAGTAAGGAGGAGTATCGCCCCAATTTTTATCTCCACCATTATTAAGATCAAAAAGAATTGCAGCCGGAACCATAGGGACATTTTTAATATTATCGGATGTTTTAAAACCTCTTCCAGTCTTACCAATGTAATTAGCTGCGCTACTAGCAGATTCTAATCCCCAAGCTGATCCACCTGAAAGAACGATAGCATCAACCGTATCAACTAAATTATATGGATTTAAAGCTCCCACTTCTCTTGTTCCTGGAGCACCACCCCTAACATCTGCCGAGGCTGTACTTCCTTCAGGTGGTATAAGAACCGTTGTTCCAGTGCCCACTTTTTCATTTTGAGCATTTCCAACTAAAATATTATCTACATCGGTAATTAAATTATTTTTGCCTGCATAAAACATAATTGGAAACTAAACAAAGCTAGTGTATTTGTATATTATTAATTATTGAAAATTTTAATCTGATGAAAAAATATTTATTATATTTACTAATACTTTCTTTTGTTTTTACTGCAAGTGTAAAAGCCCATATACCTTCAAAAGGTATAGTAGTGACTTCTAATCACTACGCATCAAAAGCGGCGGCAAATATTATAAGAAATGGCGGTAGTGCTATTGATGCAGCAATTACTGCACAGCTAGTACTCACGATGACAACTCCACAATCAACAGGAATAGGCGGAGGAGCATTTATAATCTATTGGGATAAATCTCAATCAAAATTATATGCAATTGATGGCAGAGAGGAAGCCCCCTTATCAGCTAAGCCGAATTTATTTTTGGAAAATAATGTTTCTCCTATGAAATTTTATCCTGATGCTGTTGTTGGCGGTAAATCCGTTGGTGTTCCTGGATTAGTAAAATTAATGGAAGAAACACATAAAAAATTTGGCAAGGTTGAATGGAAGGATTTGTTTGTTGATCCAATTAAATTGGCTGAAGAAGGATTTATTTTATCTCCAGCGCTTCACAATACTTTAAATTATTTAAGCTATTTAAAAAAAATTGAGCCAGCTAATTCTTTTTATTATAGGCGAAATGAATCTAATGATCTTGTTCCTCTACCTGTCGGAACTTTACTTAAAAACCCCGAATATGCTGAAACCTTAAAAAGGATTTCAATTTATGGTGCTGAAGATTTCTATAATGGCAAAACTACCAATCTAATAATTGATGCAGTTAATAATTCAGAACAAAACGCAGGTTCTTTAACTAAAGATGATTTCAAAAACTATGATGTGATATGGCGAGAACCACTTTGTATATTATATAGGAGTTATAATGTGTGTGGGATGCCTCCACCTGCCGGAAGTATTTCGGTTTCAATGATTCTTAAAATGTTAGAAAATTATGATGTTAAATCCTACAGCCCGACATCTCCAGAATTTATTCACCTATATTCTGAAATAAGTGCTTTAGCCTATGCGGATAGAAATTTTTTCCTCGCAGATCCTGATTACATTGATGTTCCTGTAGAAGGTTTGATTGATGATTTATATTTAAATAATAGAATTAAGGGAATTGATAAAAATAGATCTAATCGTAATCCAAAAAATGGGGAACCCATAGGATATAGTAAATATTCTAAGAATTATGACATTTCTATGTCATCAACAAGCCATCTGGTAATAGTGGATTTATATGGTAATGCAGTTTCTATGACATCGACTGTTGAAGGTCCTTTTGGCAGTCATCTAATGGCAGGTGGTTTTATTTTAAACAATGAATTGACAGATTTCTCTCTTTTACCTGATAGAGAGGGTATACCTGTAGCAAATAGAGTTGAACCTGGAAAACGACCATTATCATCTATGTCACCAACAATAATCTTTGACAAAGAAGGCAATTTGCATTCTCTAACTGGTTCGCCGGGCGGTACAAGTATTATAGGTTATGTAACTAAATCTATTTTAGGCCTTTTGGATTGGGATATGACTCCTCAGGAGGTCGTCAGTATTCCTCATTATATGAGAAAACATATTAAGACAGAACTAGAAAAAAATACCGAGGTAGCCAAGCATAAGGATTTTCTCGAAAATTTAGGGCACGATATATCAATTCTCAGAAAAAGAAGCGGTCTTCATGTAGCAAAAAAAATAGATGGAGGTTTTATTGGGGGTGCTGATCCAAGGAGAGAAGGTTTAGTTATACAAATTAATAATTTTAACGATCATGAATGAAAATTTTTATAAGATCCTTGATGATAAGTTTTCTCATTATTCAAATAATATTTGTTTCGAAGAACCA
>JAYZKD010000074.1:0-6128 GCA_036163815.1 Pseudomonadota bacterium | reverse complement strand
AAAGAAATTACTATAATACTCAACAAAACCTTTATCATGCTTGTTTATCAAGGCAAAATAATCTTCTTCAAATAGATCCATACACATTAAGTTAAACTAATTTAATTAATGATACAATGAATGGTCGGAGTAGAAAGATACGAACTCCCGATTCCCTGTTCTCAAAAAAAGTATTCTAATATTTGTTTCAAATTTATTTTATAACCTACAGGTGTGCCCGCAAACAGGGAGTTGAGTTTAGTCTCTGTCAGGTCTCTGAGAGGTATATTAATGTTTATGATATGTTTGGAAATGTAGACCTACAAAGGACTTGCGAGAATATGTGGATGGTGAGCCCGACAGGGATCGAACCTGTGACAATCTCCTTAAAAGGGAGGTGCTCTACCTACTGAGCTACGGGCCCACTCAAGTTACCTTTTAAATGCTTGATTAACTCAAATCAAATAAAATTTAAAACTAATTATAATATTTTGAATTCTTAATAAATATGGTAATTCTATATGAGGGAATAAATGAAATTTAAGTTTTTAGGATTAATTATAGTCTTGTTCTTGGCGTCCTGCTCGACTCCGAAAGAAGAAATACCTGTTGCTGGAGAATTAATTTGTACAGCTGCAGGGGTTAACAAAGAAGAATGTGTTAACGCAGTTAAGATCAATGAAAAAAAGGAAGACAGAGAAACCCCTTTAGAAGAAAATTAATTACTATTATTATTTAAATCTTTCCCTAAGATCACTAAAAGTACCCAGCATGATATTTTTTCTAATATCTTCCATCAAATTAAAATAATAACTTAAATTATGGAGCGATATAAACATAGGGCCCAAAGGATCATTAATTTTTAACAAATGATGTAAGTAACCTTTAGAATAGTTTTTAGAAACAAAAAAATCACTTTCCGTATCGAGTGGTGAGGAGTCATTTTCAAATTTAGAATTTCTTATATTAATTGTATCAGTTCCAACATAAGCATTTCCATGTCTTCCTTCTCTTGTTGGAATAACACAATCAAATATATCTATTCCCCTATAAACAGATTCAATAATATCTTTTGGTCGACCTACCCCCATTAAATATCTTATTTTTTCTTCTGGTAGTTGTGGGGATGTAAAGTTGACAACTTCTATCATCTTTTCATGACCCTCTCCTACCGCCAAACCTCCAATGGCATAACCTTCAAAATCTAGAGATAAGTTTTCTTTAATAGATTCTAATCTTAGATCTTCATAAACCCCACCTTGAATTATCCCAAATTGAGCTCCATAATTTTGCTTTTTATTGTTCAAATAATATTTTCTCGCCCTTTCTGCCCAATGTAGAGAAAGTTCCATCGACTTTCTCACATTTTCATATGTTTCGGGATATTGCGTGCATTCATCAAGAACCATTTGAATATCTGATTTGATGATATTTTGTGAATCTATAACATTTTCAGGAGTCAAAAAGTGTTCAGCTCCATCAATATGAGATTGAAACTTAACTCCTTTTTTAGTTATCTTGCGTAATTTAGATAATGACATAACCTGAAAACCACCAGAGTCCGTGAGTATTGGTTTTTTCCAATTCATAAATTCGGAAACACCTTTAAACCTCAATAAGGTGTCTAAACCAGGTCTTAATAATAAATGATAAGTATTTGAAAGAATTAATTCATATCCAATATCTTTTAAAAACTCAATTGGTGTAAATTTAATTGCTCCTTGGGTTGCTATTGGCATAAAAGCAGGTGTATTAATTTTCCCTCTTTTTGTTAATACAGTTCCTGCTCTTGCATTTCCGCTTCTTTTGTTAATTTTAAAATTAAATTCAGTCATAACTCTTATTTAATAAAAAACATGCATCACCATAAGAATAAAATCTAAATTTATTTTTAATAGCATAATGATACATTTTCAAAGCAGTTTTAGTTCCTATTAAGGAACAAATCAAAAGAAAAAGCGACGATTCAGGAAGATGAAAATTTGTTATAAGTGCATCAATAGATTTAACTTTTTTCCCAGGATATATAAAAATGTCAGTGTAATCATTAATTGGCTTGAATAAGTTTTTCTCATCAAATGATGATTCTAAAGCTCTTAAAGATGTCGTACCAACTGAAATTATTCTTCTGCTTTTATCTTTAAATACTTCATTAAGTTTTTCTATAATTTCTTCCGATATATGAAATCTCTCAGAATGAATTTTATTTTGATCAATTTGATTTTTTCTTAATGGCAAGAAAGTCCCCGGACCTATATCCAAAGTTACACTTTCAATATCAATATTATTATCTTGTATTTTTTTAAGAAGTGATTCTGTGAAATGTAGGCCGGCAGTTGGGGCAGCTATTGAACCACCAACTTTTGCATAAATAGTTTGATAATCAGTTTTATCAGATTCATTAAAACCCCTAATCTTAGATATATAAGGAGGAAGAGATATTGTTCCATTCTTCTTTAAAATCTCTTTAAAATCTTTAGTTTCTTTACCAAAATCTAAGGTAATTTTTTCATTTTCTTTTTTTAAAACAATACACTCGACTTCATCAAAACTAAAAATATCACCTTTGTTAACTTTTTTTCCAGGTAAAGCAAGACAGCTCCATTTTCCATCAACTTCATTCCTTATTATGGTAAAATCTACTAATATTTCTGTACCTTTTTTTACGCCAGAAATATTAGAAACATTTACTCTAGTGTTATTTATGACAAGTAAATCACCTGAATTTAAATAATTACATAGATTTAAGAATTGTGTTTCTTCATATGTATCATGATTTTTTAAAAATAACAGCCTAGAAGAATCTCTTGGGTAAACTGGTTTAGTTGCTATTAATTCTTTTGGTAACTTAAATGAGAAATCTTGAAGTAACATTATCCATCATTTGATACTTTCATTGAAACTATTTTGTCTGGATAATCTGGTGGTTCACCACGCATTATTTTATCCACATATTCCATTCCCTCAATAACCTTTCCAAAAACAGTATATTGACCATTCAAAAAAGAAGCTTCCTCAAAACAAATAAAAAATTGTGAATTCGCACTATCAGGATGTTGTGATCGAGCCATTCCAAGTGTTCCTCTGCTAAAGGGTTCGTCACTAAATTCAGCTCTTATATCAGGTAAGTCTGAGCCTCCCATACCAGTTCCTGTTGGGTCTCCTGTTTGTGCCATAAAACCATCAATAACCCTATGGAAAATAATACCATCATAAAAACCTTCATTAGCCAATGTAGTAATTTGTGAAACATGTTTTGGGGCAACATCAGGAAATAACTTTATAATTATGGTTACTACAGGAGATACTTCAGAAGGGTCAGTAATCTCAGCGTTCTGAGTAATTTCCATTACTAAATTTTGAGAAGAAGGATTTTCTGCATTTGAATTTGTCATCATCACCACCGAAAGAATTATAATTGAAAAAGAAATTATTAAGAAAGATCTAATATTCAGCATTTTATATTTTACTTTTTATAGATTTTTGCATTATAGGACTTACAAAATTAGAATAATCTCCTTTCATAAATGCAATTTGTTTGACTAAAGAAGAGGATATATAACTGTATTCAGGCCTTGAAATAAGAAATATTGTCTCAATATCTGGATTCATTGTTGAATTCATTCCTGCCATTTGAAGTTCATAATCATAGTCGACAGGACCTCTGACACCTTTTATCAAAATATTAGCATTTTTATTTCTAGCAAAATCTACTATTAGGCCATTAAAAGATTCAACTGAAACATTATCTTCTATTCCTATATCCTTGATTTCATTATTTATATCAGAAATTCTTTCTTCAATTGAAAAAAGGCTCTGTTTTCCATGATTTTCACCAATAGCTACAATCACTTTATCAAATATTTTAGAACTTCTTAATAAGATATCCTTATGCCCAAGAGTAAAAGGATCAAAAGAACCAGGATAAACTGCTAATTTCATTCTTCATCTCCATCACTTTCAAATATTCTTTCTACACTAACAACATGAGACTTTTTGTCTATATTAAATATTTTAACACCCTGGGTTGATCTGCCCATTACCCTTATGTCAGAAACTGGGCATCTAATTAACTTACCACTATTATCAATAAGCATAATTTGGTCATTAGATTCTACTGCAAATGAAGCTACAAGGTCTCCGTGGGATTTCGTTAATTTAATTCCAATAACACCCTTTCCTCCTCTGTTTGTTGTTCTGTATTCATAAGCAGAGGATCTTTTCCCTTGTCCATTTGAGGCTATCGTAAGGATAACTTCCTCACTAGCAGCAAGTTCGGAGTATCTTTCTGTAGAAAGTTCTATGTCATTACCTTCAATTTCAATTTCATCTTCCTCAATATTGTCATCAGATGTAGCTCTACGCATCATTGAGGCCATTTTTAAATAAGCTCTTAATTCATCATTAGAAGCAGCAACCCTACTTAAAACAGACATTCCTACAACACTATCTCCTTTAGCAAGTTTAATTCCTCTAACTCCAGTTGATGATCTTGAAGCAAACACCCTTACCTTTTCAACATTAAATCTAATGCTCTGACCCTTTTTGCTAGTCAAAAGAATATCATTATTTTCTGTGCAAGTTTGGACTGAAATTATCCTTTCCTTAGAATCCAATTTCATAGCTATTTTGCCATTTTTATTTATTCTCCAAAAATCAGATAAAGAGTTCCTTCTTATTCCTCCTGATGATGTTGCAAATACTACATATAAATTATTCCATTCTTCTTGATCTTCAGGAAGAGGCATAACGGTAGTTATTCTTTCATCTTCATCAAGAGGAAGTAGATTTATCATTGCTTTTCCCTTAGCTTGAGGGCTAGAAAGAGGAAGTTTCCAGGCTTTAAGCCTATAAACCATACCTTTCGAAGAGAAAAACAATATAGGTTGATGTGTATTAGATATAAATATATGTCTTACAAAATCATCATCTTTTGTTTGCATGCCTGCTCTACCCTTACCGCCTCTATTTTGAGAACGATAAGTTGATAGTGGAACCCTTTTGATATATCCAGACCGACTTACCGTAACAGCCATATCTTCTTTTTTAATTAAATCTTCGTCTTGAACATCATCAAGTTCACCTAAAATTTCCGATCTTCTAGGTATAGAAAAGTTATCTTTAACAAAAAGGAGTTCTTCTTTAATAATTTTATAAATTTTTTCTCTATCATCTAAAGTTAGAAGTAAATCTTCTATTTTGACTTTAAGATCATCTAATTCATTTTGAATCTCTCCTATGCCCATAGCAGTTAGTCTTTGGAGTCTAAGTTCTAATATAGCTTTGGCCTGCTCCTCAGTAAAAGAGCAATTTCCTTTTTTAGTTATTCCATGCCTTGGATCATCTATTAATTTAATTAAAGATTCTACTTCTTTAGCATTCCATTCCCTATCCATAAGGTCTTCTTTTGCTTCTGCGGGTGATTTCGATGATCTTACTAATTTAATAATTTCATCAATATTAGAAACAGCTATTGCTAATCCAACTAAAATATGTGCCCGATCTCGTGCTTTATTTAATTGAAACTTTAATCGTCTTGTAACAACCTCTTCTCGAAAATCTACAAAACAAGTTAGCATTTCTTTTAAGTTCATAATCTTTGGAGAACCTCTATCAAGTGCAACAAGATTTGCTCCAAAAGATGTCTGGAGTTGAGTAAATTTAAATAATTGATTTAAAATTATATCCGCAACAGCATCCCTTTTTAATTCAATTACAATTCTCATGCCATGGCGATCACTCTCATCTCTTAGGTCTGAGATTCCTTCAATCACCTTATTTCTAACTAAGTCAGCTATTTTTTCTATTAAAAGTGTTTTGTTTAGTTGGTATGGTATTTCGCTAACAATTAACGCTTCTCTATCTTTTCTTATTTCCTCTACATCTACCTTAGCTCTCATTATTACTGAACCTCTGCCCGTCGAATAAGCGCTTTTGGCACCACTTCTTCCTAAAATTAAACCACCTGTAGGAAAATCTGGACCAGGAATAATATCACATAATTCTTCAATGCTAATTTCAGGATTGTTGATAAGTGATATACATGCATCAGTGACTTCAGATAAATTATGAGGAGGTATATTAGTGGCCATTCCAACGGCTATACCTCCAGCCCCATTAACAAGTAGATTAGGGAATTCAGCTGGTAA
>JAYZKD010000073.1:0-3806 GCA_036163815.1 Pseudomonadota bacterium | reverse complement strand
GATAGAAATCTTTTTTTATTATTCTTTAAGTACCCATTAATGACTCTGAAAGTAATTTATGGAATTCATATACAGGCTTTATTTTTATGGTTTAAAAGAGTTAAGTTTGTCCCTCATCCAAAAAATGATATTAGTAATATTAGTTATAGAGATTAATAATGATTAACATCATAATAAAAAGATACATTGATAAAATTGGATCAAAGATTAAATTTGGGAAACTTATTGTTGTTATGCCGAATGGTGATGTGTTTATCTTTAAGGGAAAGAAAGGAATAGAAGGTAAACTTATATTAAAGTCCTATAAAGCTATCATTAGAACGATATTGGGAGGACATTTAGGGTTTTCTGAAAGCTATTTAAATCATGAATGGGAAAGCCCTAATCTCGAAAAATTACTAGAATTAATGCTTAAAAATCTACCAAATGAGTTCCAGCCAAAAAGTAGGTTATATAAATTTTATAATAGGTTCGTTCACTTCTTAAGAGATAACAATAAAATACGGGCTAAAAAGAATATTGAATATCATTATGATATCGGAAACTCTTTTTATGAAATTTGGCTTGATAAAAGCATGACTTATTCAAGTGGGATATTCCAAAAAGAAAATGAGGACCTTTTCCAAGCACAAAAAAATAAATATGAAAAACTCATTAAAAAAATGGATATAAAACCTCATCATAAAGTTCTAGAAATAGGTTGTGGTTGGGGCGGTATGGCAGAATATATTGGAAAAAATCTAGGTTGTGATTACACTGGTATAACTATAAGCCCTAGTCAAAAAGAATTTACAGAAAAAAGAATGATTACTAATAAAATTGAAGAAAAAACTAATATTAAATTGTGTGATTATAGAGATATTAAAGGAAAATTTGATCGTATAATTTCAATCGAAATGATTGAAGCAGTTGGTGAAAAATATTGGGATACTTATTTTTCAAAGATTAATAATTGCCTAAAAAAAGGTGGGTTAGCTGGGATACAAATGATACTAATCGATAATCAGAAATTTAATAGTTATCGTAAATCTGTGGATTTTATTCAAAAATATATTTTTCCCGGAGGAATGCTACCTTCTCAAGAAAAAATTAGAGACAGTTTTACAAAAAATGGATTATTAGAAATTTCCACTAACTCATTTGGTAAGTCCTATGCAAAAACACTTAAAATATGGAGAAACAATTTCAATAGCTCCTTAGATAAATTAGCAAAGATAGGTATTGATACTAGAATTCAAAGACTATTTCATTATTACTTTTCATATTGTGAAGCAGGGTTTTCTGATGGACAAATTAATGTTTCTCAAAAAATAATAAAAAAGGCTTAAACAGCATCCTCAATATTTTCGTCAATTATTGGCCCTGAATCTTGTCCTAATGCTTCTGGATTTCTATCAACTAACTCAATAACCGCCATGGGAGCAGAGTCACCATACCTAAAACCAGCTTTAAGGACCCTTGTATAACCACCACTTCTGTCTTTATATCTTTCAGAAAGCTCATCAAATAATTTTGATGCCCATTCTTTTTCAGGAAGCAAAGAATAAGCTTTTCTTCTAGAATTCAAATCTCCCTTTTTTCCTAGTGTTATTAGCTTATCAACATAAGGTCCTAGCTCTTTAGCTTTAGGGACTGTTGTTTGTATTTGTTCATGCTTAATCAATGCGACAGCCATATTAGAAAGCATAGCCTTTCTATGCGTGGATGTTTTATTTAGTTTTCTTTTTGATTTCAAATGTCGCATTTTATTTAACTCAATTAAAATTTATCTGCTATAAATTTTCTAGCTAGTTCATCAATGTTTTCAGGTGGCCAATTGGGCACATCCATACCAAGAGTTAGATTCATTTCACTAAGCACTTCTTTAATCTCATTAAGAGATTTCCTTCCAAAATTAGGTGTTCTGAGCATTTCATTTTCAGATTTTAAAATTAAATCACCTATATAAACAATATTATCATTCTTTAGACAGTTAGCAGACCTAACCGATAGCTCAAGTTCATCAACTTTTTTAAGAAGAAATGCATTGAATTCCAATTCATCTTCACTTTCTTCAACAATTTCTTCTTCAGGTTCATCAAAGTTAATAAAAGGGTTAAGCTGATCAATTAATATTCTTGCTGAAAAAGCCAAGGCATCTTCTGGTTTAATAGATCCGTCAGTTTCAATTGTTAATGAGAGTCTATCATAATCGAGGAACTCCCCTTCCCTAGCATTGTCAATATCATATGAAACATTGATTACTGGACTATAAATGCTATCCACAGGGATCATGCCAATTGGATCGTCTTCATTTCTGTTTTCTTCAGCGGATACATATCCATTTCCATTTTTTATATATAATTCCATTCTAAATGAAATATTCTCATCTAAAGTGCATATAACTAGATCAGGATTCATTATTTCAATGTCATCACTTAAGGAAATGTCGCTAGCTGTAACTACTCCTGGACCGCTTTTTTCTAATGTTAAAATTTTATTGCCATTAAAATCAGCTCCAAAAATTATTTTTTTTATATTTAAGGATATATCTATGACATCTTCCCTAACTCCCGAAATAGAAGAAAATTCATGCAAAACACCATCAATTTTGTAACCATATACAGCAGATCCTTGCAAAGAAGATAAAAGGACCCTTCTCAATGAATTTCCTAAAGTTGTTCCATAGCCTCTCTCAAGAGGCTCAACAATAAGTGTAGATTTTTTCAGAGGATCTTCTCCAGCTTCCATATTTACAACATTTGGTTTTAGTAACTCACGCCAATTCTTTTCAATACTCAAATTAAGTCCCCTTTTATAAAATTATATAGATTTATATTAAACTCTTCTTCTTTTAGGCGGCCTACAACCATTATGAGGAATAGAGGTCACATCTTTAATTGAAGTTATTGTAAAGCCTTTTGATTGTAAGGCTCTTAAAGCGCTTTCTCTACCTGACCCTGGGCCCTGAATTTCTACTTTAAGCGTTTTAACTCCATGCTCAAGAGCTTTTGACCCAGCATCCTCTGCTGCAATCTGAGCAGCATAAGGTGTTGATTTTCTCGACCCCTTAAAACCCATCAAACCAGCTGAAGACCAGCTTATTGTATTTCCATTTTCATCAGCAATAGTGATCATAGTATTATTGAAAGTAGAACTTACATGAGCTACACCAGATGAAATATTCTTTTTATTTCTTTTTTTTACTCTTTTTGAATCTTCGGCCATTAATTAAATCCTATGCAGTTTTTTTCTTACCAGCTATTGTTTTTGCTGGACCCTTGCGTGTTCGAGCATTTGTATGAGTTCGCTGCCCTCTTACTGGCAGACCTCTTCTATGCCTTAATCCCCTGTAGTTACCAAGATCCATAAGTCTTTTAATATTGGTTGAAACATCCCTTCTTAGCTCGCCTTCTACTTTTAAAGAACTATCAATTATTTCTCTAATTTGAATAACTTCTGTTTCCAATAGATCATTAACTCTTTTATCTTTATCAACACCAGCCTTTTGACAAATATCTAAAGCGATTTTACTTCCTATGCCATGAATATAAGTTAGGCCCACAGAAACCTTTTTATTTGTAGGTAAATTTACACCTGAAATACGAGCCAAAGAAGCCTCCGAATATAAAATTTAACATTATTAAGACGAATTTGCGGATTATAGTCCTCAAATTCATACAGTCAACTAGCTAAATAGCTTTATCCAATAATTTTTCAATCTCCAGTGATACATTAGATATACTAGACATACCATTGATTTTATTAAAATTTTTGTAATTAGTATAATAATTCTCTAATGGTGCTGTTTGATTCTTATACTCGTC
>JAYZKD010000072.1:0-3751 GCA_036163815.1 Pseudomonadota bacterium | reverse complement strand
CCAGCAGTAGGAGCCTCGACATGAGCATCAGGAAGCCAAGTATGAAGAGGCCACATAGGCATTTTTACAGCAAAAGAAGCAAAAAAAGCTAACCAAAGTAGGTGCTCTATGAAACCTTTTTCAATATCAAAAAGGTTATAAATAAGGGGTAATTCTGTTGTTCCAGAGATTAAGACAATATAAATAATAGCGGCCAGCATTAATACCGAACCTAACAAAGTATATAAAAAGAACTTAAACGCCGAATAAACTCTTCTTTCTCCTCCCCATACCCCAATAATTATAAACATTGGGATAAGTACGCTTTCAAAAAACAAATAAAATAAAACAATATCTAATGCACAAAATGTCCCGATCATGAGAGTTTCAAGAATTAAAAAGGAAGCCATATAATGATCAACACGATCATTGATAGAGTTCCAACTTGCTATTACACAAACAGGAGTAAGAAAAGTCGTTAGCAAAACAAATAAAATTGAAATACCGTCAATACCCATTTGATAGGTCATTAAACCTTTCATAATTTCATAGCGTTCAAAAAATTGAAAATTTATAGAAGATTTATCAAAACTATATAATAAAAGAAATGATAAGAGAAAAACTACTAGCGATATTATTAGGGCAATATATTTAGATATATTCTCATAATTCTCTGGATTAACGATTTTTCCGAGTATGATAAATAAGACCCCCGCCAAAGGTAAAAAAGTTAAAGTAGATAGAATAGGAAAATCAATCATATTAACTACCAAACATAAATAAGGTTATTAAAACCCCAAGACCAATAAGCATTGCAAAGGCATAATGATAGACATAACCCGTCTGAAGTTTACTTATATTTCTTGATATAATTACAACTGTAGAAGAAATGCCATCAGGCCCAAATCCATCAATAATTTTTTTATCGAAAATTAACCATAAAAATAAACCTATTTTTTTCAATGGCTTAACAAAAACAATATCGTAAAGCTCATCAAAATACCATTTATTAAGAAAAAACTTATAAATAAAAGAAAACTTTCTAGCAGTTAAAGAAGGTAATGATTTAAAGATTAAATAAAAGATAATAGCAAAGATAAAACCGGATAACATCATAATCAAGGGGAGTCTTTTGACCCAATATGGAGAGTGATGAATTTCTTCTAAAATATGATTACTTGGTAAGGTATATATTGAATCTCCCCATATCTTTAATAAATCATGTGAAATAAAAAAATCCACAAAGAAATAACCAGAAAACAACGCTCCAAGACTAAGGAAAAATAAAGGTATCGTCATCGACAAAGGACTTTCATGGGCTTTATTTATTATTTCTTGTGATGATCTGTTTTGGCCATGAAATGTTAAAAAGATTAATCTCCAAGAATAAAAACTAGTAAGAAAAGCAGAAATAACTAACAAATAAAAGGCGTATTCATTACCAAAGGAGTGGCTTGCAAAAGCGGATTCGATAATAGCATCTTTTGAATAATAGCCTGAAAAATATGGCGCTCCTGTTAAGGCCAAAGTTCCTATTAACATTGATATCCATGTAAATGGAATAACCTTATATAACCCACCCATTTTTTGAATATCCTGTTCATCCTGCATAGCATGAATAACAGATCCAGAGCCTAAAAAAAGAAGAGCTTTAAAAAAAGCATGCGTAAAAAGGTGAAAAATTGCTACCTGATATGCCCCTACTCCGAGTGCTACAAACATATACCCTAATTGCGAACAAGTAGAATAAGCTACAATTCTTTTAATATCATTTTGAACTAAACCAACTGTCGCTGCAAAAAAAGCGGTAGACGCGCCTATAATAATAATAACCGATAAAATTAATGAAGAATTCTCAAAGATAGGAGAGCACCGAGCTACTAAGAATATTCCCGCAGTGACCATTGTTGCTGCATGAATTAGAGCAGAAACCGGGGTAGGACCTTCCATAGCATCAGGTAACCAAGTATGCAAAAATAATTGAGCCGATTTGCCCATTGCACCTAAAAATAATAATAAACAAGAAATATTTATGATAGTTTGATCAACGCTATGAATTTTAGAAAAAATTTCATCAAAACTTATCGAGCTTGTCGATAAGTAAATCATAGCAATACCTAATAAAAAACCAAAATCTCCTACCCTATTAACAATAAATGCCTTCATAGCAGCAGCATTAGCCGAACGTTTCTTATACCAAAAACCAATCAACAAATAGGATGCGAGGCCAACCCCTTCCCAACCAAAAAATAACTGCAATAAGTTATCCGATGTTACAAGCATTAACATTGCAAAGGTAAAAAATGATAAATAAGAAAAAAATCTATACTGATGAGGGTCGTGACTCATATATCCTATAGAATAGATATGGACTAATGCAGAAACAGAGGTCACAACGACAAGCATTACAGATGTAAGTGTATCAAATTTAAGAGACCAACTTGATTGTAAGTTACCGGATACAATCCAATCGATTAAAAAAACATTGGAAGGTTGGTTTAAATTTAAAGTTAGGTAAAATAAATAAGAAGATAAAAGAAAGGGCACAACAATTAATGAGCATGATATAAAATGACTTAATCTTAATCCTAAGTGCTTACCTAAAATTCCAGATATTAAAGCACCTAAAAGTGGTAAAAAGACAATTAAAGATAATTCCATCAGCCACTCATCTTATTAATTTTATTAACATCTATATTACCAGCATTTCTAAAGTATACGACCAGAATTGCCAATCCAATTGCGGCTTCTCCTGCAGCTACTGTCAGAATAAATAATGAGAAAATTTGACCAGTAATATTTCCTAAAAAAACTGAAAAAGAAATAAAATTTATACTTACACTAAGTAAAATTAATTCTAATGACATAAGTATAATTATCAAATTTGTCCTATTCAAAAAAATACCGCAAACACCTGTAAAAAATAAGAATCCGCTTAATATTGTGTAATGATATATGCCTATCTCAAAAATCAATCTTTTTCCTCAAATGATAAATCTACTAAATCTATGTTTTTTTCTTGATCTCTCTTAACTTGATCAGAAATATTTTGTCTTTTTACATAATCTCTATGTCTTAAAGTTAGGACAATTGCCCCAATCATGGCGACTAAAAGAATTAATCCAGATATCTGAAAATGAAAAAAATGATCGGTATATATGACTAAACCAATCATTTCAGTATTTGTTAACTCTGTTTGATTATTATTCTCGTTAATTAATAAGGATTGTGAATTTGAGTCATACAAAAATAACAATGTTATTTCTACAGCCAAGAGAATGCATATAAAATAACCTGTCTTCCTATAACTTTTTGCTTTTATTTTTACATCTTCATAATTGAGATCAAGCATCATTACTACAAATAAAAATAAAACAGCTACTGCACCCACATAAACAATTAACATAATTAGAGCTAAAAATTCTGCCCCCGCTATCAAAAAAATAGCTGCAGAATTAAAAAAGGAAAATATTAAGAAAATAACTGAATTTACTGGATTTTTTGATGAAATTACGAGTAGCGCAGAGCCTAAAATCATAAAAGAGAAAAGAAAAAATAAAATTGCCGCAAACATTTAATTATCGCTACCTAAAGGGTGCATCCCTCTCAATATTTCTTACTAATGAGACTTCCCACCTATCACCATTATCGAGAAGTTTTTCTTTGGTGTATAATAATTCTTCACGGGTTTCTGTAGCAAATTCAAAATTAGGGCCTTCTACAATTGCATCTACTGGACAAGCTTCTTGGCACAATCCACAATATATGCACT
>JAYZKD010000071.1:0-2534 GCA_036163815.1 Pseudomonadota bacterium | reverse complement strand
TTATTTTCTTCAGACAATATGTCGCATAGTAGTAACAAATTGGTTAGAATAATCGTTAATCATAGAGAATTTAAATAGATTTAATGGTTAAAATAGTCTCAAGAAAAAGTGATTTAGCAATTATTCAGGCAGAATATGTTGCTAAAGAATTAAGAAAAATAAATAAAAATATTGATATAACTTTTATTAAGAAAGAAACACAGGGGGATATAGATCAATTAACATCATTAAGCAATCTTTCTGATATAGGGGTTTTCACAAATGATATTAGGAAATCTCTTTTAGAGAATGAATCTGACATTGCTGTTCACTCTCTAAAAGACTTACCTGTTGGAAATCAGGAGGGAACCGTTATCGCTTCAATATTGAAACGTGGCGATATTAGAGACATATTATTTTTAAAAAGAAATTCTTTTAATAAATATAACAATAAAAGTATAAAGATTTTAACATCTTCTCCAAGACGGTCATACAATTTTTCAAATTTTTTGAGTTCACTTTTACCTTTTGATCCTAAAGAAATAGTTTTTGAAGATATAAGAGGTAATATTCCCACAAGATTAAATAAATTAGTTATAGGGGATTGTGATGGCCTGATTGTTGCAAAAGCTGCAATTGATAGACTTGTCCAAGATGGAAGTGAAGAAATCTCTATTTCCATAAAAGATTTAATAAATAACCTTTTTTGGATGATTGCTCCTATATCTCTTAATCCATCCGCTCCAGGGCAAGGAGCCATTGCAATCGAAGTTAATTCAAAAAGAAAAGATTTAATAGAATTAGTTTCAAGAATTAATGATAAAGAAACTTATGAGTCAGTGTTAAAAGAGAGACGAGTTCTTTCTGGATATGGGGGAGGGTGTCATCAAAAAATTGGAGTTAGTTATGAAAAAAAAAGATTTGGAGAAATATTTACATTAACTGGTCTAACAGAAGATGGAAAAAAGTTAAACGAGAGAAAAATAGATGGTGGAAAAAAAATATCTTGGAATAATGTTGATATAGAGAATTTTTTTCCCAACAACATCGAAGAATATAAACTCTTTGAGCGTCAGCCTAATGAAAAGAATATAAGAAAAATAAGTAAAATAAGAAATTCTAATATTTGGATAAGTAGAGAAAATGCTCTACCAGAAGGTCAAAAAGTGGACTCTTCAAATATAATATGGACCAGTGGTGTCAAAACTTGGTTAAAATTAGCCAAAAAGGGTTATTGGGTTAATGGAACCGCAGACAGCTTTGGAGAAGAAGACCCAAAAGTTTCTAATCTTACAAATAATGTAAAATGGGTGAAGCTTACCCATAACCAGGTTAAAAGGAAATATTTTAAAAATCCAAATGTACCTGAAAATGCTAAAATTTTATCTACCTATAAGTTAAAACCTTTATCAATTAATGAAGATCTTTCCAAGAAAACACATTTTTATTGGATGAGCGGTTCAGCTTTCAAACTCGCATTAGATAGTTATCCTGAAATTATTGAATCTCAACATGCGTGCGGACCAGGAAATACATATAAAACTATTAAAAAATATATAAAGGATGATAATTTGAATATATTTTTGGGTTATGAGGATGTATTAGATATTGTTGAAGGACCAGGTGAGGGTGATGAAAATTTATAATGAGAAATTTAGAAATGCATTAATGCGTGTACCTCAAGAATCTCCTCCAATTTGGTTTATGAGGCAAGCGGGAAGATATCATTCTCATTACCAAATTTTAAAAAAGAAGCATTCATTTGAAGAGTTATGTAAAACCCCAACTTTAGCTGCTGAAACTGCGCTTGGTCCAATAAAAGATTTTGATTTTGATGTAGCAATATTATTTAGCGATATTCTTTTTCCTCTTGAGGCTTTAGGTATGTCATTAAAATATGATCCTGGACCAGTTTTTAAGAAATATATTGATGAATATAATATTGATGAATTGACATCCCCTGAAGATGCAATAAAGAAAATGGCTTTTCAAAAAGAAGCTTTATTAGCTACAAGAGATTTATTGCCTAAGGATAAAAGTTTAATAGGTTTTGTCGGAGGTCCTTGGACTGTTCTTTCTTACGGATTAGGTCTTAATAAAGGAGTAACTTACCCAAAAAATTTCTCTAATGAATTTGTAAGAAAAATGTTATTAGAAAAAATTATTCCTTTAATTAAATACAATATTGCATTGCAACTTGATTCAGGAGCAGAAATAGTAATGATCTTTGACACCGATGCTAAAAGTATAAATAATTCTAGTGATTATAAATCATATTCTGAGTTATTATATAAAGAGTTAATCCATAATTTTCCAAAAAAAGTAGGTTATTATTCTAAATATCCTTTTGAAAATAGTTTTTTTGTAGAAAAATTAAATGAAAAAAATAGCTTTTTAGCTGGTTTAGGGGTTGATCATCATGAATCCATGGATAAGTGGTTTAGTAGAACAAAAAGTGGTTTTATCCAGGGAAATTTTAATCAAGAAAGCTTAGCAAAGGATTTTGATAATTTTCGAAAAGACTTTGATTCATATATTAATCAATTAGTTGATAT
>JAYZKD010000070.1:0-2668 GCA_036163815.1 Pseudomonadota bacterium | reverse complement strand
ACAAATTAAAGAACCTGGAGACTATATAGTCCATGATCTCGTTAAAGAATCTGTAATTATTGTAAGACAAAAAGATGGGTCTTTAAAAGGATTCTACAACAGTTGTGCACATAGAGGTCAAAGATTAGTAGAATGTGATAGTTCGCAAGATTCTTTTCGTTGTCCTTACCATGATTGGCAATTTGGATTAAATGGAGATGTTATAAGTTGTCCTGATGAAGATGATTATCCTCAGGGAAGTCCTGTTGGTAAAAGAAAGCTAGTTGAAGTAAGAGTGGATACATGGGATGGTTTTATCTTCTATACTATGAATGAGACCGCACCTGAACTTTTAGAATATTTAGACCCTATACCTGAAATTTATAAGAATCATAATTTTAAAGATCAGATAAGAGCACAATGGGTAAGAGTTGAGTTGGATGTTAATTGGAAATTCTTTTGTGATAATTTTAACGAATCTTATCACACTCGTTTTGTTCACCCACAAGTTCCCTCGGTTATTGATCAAGATCATTTTACTTCAAGATATGAAATGTTTCCTAAAGGTCATGCCAGAATCATTCAGATGGGTCGGCCTTCTTTAAGAGATAGAATACAAGAGGGAGAAGATCATCCTTTTAAAATGATTCTTGAGGATTGGGGGATTGATGCAGATAAATACTCTGATTATGAAACAATGTCAGAACAAGGCTGGATAGATCTAAAAGCTGCTAAAAGAAAACTCTGGAAAGAAAAAGGTTATTTTCATTATGAAAATCTTTCGGATGAAGAATTGACAGAAAGCCCTTTCCAATTTGTGTTTCCAAATATTGCAATGGGCGTACAAGCAGATGGGTGTATTCTTTTAAATTGGTTTCCGCATCCTACCGATCCTGAAAAATGCTTTTTTGATCTCTGGGATATGGGATACCCTATTGCTGGATCTGCAAAAGGTATAGGTAAAACTGGTAGAGACAATGATCAAGAATTTACTTCAACCTCAGCAGGTATAGGAAAAAAAGATAAAGCTAACGATCAAGAATTTCTTGGTCGTACCAAAGTAAATCCAGTTAAACTTCAAGAGGTTGAATTAGATATTCGTAACTATGATAATGGAAAAGGCGTAGAGGACCTTTGGGATCATGTCGTTTATCAAGATTGGCAACTTACTGATGGTCTAAGACGAGGTGTTAGATCAAAGGGTTATCAAGAGCCCTATCTAGCTTCCCAAGAAACACGAGTTCGATATTTCCATGAAACACTTCACGACTATTTAAATGGGAAACCACCAAAATAAATTATTAATCCACTAAAAAGATCTCAGCTAGAACTTTATTTTCCTTAAGATCAACCTCAAGTATTACAAAATTCTGTTCTCCATTATTTAAATCATCTAAGCTATGAATTCTAAATGAAGTTCCACCACCATCCCAAATACCAGTTAATTGAGCTTCGACCATTTTTCCTTCAGGATTAAAAGTTCTCGCAAATCCCTTGAAAAGACCATGGGTATTACTCCATCCATTAGTGTAAAGTGTCCATGTAGCCAAAACTTTTCCATACTTCCCAACATCACCTTCGCCAGAAATAGTAATACCTTTTTCAGATGAATAAATATTTGTAATATCAAATTCACCCTTATTAGATTTCGATAAATCTAAAGCTAAAATCGGAAAAGAAACCAACAAGCAAAAAACAAATACAGTTATATTTTTCATTTTTATCTCCTATATTAAAAAAGCGTCCATAAGGACGCTTTAAATTAATCTAATTAAATATTTTATTGTTTAGGAAGCCAAATATTTCCAACAATAATTAAACCACTTATAACAAGAAATGCTATTCCAATTGGAATTGGAGTTGTTGCAGGATCAGTAGTCCCAACATATGCAATAAAACCATCAGCTGTACTTGTTATTTCTGTGCCTGCTTCCTTTAAACCTGATAGACCTCTGGCAGTAGAAATCCATAGATTTGCTACAATGGTATATTGCTCCCAAGCAAAGGAAAGGACTGTTAGCCCAAAACCTGTTGAGATAAGTTTTGTCAAAAGATTTGCTTCATCAGAAGCCCTTGTGGCTGCAGCAATTCTTATAGATAACCAAATTGCCAAAACAATACCTATGTTGATCAATCCTGATCCGATTCTGTTTGAACTCCATAAGTTCCATAATTGTAATTCATCCATTTTAATCTCCTTAATAATTTCAAAAATGAAAATAATTTTTATCTAATAAGATATTTCCAATTTAAGCGATGTTTTTTTTAAAGTAATTGTGGATAACTTTTTCTTAAGATTATGGTTTAGGAATTATTAAGTAATCTTATCTTTTAACTTTTGCTTTTTAACTTTTAACCTATGTAAATGAGAATACAAATTAACTGTTCTTTGATTAATAATATTCTTTTTATCAGATCTTCTTTTTCTTGCTCTTTCAGATCTTAAAAATCGTTCTGATTTGTTCATACTTTAAATAATATTGATTCGTTAAATTTTTTCAAATATTTAAGAATTCTGCATATCTGAATCATGCTCTTCTACAATATATGAACGCATCATAGTTAAATCGAATAATTTCTCTTCATCTTCATTAATTTCCTTTTGTATTTCAGGTTGTTGAAGGTTTTTGCTGCATGCTTCAAGAGTTTCCATATCTGGATACCAAATTTCCATAAGAACATCAAAATC
>JAYZKD010000069.1:0-30274 GCA_036163815.1 Pseudomonadota bacterium | reverse complement strand
TTTTAAGCCAAAGGCTAGATTTTAATGGCATGCCTGTAACATTTTATGATACCGCAGGATTAAGAAACGCAAAAAACACTATAGAAAAAGAAGGTAACAAAAGAGCCTATAACGCCGCAAAAGAAGCGGACATAAGGATATATGTAGGACAAAATAACTTAAAAGAACCATTTAAAGGCATTAAGATAGAAAACCGAAGGCAAGATATTGTTGTAATAAATAAATCTGATTTAAAAAAGAAACACAACGAAAAGCCAAACATAACCATATCCCTTAAAAGATCCAAGGGCCTAGACAGGCTGAAGGCCAAGATTAACCAGAAGATAAAAGAAGTATCAAACCAACATATTGGGCCAGTTGTTTCTTCTGACAGAGAATACCAACACATTGATAAAACCCTTGAATTCCTGATGGGCGTTGATTATAAAGACCCCTCAATTGCTGCAGAACAAATTAAATTAGCAATTGTAGAATTAGCAGCGATTTCAAAAAAGACGAACAACGAAGAGATACTTGATATTATTTTCAGGGAGTTTTGTATTGGGAAGTAATGTTTCACATGAAACAATCATCACCCCCCCCTTTTTTTTAGTTTCACGTGAAACAATTTACTTGAAATAACCACCACAAAAAACTAAAACTATTAAATGCATAAATTTGATGTAATTGTTATAGGCGGTGGCCATGCGGGCTGTGAAGCAGCAACCTCTTCAGCAAGGGTTGGTGCTAAAACACTGTTAATTACGGGATCTACAAAAACAATAGGAGCCATGTCTTGTAACCCAGCAATGGGGGGAATTGGAAAGGGGCACCTAATAAGGGAAATAGATGCTCTAGATGGGGTGATGCCAAAAATATCTGATCTTTCCGGTATCCAGTTTAGGGTTCTAAATAAACGGAAGGGCCCGGCTGTCCAGGGGCCCAGAGCACAAATAGATCGAGACCTTTATCTTGTGCATATGCAAAAAGAGATTCTAAACTATAAAAACCTTACGGTTAAGGAGGGTCTCGTCGAAGATTTGCTGTTTAATAAAGATAGGGTTAATGGGGTTAAATGTAGGGGTGGAGCTAAAATTAAAGCTAAATCTATAGTTTTAACAACAGGAACATTCTTAAATGGCATTATATTTTGTGGTAAAAATACAACACCAGGCGGAAGAATTGGAGAGCCGCCAGTTACAGGAATATCAAAAAGACTAAGAAATGTAGGTCTAAGCTTAGATAGATTAAAAACTGGCACCCCAGCAAGGCTTATTAATAATTCTATTAATTTTAAAAACCTTGAAATCCAAAAGGGTGATAAAAACCCCGAACTCTTTTCTTATATGAACTCAAAGGTCTTAAATAAACAATTGAATTGTCATATTACAAGAACAACAAAAGAAACACATCAAATTATTAAAAACAATCTTAAATCTTCAGCCATGTTTTCTGGATTAATATCTGGTATTGGACCTCGATACTGTCCGTCGATTGAAGATAAGGTTGAAAGATTTTCAGAGAAAGAAAGCCACCAAATTTTTCTAGAACCGGAAGGGCTAAATAGCAACCTAATATACCCCAATGGAATATCTACATCTCTACCCAAAAACATTCAAGATAGTTTTTTGAAAACTATACCCGGCCTTGAAAATGTAAGGGTGGAAAAATATGGTTATGCCATTGAATATGACTATGTTGATCCTAGAGAGCTAAGTCACACCCTAGAGGTTGAAAAAATTCCAGGACTTTGGTTGGCTGGCCAAATAAACGGCACCACCGGTTACGAAGAAGCTGCCGCCCAAGGGCTGGTAGCAGGACTTAATGCTGCCCGTAAATCAATTGACGAGGACCCCCATGTTTTTGATAGAGCGGATGGCTACATAGGTGTTTTGATAGATGATCTTGTTACTAAGGGTGTTACAGAGCCCTATCGTATGTTTACTTCAAGATCTGAATATCGCTTGAGCTTAAGATCAGATAATGCAGATCAAAGGCTAACTGATATTGGTGTAAAACTGGGTTTAGTTGGAAGTAAAAGAAAAAGATTCTGGATCGAAAAGAAGAAAAAAATGTCTTTAATCCGAGACACATTAAAAGAACTTAAAATAACCCCCAACAAGGCGAGAAACGAGGGGTTAAAAATAAACCTTGATGGAAAAACCAGAACAGCTTATGACCTTTTGGGTTATCATGAAATAGATTTTTATAATCTAGAAAAAATTTGGCCAAAAATAAAATCAACAGATGCGGCAATAAAGAAAACAATTACCGCAGAAACAACATACGGCAGATACTTAACCAGACAAGAAAGAGAAATCGAAAACCTTCGAAAAGAAGAATCGAAAACCCTGAGTACAGAAATAAACTATAATGCAATAAAGGGGCTTTCAAATGAGCACAAACAAAAACTTACCAAAATTAAACCAAGAACCCTTGGCCAAGCCCAAAGAATAGATGGAATTACGCCATCTGCAATTGGCCTAATACTTTCTCACATAAGAAATAATTAAGGCGCTAGCTACTGAAAAAGAAACATAAATATTTTAATGGTTTTGATATTTCAAAAAAAACACAGAGAAAACTTAGACTTTTCTCAGAAGAAATAATAAAAAACAATTTAAATATTAATTTGATTGGCAAAAAGACTGAGGGCGATATTTGGAATAGGCATATAATAGATAGTTTGCAATTAATTAACATTATCCCAAATGGTTTTTCTTCTTTTATTGATATAGGTTCTGGCGCTGGTTTGCCGGGCGTTGTCATCAAGATAGCGAACGAATCCCTTGAGGCAAATTTAGTTGAATCTAATAAAAAGAAGTCACAGTTTCTAAAAAATGTTTCTAAAAAACTTGAAATAAAAACCAATGTTTTTGATAAAAGGTTTGAAGAGGTTGATGGGCTAAAAACACAAAACACTTTATTAATGTCTAGGGCTGTATGTAGTCTTGATAGTCTACTTAACATGGGGTTGGGTTATTTTAAAAGGGGGTCTATAGGAATTTTTCATAAAGGCATAAGCTGGAAAGAAGAAATAAAGGAAGCACAAAAAAAATGGCAATTTGATTGCACCCCCCACCAAAGTTTAACTAATAAAAATTCACGCATTTTATTGGTAAAAGATATTATAAAGAAATAAAGAAATGCAAAAAATTTATTCAATTATTAATCAAAAGGGCGGTGTGGGAAAAACCACAACTACAATAAACCTTGGTACTGCAATGGCTGCTTGTGGGGCGCGAGTTCTTCTTGTTGATATGGATCCGCAGGGTAATTTATCAACCGGAATGGGAGTTGAAAGGAGAGCAAGGAGAAGGGGTATATATGATGTTTTAGTCAATGAACATTCAATTAATGATACAAAAATAAAAACAGAGATACCCAACCTAGATTTAATTCCATCAAATGAAAACCTTCTTGGTGTTGATATAGAGTTTTCTAATAAACCAGATCGAGCACTTAAATTAAAAAAAGCAATCAACACAACCAACAGTTATGATTTCATTCTTCTTGATTGTCCCCCGTCACTTAATATTTTAACTTTAAATGCATTGGTGGCTTCAGAGGGGGCCCTTGTTCCTCTGCAAGCAGAATTTTATGCACTTGAAGGATTGAGCCAACTTTTAAAAACGATAAAAGATATAAAACAAACAATAAACAACAAGTTAGATCTTGAGGGTGTTATAATTACAATGTTTGATGGAAGAAATAATTTATCAAATCAAGTAGAGAGGGATGTAAGGTCTTACCTTGGGGAAGATGTTTTTAGTACAAAAATACCAAGAAACATTAGACTTTCAGAAGCGCCCTCACACGGAGTTCCAGCCCTAATTTATGACCATAAATGTGCTGGAAGCGAAGCTTATATAGATTTAGCAAGAGAAGTATTAAACAAAGCTGGGTGGGAAATAAAATGACTAAAAAGAAAAAAAAGGGATTAGGAAGGGGTTTAGCCACACTAATTGGTGATGTTGATAGTGTTGTGGACCCCGATCTTGAGAATAAAATTGTATCTAAAGGCCTAGATAATGACACTAACGATATACCCATAGAGTTTTTACACCCCAATAAAAATCAACCAAGGAAATCATTTAATGAAGAAACCATAGATGAGCTTTCACAATCGATCAAACAAAGGGGCTTAATACTACCAATACTAGTTAAGAAAATTGATCTAGAAAACTATCAAATTATTGCTGGCGAAAGAAGGTGGAGAGCAGCACAAAAGGCTGGTCTTCACAATGTTCCTGTTATCATTAAAGACTTAAGTGACAACGAAATACTTGAAATTGCCCTTATAGAAAACATGCAAAGAGAAGATCTTAACCCCATTGAGGAAGCAATGGGTATGTCGAAATTACAAAAAGACCATAACTACACACAAGAACAACTATCAGAAATCTTAGGGAAATCTAGGCCACAAATTGCCAACACATTAAGGCTTTTAAACCTTCCTCATAAAGTTCAAGAATTTGTTCAAAATAAATCTTTATCGGCCGGTCACGCAAGGGCGCTTATAGGATTAGACAACGCCTTTTTTGTAGCAAAATATGCAATTAAAAAGGGAATGAATGTAAGGCAACTAGAAAAGTATATTGCATATGTGAAAAAACAAAAAGTATCAAAAAAATCAAAAGACCCCAACATATTGTCATTAGAAAAAGATTTAAACAATATATTGGGGCTAACGATAAAAATTTCACATAACAAGAATGAGAAAGGAAATATCCAAATATTTTATGATAATTTAGATCAATTAAATGATTTGATTAGAAATTTCAAAAAATAACCTACCTATTTGCAGCCGCTGAAAGTCGTAAAACGATATTATTTATAATTGCTTTTCCTAGATCGGGAGATCTTTTGATTTCATTTTCAGCTTGATTTATAATTCTCAGAGCTCTTTCGGTTTTTTCTATATTCCAAAGCTTTGTTTGTTTAATAAAACCATCCTTTTCTTTAAAAAAAACCGGGGGCTTTAAGTCATTCATGGCATCTGAAATATTTTTTCCAGAGTTTTGGGCAATTAACACCTGGTGAATTCTTTGAAAAAACCTAGATAGGCTGTTTATAAAATGAACTGGCTGTTGACCATTTAATTTCAACTCATTCAAACAAGAAAATGCTTCTGAAACCCTCCCAAACGCAACACAATTACATAGATTCTGAATTTCAGCTGGTTTGCTAGATAACAATATTTTGTCAATACTATTTATATTTATTTCTTTATCAGCCTCACTTATTGTATACAAGCATAGTAACTCAAGATTAGATTCTAGAATTTTATTATCATTTCCAGATATAGAAAGAAGCTTTAATTTTGCCTCCTTAGATATCGTACATTTTTGGGAAGAGAGAAATTCTATTATAAATGTTTCTGCATCTCTTGTAGAATCTTCATAAAATGGAACGGCAAGAAACTTTTTTGTGCTTTCAAAAATTTTCCTTAGCTTTGAGCTTGGTCCAATTTGGCCAGATTTTACTATTATAAATGTATTCTCGGTCGGCTTCTCTAGATAATCAACAAGACAACCCGCCTTATCGGCATGCATCATATCAATTTTTATAACTTTTCTTCCCCCGCCTAGCAAAATTGTATTAATTTCATTAAAAAAAATATCTGTCTGATTTAATATAATTTCTGTATTTATTTCTTGTAATTCAAAAGTATCGTTGTTTCCTTTATTTAAAGCATCAAATAAATCGTGGTAATTTTTATTTACTTTGTATTCATTTGGTCCGTAAAAAAGTACACCACAAAATTCATTGGGGTTTTGAATAATATTTTTAATATCTGAGACTTTACCCTTCATTATATTTTTTTTTGTTTTTAAAAAGAATTAATTGTCTTTGAATATCTTTTGATATTAATAAAATAATTCTTTTCCTAGTATCTTGATCGTTTATATAATTGGCATAAGGCTCGGCAACCCTATTAAAAGCTGAAGATATTAATGATTCACCTGAAAAGATTATTTTACCTGATTTTTCTTGTTTTATATTAAATTTAACGGCAATGACAATATTCTTTCTAAGCACCTTTTCGTCTTCCCTTACATCAATATCCTCATATTGTTCTTCTACCTTAAAGCTCACTATAAAATTGTCATTGTCATTATTTTCTACAAAAACTTTTTTTAATTCCCTGTAGATTGAATCATGATTTTTAGAGGAATTATCTGGCTTTTCTATTATAAATCCCGATAGAGAATTGGATTTATATAGTGGCTGAAAACCACACGACTGAAGAAATAGCGTTAAAGGTATTAATAGGGATATTATTTTTAATCTAAACAACAAAATTGATAATCTTTCCTTGTACATAAACAACTTTTTTTATTTTAGAATCTGATAGATCCTGTTGTATTTTCTTATTTTCTTTAGCTATTTTAATCGCTGAATCTTCGTTTAAGTTAATAGGCATAGAAATTTCAGCTCTCCTTTTCCCATTAATTTGTATTACAATATTTGCATTTTTTTCTTCTGTAAAAGAATAATCGACCTCAGGCCATTTTTCTTCAGAAACAAGCCCAGTATTTCCAATAAACGACCAGCATTCCTCGGACAAATGTGGCACAAACGGGGATAACATAATGATTAAAAATTCAATTGTCTTTCTTGCTACTTCCATAGAAATTTTTTCTTTTGTTTCTTCTTTTGATAATTCTCCGACGAAAGAATAGATATTTGCAATGGCTTTATTAAATGCCATTTTTTCTAAATTTTTAGTAACCCCATCCAAAGTCTTATGTAATAATTTAAGAAATTGTTCTTGCTCTTCTGCGCTATAAGATTTCTCTTCATGGAGAATTTTTTTATATTCACCCACCATTCTATAAATTCTTCCAATAAACTTATTTGCGGATTCGATACCAGCTTCAGTCCAAAAAATATCTCTATCAGGTGGAGAGTCTGACAATACAAACCAACGTGCGGTGTCTGCCCCGAATTTTCCAATTATATCGTCTGGGTCAATGATGTTTTTTTTGGATTTTGACATTTTTTCCGGTGGTCCGATTATGATATTTTCCCCTGTTTTTTTATGGCTGCCTATATCATCTTTTTTGGTCTTTATTACTAGTCCTGGTTCAACCCACGCCCCTTTTTCGTCAAGGTAGGTTTCATGACAAACCATTCCTTGAGTAAACATTCCTTCAAAAGGTTCTTTAATTTTTAGGTGTTTTGTTAGTTTTAGTGCTCGGGTAAAGAATCTTGAGTAAAGTAAATGCAAAATTGCATGTTCAATTCCTCCTATATATTGATCTACAGGAAGCCAATAATCTGCTTCTTTTTGATTTATTGGCTTCTTATCATCAAGATCACAGAACCTTGCAAAATACCAAGATGAGTCCATGAAGGTATCGAATGTATCAGTTTCCCTTTTTGCGGGTTTTTGACATTTTGGGCAGGTTGTGTTTTTCCATTCTTTGTGGCTTTCTAATGGATTGCCCGGTTGATCAAAACTTACATCTTCTGGTAGGGTTATAGGAAGGTCGGATCTTTTTACTGGGTTAATTCCACATTTATCACAATATACAATAGGAATTGGGCACCCCCAGTATCGCTGCCTAGAAATTCCCCAATCTCTCAATCTATAATTGGTTTTTTCTTTTCCATCATTTTTTTTAACAAGTATTTTTATCGATTCTCTTTTTGCGTCATCAGTTCCCAATCCATCTAAAAATTTAGAATTAATTATTTTTCCATCACCCATAAATGCTTCATTTTCTATAATAAAATCTTCTTCTTTAATATCTTCTGGACATACAACCGGCATCACCGAAAGATTATATTTTCTTGCAAAATCTAAGTCTCTTTGATCGTGGGCAGGACAACCAAAGATAGCGCCCTGTCCATAGCTCGATAAAACAAAATTAGCTATATATACTGGGAGTAAAATATTAGCATCAAAAGGATGCTCTACCTTTATACCTGTATCAAAACCCTCTTTTTCTACTTTTTCCATTACTTCTTCCGAGGATGCTATTTTTTGGCATTTTTTTATAAAATCCCTTGCGTCATTATCGGAATTTGAAATAATTGTAGAAAGCTCGTGGTCGGGCGCTAGAGCACAAAAACTTGCTCCAAAAAGTGTGTCAGGTCTAGTAGTATAAACCTTTATTTTATCAAAAATTTTTCTATAATCTTCGCAAACATTGAAATTAAATTCAACACCCCTGGATTTGCCTATCCAATTTTTTTGCATAAGCTTTACCTTTTCTGGCCAATTCTCAAGCTCTTCTAAGCCCATTAGAAGATCATCGGAGAAATCAGATATTTTCAAGAACCACTGATTAAGCTTTCTTCTTTCTACAGGAGCCCCCGATCTCCATCCAAGCCCATCTATAACTTGTTCGTTTGCTAAAACCGTTTTATCTACGGGGTCCCAATTTACTTCGCTCTCTTTTCTATAAGCCAAATCATTTTCTAGAAAATCAATAAAAATATTTTGTTGGTGTTTAATATAATCATCATCACATGTTGCAAATTCTTTATCCCAGTCTATAGCTAGACCAAGCGATTTTAATTGTTTTCGCATGCTCTCAATATTTTTATAAGTCCATTCTTTGGGGTGTACAGATTTTTCCATAGCAGCATTTTCTGCTGGCATTCCGAAAGCATCCCACCCCATGGGGTGTAAGACATTTTCACCCTTGGTAATTCTATATCTGGATATGACATCACCAATAGTATAATTTCTTACATGACCCATATGAATTTTTCCTGAGGGATAGGGGAACATTTCCAGGATGTATTTCTTTGGTAAATTGTCTTGAGAAGATTTTGCTCTAAATGACTCCTTTTCTGACCAAACATTTTGCCAATGCGACTCAATTTTTTTGGGATCATAATCCATTCTATTTTAATCCAGAGCCTTGCTTCCTAATCTTAATTCTCTGGCTTTAGTTAAAATTGAATTTTCTATTAATTGAGATGTTTCTGAATTTACTTCAGCATCCTGCCAAACATTATTTGTTTTGATTTGTCTAAAAACTGACACTTCTAATGCATCTGCTCTTAACCTTCTGTCTTTTATATATATAAAAACTTTCATTCTTTCATTGGAAATATCTGGACCAGAATACCAATTTGTAGATATTACTCCTCCTATGGGGTCACTTTTATCTATTGGCATAAAAATTAATGTATCAAGACTTGCTCGCCAAAGAAAAGCATTTACAGCCATAGAGTATTGAGATTGCTCTATTTCCGAAATTGTTTTATCAGATCTATTTCCACAACTTACAACTAAAGAAACAAATAAAAAAAGCAAAATATATCTAGAGAAAATAAACAAATTGGTCTCCTAAAATTATTTTTATATAGTTATTTAATATCAGAAAATTTAAGCTAAACTAAACTAAAAATTAAATAACTGCATTAAGTTTAAATAATTAAAACAGATTATAAGATAATTAGTGATGTTAGTATGGATAAAGCTGTAAAAAATTTAAACACTATTAAAGAAAATATAAGAATTGCCGCTGATGAGGCTGATAGGGATATAAACGATATAAAATTAATTATTGTTACAAAAAAATTTACTGAAGAAAATATTAAGCCACTACTTGATGAAGGGCATTTATTTTTTGGTGAAAATAGAGTTCAAGAAGCCCAGGATAAATGGCCAAATCTATTACATAATTACGATAATGTAGAATTGCATATGATAGGCCCACTTCAGACTAATAAGGTAAAACCTGCCCTTGAATTGTTTACATCAATTCATACAATTGACAGATTAAGTTTAGTTGAAAAGTTAATTAGAAATATTGAGGAAATTAAAAAAGTTAAAGAATTTTTTGTTCAAGTTAATTTAGCTAATGAGAAACAAAAAAGTGGACTTCTAATAGATGAATTAGGTGAATTTATAAAAACAATAGAGGGTAAATTAAATATTTCTGGTTTGATGTGCATACCCCCAAAAGAAGAGGATCCAGAAATTCATTTTGCCTTTTTAAATCAGTTAGCAAGAAGAATTAATTTTCCAAATTTAAGCATGGGAATGAGCTCTGATTTCCACTCGGCTATATTATTTGGCGCAACCCATATTAGAGTTGGTGAGGCAATTATGGGGAGAAGAAGTGAATAACAATCCGCATCTAATAGCTATAATTTCCGATGATGAAGATCTTGTCTTCACCTTAGAGGAGTGCTTTAAAGTTCATAAAAAATTTCAAATTTTAGTATTTGATTCAAGCACAATAAGTCTTCCTAAAAATAGAAATAGCAATATTGATGCAATCTTAATATCTGATGAGGTATATGAGATTATAAAAGATATTCCAGAAAAAAATAATTTTTGGCAAAGTCAAAATAAAAAATTAATTCATTTAACATATAAAAATAAAATTTCCTTAAAAAATTCTGATTTTAAGCCTCGATATACTATAAGCCTTCCTTTGAGTTTCAATTCAACACTTAATGTTTTAGATTCAATTATTCGCGAGAACTCTCAGAAAATAAACGATATAGAGACATATGGCCTTACTCTTGATGTGAAGGCTAAAAAAATTTCACTAGATAAAAAGAGTGAAAAATTAACTGAAAAAGAAACCGAAATATTATGGCACTTACTAAGTAAACAAAACTCTAAAATTCTTCAGAAAACCCTATTAAAGGATATTTGGGGGTATGATGAAGATATAGAAACTAGAACCCTTGAAACACACATATACAGATTAAGAAAAAAATTACACTCAATAGGAGCAAAGAGCATCGAGATTAAAAATATCGAGAATTCTTATATTTTAAAAAATAATGAAACTTAATCTATTTCAAAGTCAGCTATAACTGGTACATGGTCTGATGGTCTTTTCCATCCCCTTATATTTTTCTCAATAGAAAAACTCTTTAAAAAAGGTAAAAGTTTTTGGCTAATCCAAATGTGATCCAACCTCCTTCCTCTATTTGATTTTTTCCAGTCCTGAGCTCTATAACTCCACCAACTATACAATTTATTTTCATAACCATCTAAATGTCGAATAACATCAACAAAATTGAATGAATTCATAAAATCCTTCAATTTTTCTATTTCTATCGGTGTGTGGCTAACTACATTACTTAACTGTTTATGTGACCAGACATCTGTTTTATTGGGGGCAATATTTAAATCTCCTACCAAAATTAATAAATCCTTATTTACCCCCTCTTTTTTCAAAAACCATTTTGTCGCTTCATCTAAAAAGTTTAATTTATGTTTGAATTTTGGGTTTAATTTAGGATTAGGCTCATCGCCACCGGCAGGCACATAAAAATTATGGATGAAAATTCTTTTACTTTTATAAATACATTCAGCTGAAATATGACGAGCATCATCCTTTTTGCAAAAAATTTTTCTATCAAATTTAATTATAGGGATCTTAGATGCTATAGAAACTCCATTATAACCCTTCATTCCATAGGTTTCAGTATGAAGAAACCCCATATTTTGAAAATCTTTGTAGGGAAATGATTCTTTAGGGCATTTTGTTTCTTGGAGGCAAAGGATGTCTGGGTCAAATTTTTTAACTATCCTTTTTAAAGAATTAATTCTCAATCTTACTGAGTTTATGTTCCAGGTGATTATGCGCATATTTGATTAGTTTATGAATCTAATATGTTGTCCCACATCTCATCAATCATCATTTCATAGTCAAAATCTAATATAATGGAAGTATCTTCATATCTTTCCATTATCTGTTCATCAGGAAATATTCGTGCATCGCTTTTGTAATTATCTTTCAAGAGGTCAAATGACATTAAATTTGCCGGTGCCAAATTATTATTAATAGCTATATTTCTACCTATTTCAGCATCAAGAAGGGCATTAATAAAGTAATGTGCTGATTCTTTATTATTAGATTTTTCTGATATGCATATGATATCTTGCCAAATTAAACTTCCCTCTCTTGGAAATACGAATCCGATATTGCTATCTTGCTTCATTGCCTCTAATGCATCTTCATTATTGGCTATTGCTAGGTCAACTTCGTCATCAAGAATTAATGCTATACCATTATCTTCACCAAAATTCTTTATATGTTCTTTTTGTCTTTTTAAGAGACCTTCCGCTTGATTAATCCAGCTAGGATCATTTGAGTTAGCTGATATTCCAATATATTTTAAAGCTATTTGTATTAGAGTTCTTCCATCGCCAATTAGTGCAATTCTTCCAGAATATTTATCAGAATCTAATAGCCATCTCCAGGTTGCAGGCGGTTTATCGAATTTATTTTTCCTGTAAAGTATTCCTATACCACCCCAAGTAATTGGCACGGAAAATTTTCTACCTTGATCGTAAGCTGATTTTAAAAACTGAGGATTTATTAATCCTATATTTGAAATTAAGGAATTATCTAATCTTGCAACCCTTTCTTCATAAATTGCTTCTTCAAGAATATAATTCCTTGCAATTATTACATCAGCCGAATCTTCATAATCATCAAATTTTATATTATTTAAATCTTCTCTATTATAAAATGTTGTATTTAGTGGGATATTTATTGACTTTGATAAATTTGATAAATCTTTTTTTGAGATATAATTTTCAGGTATTATTGCCGAAAAACTGATTTGTTCTTCTTGGCTATATGATTTTGATGTCCCTATCGTTGTGAATATTACAACCAAACAGATGATCGGCAATAAAGCCAACATTCTTAAGATAAATCTTTTTCTTTTTTCCATAATTACCTTCCTTATCAATGCTCTTTTTCCGTATAATGTTCATAACAGTTATATAGATAACGAACTATAGTGGAAATATTATTTTGTATTAAAATATTCGTTAGAAATATTTTTTAAGTAGTTAATTTTAGAGAAAAATATATTTGTCTCTTTTTTTTGTTGATCAATAAATTTCCATTGTCTTAGTTTTGGTTTAGGAAAATCCATTATGACCGATAAAGTGTTTCTATCCGAGCTTTTGCTTAAATTAATTTTAAATTTTACAATATTGCTATCAACTATCCCATTTTTGAGATATTTTTCAATATTACTTTGTTTGTCCAATAATTGAAAAATAGGATTGTTATCTACTTTGTACTTCTGAAAATTATCAACCTTTCTTTCTTTAAAGAATAAATTGCCTTCTCTGTAAATAATTATGGTCTCTGAAGGGGCGCTATAGTAAAACGCCATTTCTTTTTTTTCACTTATCCAGAAAGTTCCTTTAGAAATATTTCCTATATTATCTATTTGGGTGAAATTACCAGATACTGATTTAAAATTAGTAAGATAATTTTTAGTTTCATTAATCCAATTTAAAAATCTTAAATTTTCTTCTTCTGAACTAAGTATAGGAGTAGTATTAAGAATTAATAGAAAAAATATTGATATTCTAAAAAGATTAAACATTAATCTGGATCTTTCAAAAGCTCTCTCTTTCCTTGATTATTTGGAGGAGATACAATTCCTTTATCTTCCATTTCTTCAACAATTCTAGCTGCTCGATTATAGCCAATTTGTAATTTTCTTTGTATATAACTTATCGACACCCTATTATCTTTTGTTACTATTGATACTGCTTGGTTAAAAAGTGTATCTTCACCAGTAGCTTGGATAATTTTTTCATCTTTATTTTCATCTATTTCCTCAACTATCTCGTCAATATAATCTGGGTTTTCTTGTTTACGTATGTGTGAAACAATTTTTTCAACTTCAGAATCTGAAACAAAGGCGCCATGGACTCTTGTTACTCTCCCGCCCTCTGATAGGAATAACATATCGCCATTTCCAAGTAATTGTTCTGCTCCCATTTCATTTAATATGGTTCGGCTGTCTATCATTGAGGCCACCCTAAATGATATTCTTGTAGGAAAATTAGCTTTTATCGTACCAGTAACAACATCAACACTAGGTCTTTGGGTCGCCATAATTACATGAATTCCTGCCGCCCTCGCCATTTGGGCTAGTCTTTGAACTAAATGTTCAATTTCATTTCTTGCCACCAGCATTAAGTCTGCCATTTCGTCTATGACGACAACTATAAAAGGCATTTTTTCTGCTATCACTTCTTCTTCTTCATAAATTGGATCTTGATGCTCGTCGTACCCGGTGTGAACCCTTCTCTTAAAAGTTTTGTTTTGAAGACTATATTCCTCAGCTTTTCTATTGTACTCAGCCATATTTCTGACAGATAATATGGCCATTTTTTTGTATCTTTCCTCCATTTCTCTAACAACCCATTTTAATGCTACAACAGCTTTCTTTGGGCTTGTAACAACGGGCGTTAAAAGGTGAGGAATACCATCATAAACAGATAATTCTAGCATTTTAGGATCGACCATTATCAGGCGGCATTCTTCAGGTTTAAATTTATAAAGTATTGATAAGATCATTCCATTTATACCAACAGATTTTCCAGAACCTGTAGTTCCTGAAATTAATAAATGTGGCATAAGAGACAAATCAGAAATAATAGGTGAGCCACCAATATCTTTGCCAAGGCTTAAAGAAATTCCTCGATTTTGATTTTGGAAGTTTTCTGATTCAAAAATCTCCCTTAAATATACAATGTTTCTGTTTTCATTGGGAAGCTCTATACCTATAGAGTTCTTTCCTGGGACGACTGCGATTCTTACTGATACTACAGCCATTTCTCTTGCTATGTCATCAGCTAAACTTATAACCCTTTTAGTTTTAATTCCTGGTGCAGGTATTAATTCATACAATGTAACCACTGGACCGGGTCTAACATTCTCAATCACTCCTTCAACCCCAAACTCCCTTAAGGCATTAGAGAGTTTATTTCTGTTTTCTTCAATTAATGAATCTGAAGTGTAATTTTCTTCATTTTCATTAATTTCCTTAAGTAATTCTAAAGAAGGTAACTCATAATCCTCGGAATCCCTTTGTTCTTTTACGGGTTCTTTTTTAATTGGTTCAACCGGCATTTTTTGAATTGGTCTAGTTATTTTTGGTTTTGTAGTAATTGGTTTTTCTTTCTCTTTTTCAAAATTAACTGCTTGTTTAGATTTCTTTCTGTTTGTTTCTACTGCTTTACTTGGTGATAGTGAATAGCTTGCTAAAAAGACTGATAGGGACGCCGAAATAAAAATTATAATATTTTGAGCATATTCTGTTAATTCAACACTAAATATTTTAGATAAGAGAATTAATTGATTATGAAATATAAAACCTATTATTCCCCCGCTTTGCGAAATTAGATGAGTTGGTAAAGATAAAATAAGTAAACTTAACAGAAATATTAAGATTGTTTTCCAGGATATTTTAGATCTTTTAAATATAGCGAAAAGCCCAGACAAAATTAATGCTATTGGTATTAATATTGAAGAAATACCAAAAATTTGAATCAAAAGATCAGATATATATGAGCCGGGCAAGTTCATTACATTTGTAGAGACTTCATCTGAAGAAGCATTCATACTCTGATCAAATTTATTGTAACTCAATATAGAAAAACCAAGTAAAACACCAATTATAACCATTCCTAAATTTGTAAAAAAATTAAGAAGAGTAAAAAATATTTTTAAAAAAAATTTATAAATGTAACGAAAGGCAATTTTAGGATAAAAAGTTATTTTTGATAAAAAACTCATATTCAAATTAAATTATAGTAAACTCGTAATCGAATCACTTTTATATTTGCGCTTAATTTAATTATATCGCAAGGTTTTTTCTATCAATGTTTGACAAAAACATATAAGGCGTAAAATATCTTTACATGATTACCGAAAATAAAACTCTTGATTTTGTTATTGTTGGAAATGGAATAACAGCTGATTTAATATCTAGAATTTTATTGTTATCTAAAAAAAAGTTTTGCCAAATAGGTGATGAAAGTTTCTCCTCAAAAGAAGACTTTGTTAGATCAATTGCATTATCCCCCTCGACATTAAGGATGTTGGATTATTTAAATATTAAATTTCCTTATCAAGATATAGAGCAGATGAATGTTACCGAGGGAGGGCTCGGTGGAGAAAAAGTGAAAGGAAATTTAATTTTTGATAAGAAGAATAATAACGATCAATTTTTAGCGCATGTTGCTAAATATAGCGATATTAAGGCTGCTATTAAAAAGGAACTCAATCCTAAAATTAAAAAAATACAAGGCAAAAGCCTTAGGCATATAAAAATAAAAACGAAATATATTAATCTTATCTTGGAAAATGAAGAAAATATCATAACTAATAATTTAATTTTTACTAAAAAATTAGAAAAAGAAATTTTGAACCAATCCAATCTTAAATATGATGAAAGGGATTATGATCAAAAGTCTATTGTCGCAACCTTAGAACACAGCCAGCATCATAAAAATACTGCCCATCAATTTTATTTTAAAGGAAATCCCCTAGCAATTCTTCCCTTAAAAAGTAATAAAAAAAACGCAAGAAGTTCAATGATTTGGTCTGCAGATACCTATTTTGTTGATGATGTAATTGCAAATGAAGATTTCGGGAAAACATTAAATGAATTACTCTCAGATTTGTTTGGTGAAATTAAGGTTTCCGAAGGACCGGTTTCGTTCAAGTTAAAAAAATACCTTTTAAAAGGAAAAAAAGATGATCGATTGATATTTATTGGTGAAGCAGCAAGAATGATGCATCCAATGGCTGGCCAAGCATGGAATCAATCTGTAAGAGATATTTCATATATTGCAGATGCTATTGCGGAATCTGATAATTTGGGCATCAGTTTAATTTCTACCCCATCATATATGGCATTTAAAAGATTAAGAGAGATTGAAGGGGTGAGTATGGTAAATTCTATTGATTTTATAAATAATGTTTATAATTCTAATTCTCCCCTATCAAAAGGTTTTAGGAGAAATGTTATGAAATTGCTTAATTTTTCAACTCCTATTAATAGTTTACTTATAAAAGAGGCTGAGGGCGGGATATTAAGAAGAACAAGTTTGTTGTTAGGAAAAAAGCCAGGTTCAGCAAAGTTTTAATCTAATTTTCTTGCTTCATCAGGAAGCATAATGGGTATCCCATCAATTATTGGATATGCAAGTTTAGCTTCCTCGCTAATTAATTCATTTTTTTCTTCGTCCAAAAGTAATTTATTTTTAGTCAGAGGGCAAACTAATATATCTAGAAGAGCTTTATCAATTTTTTTATTCATTTTTATTGTATAGATTCTATTCCTTTATTTGTCGATAGTGCCATTTCAGTCATTGCTATCAAAAGTTCATTTCTTTTTTGAATATTTTCTGCCTCGAGTAAGGCTTGTTTTTCTTCAGAACTATAAGGGCTTAATGTGCATAATGAATTTACAAGTGTTTCAGTAGGAGAGCTTTTAATTGCATCCCAGTCCATCTGCAAATTATTTTTTTCTAAATACTTTTTTAATACCACAAGAAGTTTATCTCTATCAGCATTGGCTTGATTAAATCCTGAAATAAGATCATTTTCAAAATCGTCATATGAAACTTTTACCTGTCGGTAAGGCGTTAAGGCGTCTAATTCTTCAATTACTTTATATCTACAAATTCCATTAAGTGTAATAATTAACCGTGAATCAGGGAGTTCGGTAAAAGAAGTTATTCTTCCTACACACCCAATTGAGTATAGTCTATTGTCATTACTCTCTTGAGTTTGAATCATTCCAATCACTCGATCTGACGAGATCGAATTATCTATCATTTCAAGATATCTAGGTTCAAATATGTTTAAAGGTAATTGAGATCTGGGTAAAAGAAGAGCTCCATTCAATGGAAAAATAGAAATCTTATTAGGCATATCTTCAACTTTATTGTATTTAAGAAAACTGTTCATTTAACTGAATAAAATTGATGAGAGTTTTTTTCTTCCTTCAACAGCAACCTCATGAGATGGGCCTAATGCATTAAAAATCTCTAATAGATTTTTTCTTGCTGCTTCATCATTCCACATTTTATCTTTTTCAATTATGTATAATAAATGAAATACAGCATCTTGATGCTCTCCATTGCCCATTAAGTTTAAAGCAATATCAAAACGAGTTTGATGGTTATTTGGATCATTTTCTAAAGATTCTAAAAGTTTGCTTATATCTTCACCATCTATACTTTTTTCTTTAGCTTTTTCTAATATATCAAGCTGTGATTTTGCCGATAGATAATCCTGATTACTTTCGTTATCTTTGTTATCTATGTTAGATATTATTTCTTTGGCTATATCAACCTCATCAAGACCTAAATAACAATTGGCTACCATTGATAAGGCCGAAATATTTTCTGGTTCTGATTGAGCAACTTTTCCAAAAATTTCGAGAGCATCATTATAATTTTTGTTTTTAAATAATTCCCTACCTTTTTCTATAGCAATTTCGTTATCAGATGGCCCGTTTAGTGAAGCTAATTTGTCTACAAAACTTTTGATCGCTGATTCAGGCTGAACACCTACAAATCCGTCTACAGGCTGACCGTTATGAAAGCCTAAGATTGCCGGAATAGATTGAATTTGTAATTGTTGAGAAATTTCTGGATGATCATCTATATTCATTTTTGTTAAAATGACCCTTCCGTTTTCATTAGTAACGAGCTTTTCTAAAATTGGTGCAATTTGTTTGCAGGGTTCACACCATGGCGCCCAAAAATCGACGATTACAGGAACAGATTTGGATTTCTCTATAACTTCTTGGACAAAATTTTCACTTGTTAAATCTATAACATTATAAGTTTCGGTCTTTAAGTTTTGGTTAAAAGACTCTGAACCGCCTGATTGATTAATTTCCATTTTTTAAAGTGCGTCTTCCTGTGTTTCGCCAGTTCTTATTCTTATTGCCCTATCAACATCAGTAACAAATATCTTTCCGTCACCAACCTTACCTGTTTCAGAGGTTTTTGTTATTGTCTCTATAACTTCTTCAAGTTTTTCTGTTGGAACAACAAGTTCGATTTTAATTTTTGGTATTTCGGTAGTTTTATACTCTGCTCCTCTATAAATTTCAGTTTGTCCTCTTTGTCTACCAAAGCCTTTTATTTCTGTTGCCGACAATCCCTCAATACCAATTGCGATAAGTGCATCGCGTACATCATTATATTTATGTGGTCTTATAATTGCAGTTAAAAGTTTCATTGTTTCACCTTTTTCTAATCTGAGAGCAATTTTCACTAACCTTCTTATGGATTCTGAATGTGATGGAAGATCTGTTTGATTTCGTCTCCACTTATCCACTTCTTGACGAAATTCTGTAGACGCAACTAATTGTATTCTCTGATCTTGTTTATTCATTATTTTATTATACATAAGAAAAATTATTAGTTAAGTAAGATTGTTTACAACTAGAATACTTTGAAATAATGTAAGTTTTCTTAGCGGGTGTAGCTCAGTGGTAGAGCATCACGTTGCCAACGTGAGGGTCGTGAGTTCGAATCTCATCGCCCGCTCCATTATTATCTTACTTAAAATAAATTAATTATATGTTCCTCTCCGTTAATAATAGTTACATACTATACACCTGTTACACACTTTATGTAACTATTTTTATTCTTCTTATTTGTTAATTTAACCAAATTTAAATATAAATTTGGGTAACGGTGCCACTTAATATTGGATAATAGGGAAAAAGGTTATAATCCTTTACTGTTCCCGCAACTGTAGGCATTTGTTTTGAGCATTTGGCCACTGAGAAATTGGGAAGGCGTTCAAAATGTTAAAATGTGAGTCAGGAAACCTGCCGTTAAGTCGTTCTTCTTAAGATCGGGATAATCTTTCGATATGGGGCTAACCTTTGAAACGACAAATTGTTTTAAAGAGGCCAAGATGTTTTTTGTCTTATTTTTTTATTTTATTACATTATCTGGAAATTTAATTTCTTCTGAAATTGAAGAGTCTATAGAAATTGACGAAATAATCGTAAAATCTACAAAATCATTGTCAAATATTTATCAACTCGGATCATCTGTTAATGTTATTTCTGCAGAGGAAATTTCTAAAAGAAATTTTACTTTTGTCGGCGAAGCTTTAGAAGGAGTCTCCGGCCTCTCAATTAGCCAAACAGGAGCCTTTGGCGGAACCACAACCTTGGCAATAAGAGGGGCTCCAAGCAGTCAAACTTTGGTTTTAATTGATGGTATTTCTGTTAACGATCCTTCGTCTCCGGGAGGTGGTTATGATTTTTCAAATCTCTTAACTTCTAATATCGAAAACATAGAGGTTTTAAAAAGTTCTCAATCTACTTTATGGGGAAGTGATGCAATCGGTGGCATCATAAATATTATTACGAAAGAAACTAAAGTTGATCCAACATTAAATTTTCTATTGGAATTTGGGGAACACAATTCTTTAAAATATAGCGTAGGGTATAATTTTTCAAAAAACGAAAATAATTTTTTACTATCAGCTAATTCTTATCAATCAAAAGGAATTTCTAAGGCGGATAAAGAAGATGGAAATTATGAAAAAGATGGATTTGGAAGCCAATCTTATTTGTTTAAATCTAGCCACAGATTTTTTGGGATAGATTTATCAACAAATATTAACTATGCAGAATCCGATATTGATTATGATAGTTATGGTTTTCTAACCGGAGTTAAAGATGGAGACGAAAACACAAAATCTAGAAATTTTAATGGTAACTTATCGTTTAGGATAAACTCTTCAGATAAAAAATTTCTCAACACGATTATTTTTGGGTCTTCGAAAATAAATCGAAGATATTTTACGAACAATATGCAAAATTTTATAGCTGAGGGCGAAAGAGAGTCTTTAAGATACTTAGGAAATTACAAAGTTAATAACTATAATTTTTTAACTTATGGAATTGAGAAGGAAAAATCCTCTACTTCAGATATTTCGTTAGATACGGAATCATTTTTTTTATTATATGAAGTTATTCCATTTAAGGGTTCTGGATTTTCATTCGGCTTAAGGAAAGATAAAAGAGATGATATATCGAACGAGATTATCCCAAAAATAACGGCTTTTATAGATCTTTCTAAAAATTGGAGGTTGGCAGCAAACTGGGGAGAAGGCTTTAAGCTGCCTACAATTTTTCAAACAACATTTTTTTGTTGTGGAGCATCTAAACCAAACGAAAGCTTATTACCTGAAACTAGTGAAGGATATGAGATTGGCCTAAGATATATATCTAAGAAAACACTTAATGAGTTTGGGATTACTTATTTTGATCAAAAAATTAGTAATCTAATTGATTTTTCTTATTCCACAGGAGCGTATGAAAATATTAAGAAAGTTTATTCAAAAGGGATAGAATTGGATTTTGTCTACAATGTAATAGAATATCTAAGTCTTTCTGGAGGCTATTCCTTTATTGATGCAGAGAACGAAAAAGGCTTAGCTCTTATTAGAATACCTAAGAATAAGGCAAATATTAATTTAGATTTTATAATGAATGATAGAACTAAATATTCTATTTCAGTTTATTATAATGGAAAGGAAACTGATCCGAGAGCAGATGTTGCTAAGTGGGTTCGAATGGATCTTAATTTCTTAAAGAAATTAGACTTAAATAGAGAGTTATATATAAAAGTGAAAAATATTTTTGATGAAAAGTATCAAGATATTTATGGTTATGGAACTGAAAGGCGCTCTCTTTATTTGGGTTTAAAGCTTAATTATTAATTAATGATTAAAGTGCCTTAACCCAGTAAATATCATTGCTAGATCAGATTCATTTGCTGCTTGAATAACTTCATTATCCCTTATTGAGCCCCCGGGCTGTATTATTGCTGTAACACCAGCTTCAGCAGCAGCTAAAAGTCCGTCAGAAAAGGGAAAAAATGCATCTGATGCTACAACCGAACCCACTGCTAAAGGTTTTTCTTGGCCAATAGCATCTGCTGCATCTTTTGATTTTCTCGCAGCTATTCGAGAGGAATCTAATCTATTCATTTGACCAGCGCCTATTCCAACTGTAGCCCCATTCTTGGCGTAGACAATAGCATTTGATTTTACATGCTTGGCTACCGTAAAAGCAAAAAGAAGATCTTCAAACTCTGTTTCAGATGGTTGTCTATTCGTTACAACTTTTAATTCGGATTTATCAATATTAATATTATCTCTAGACTGGACCAAGAACCCTCCTGAAACACTCCTTATGTTATCTGATTTGTCCAAAGGATTTGGTAAACCGCCTGTTGATAAAAGCCTAAGATTTTTTTTCTCGGAAATTATTTTTTTCGCTCCATCAGAAATTTCTGGAGCAATTATTACCTCTGTAAAAATTTCAGTAACTAATTTTGCTGTTTCTTCTTCGAGTTTTTTATTAAAAGCAACTATTCCACCAAAGGCTGATGTTGAATCACATTTTAAGGCTTCTTGATAAGCAATTAATTGACTGTCTGCTTTTGCAACTCCACAAGGGTTAGCGTGTTTTATAATTGATACAGCATGACTCTGATTTGGGTCAAATTCTGATACAAGTTCAAATGCTGCATTAGTATCATTGATATTATTATAGCTTAATTCTTTTCCTTGGTGTTGTTCTGCTGTTACGACACCAAGCCTTTTTGAGCCATCACTATAAAAAGCCGCTTCTTGGTGTGGATTTTCTCCATATCTAAGGGATTGTAATTTTTCTCCCCCTAGGGCTTTATAACTTTGATTTCCAGAATCTAATTCCTGTTTCAACCAATTTGATATATTTGAGTCATATGCTGCTGTTCTTGAGTATGCTGTAAGAGCTAATTTTTTAAGTGTCTTTTTAGATATACTGCCTTTATTAGTATTTAATTCATCTATAAATAAATCATAATCTTTTGGATCGACTACAACAGCAACACTTTCATGATTTTTTGCAGCGGCCCTGATCATAGCGGGGCCACCTATATCTATGTTTTCAATACATTCTGAAAAGTCTGAACCCTTTTGGACAGTTTCTTCGAAGGGATATAAATTTACGATAAGGAGATCAATTGGTTTGATTGAATTTTCTTTTAAAGTGTTTTCGTGTTTTTTATTCCCTTTTATTCCAAGTAATCCACCATGTATATTTGGGTGAAGAGTTTTGACCCTCCCATCCAATATTTCAGGGAATCCAGTTATACTAGATACATCAATAACATTAATATCCATTTCCTTAAGAAAACTTTTGGTACCTCCAGTAGAAATGATCTCAATATTATTTTTGGTAAGATTTTTCGCTAAATTTTCAAGACCATCCTTATTTGAAACAGAAATAAGTGCTCGATTGATTTTAATGCTTTTCATTTTATTAATTCCGGGATCTTAATTTCGAGATATTATTTGAATAATTTTTAGGCCCCCCATCGAAAGTTGATGTGCCTGCAACAAGAACATCCGCCCCTGCATCTATAGCTAATTTTGCGGTTTCAAAATTAATTCCACCATCAACCTCTAATTCTATTTCCTTTCCGGTTTCATCAATCATTTTTTTTATTTCCTCAATTTTTTTTAGCTGGTCGTGCATAAAGCTTTGACCGCCAAAACCAGGAACAACAGTCATTACGAGAATTAAATCGATATCATTAATTATCTGCTTCAAGACATCCGTTTTGGTAGAAGGATTTAATGAAATACCTACTTTACAATTTAAGGATTTTATTTTTTCTATGGTCTCTTTTGGTTCCGCCTCCGCTTCAGGGTGGAAAGTAATTATGTCTGATCCAGCTTTGGCAAAAGCTTCGAGAAGAGGAATTACGGGGGTTATCATTAAGTGGACATCAAATGGTATATCGGTGCATTTTCTAATGTCTTTAATAACTTCAGGACCAATGGTTAAATTAGGAACATAATGTCCATCCATAACATCTACATGAACATAGTCTGCTCCAGCATCTGTTATTGCCGAAATCTCATCCCCAAGTTTTGAAAAATCTGCTGCTAATATTGATGGAGCAATTTTAATTTTTTTGTCCATTTAAACTCATTATCAGAGGGTTTGAATCAAGGCAAGTTTTCAAGAAACTTTTTTTAAACACGCTATAAAGAAACCATCAATATTTTTTACTTTTTCACTATCATTTGGCAGAATTCTTAACCACCCTTCTTTCTTCAAGGATTTATTAATATCATCAAGTCCGCTAGAAGAAATTTTATTTATTTTTGCATCTGGATTATTTCTTAGAAATTTTTTAATTTGTAATTCTCCCTCTTCAATTTCTAAAGAACAATTGCAATACATTAGTTGACCTCCCGTATTTAGAAAAGACCAGCTTTTTTGCAGAAGTTTTTTTTGAATATTTATAAGATCATTAATTGAACTATCTTCTTTGGAATATAAAACATCAGGGTTTTTTCTAATTATTCCTGTAGAAGAACATGGGACATCTAATAATATTTTATTCCACCTTTTTTGAGTATCAAATTTTAGAATATCAGTTTCAATTATTTCAGTTTCAAATTTAAGCCTTTTCATATTCTCCTTAAATTTTGTTATCCTTTTTTTGCTTTGATCTATTGATAATACTTTAGCACCAAGCGCCAACATCTGAGCTGTCTTACCGCCTGGGGCAGCACATAAATCTAAGATTTCCTCATTTTTTTTGATAGAAAAAGATTTTATAGCTATTTGAGAAGAATAATCTTGAATCCACCATTCACCCTGATCATACCCCACTTTCTCACTTATCAGACCGCCTTGGTTCAACCTTAGAATATTATTAGGTAAAAGATCTGCCTTAAGTTCATTCTTCCATTTCCTAATATCTTTTTTTACAGCTACATCGATATGAGGTTTTATTTCTTGTATGCATTCAATAATTTTTAAGTAATCATTTGGCCAATTTTTTTTCCATCTCTTTAATAACCAATCTGGTAATTTAGGGGCATCTTCAAAAACTTTTTTATATTTTTTCTCTTCGCGTATAATTTGTCTCAATATGGCATTAACTAACCCCTTCCATTTTGATTTAGTGATATCAACAGAGGTACTTACTGCTGCATGCCCCGGTGTTTTAAGGATAAAAAGTTGTGCGAGCCCAATTCTTAAGGCCATTTTAGGATTACCAGGCAATTTCTTTATAGGTTTCTTCAATAGTTTATCAAGAGTAAAATCTATTTGTGTAAGAAAACGAAGAACAGAAGAAGTTAACATATAAACAAAAGCTTTATCTTCAGACTTTATTAGGGATTTTGTATTAGTAATTGATTTTTGGAAGGCATCTTCGAAAGAAAAAGCTTTATCCAAAACATCTGTTAATATCATAGAAGATTTTTTTCTGCTTTCGATACCTAATTTGTTATTCATTAATTGACCTTAAAAATTTGAACTAAAATAAAATAAGTTATATATGAGATTATGTCTAAAGATCATGAAAATATTGAAGCTTTGAAAAAGAAAAATGCTTTATCAGCTCTTAAAGAGGCTGAAGAAAGAAAGAAAGATCAAAAAAACAAAATAGTTCAAAAGGAAATAGATGGAAGGGATGGGCCTGAGCCAACCCGCTATGATGATTGGGAAAAAAACGGAATCGTCAGTGATTTTTAGTCTAAAAATTATTTTAGCTTAAATATCTCTATATACATACGAGTATCAAAAGGAACACGAGCACTTATTACATGCAAGGTAATAAAGTGTATAAATGGGTTCCCAGTTACAACAGTAAAAGTAGCTTTACCCATTCCAACTAGTGTTTGAGTCATTATGACATATGTAAAGGATGTTAACCCAGTAGATAAAGTGCTGTAATCAACACCTTGATCAAACAAACTAAAGATTGAATAAAAAAGGCCCCCGAATAGTACAACGATTAGCCTGCTTTCTACTAAAACTGCAATACGTGGAATGAAGATCATATGCATCATCACAACTACAGGCAATCCAGCTCCTAAGGAGTTAACTAATATTCCAAGTGGAACCCCTTGGGCATATTGGCTTGCAGAAATGCCACCAAAAAAATCTGCAGACCCTACAAGGATTGGGCCAAAAAAATCTATCGCCCAATAAACAATGATTATCCATAAATCTCTCATCCATTTAAATGAACTAAAAAGTTTTTTTAAGGAAAATCCCCTTCGCCTAAGCCAAATTAAGGGAAGAACGGTATAGATAATTGTATATGTGATTGCCCAAGCCCACACATCTACTTGAGAATGACTTCCAGTTGAATAAACATCTGTGCCAGGAAAATGAAGCCCCATATTAAACCCAGCCCCCAATATTAGTTGGGTTATGATCAAGTACATTAAAGATAACCAAGCTTCTTTTTTTGCAGAAGATTTTTTAACTGCATAAAGTTCAACCCAATTAACTGCTTCTCTCTTTCGGGTTAGATATATCAATAAAAAGACCGCAAGAACCAATACAGGCATATAAATAGTTAATAAACTGTTTAAACCATCTACTGCTATAGGAGATACATTCAGACCTTTATGGACAAAGAGAAAATAAGAGAAAGTTGCAATTACCCACAGGGAAAGACCTGTTAGAAATATTTTACTCTTGAGAGACTTTAATAATTGCATATTCGTATTTTTTTTAGATTAAGTGTTTGAATTTAAAAATTTCTGTTCTTTGGAATAAATCGGCTTTTTTATAAGGATCATTTGCAGACCATTTTTCAGCTTCCGCCCTATCTTCAACATCTATTACTATTAAACTTCCGATCATGTTTTCATCTTCAGAAAGGAATGGTCCGGCATATTTTACAACATCGGTTTCTACAACATATTTTAGATGATCTTCTCTATTTTCCATTCTTGTTTCAATGGCATTTTCTTTGTCTAAACAAACTAAACAATAAAGCATTATTTTTCTCTCCTAATTGGTCTGTTTAATAAATTACTAATAATTTCATCAAGCGAATTATTTTTTTCAATTAAGTCATTTACGGCATTGGTTATGGGCATATCGATATTATGTTTTTTTGATAAATTCACTATTGCTTTTGATGAATACATACCCTCAGCAATAGATGACAGTCCGTCAGTGGCTTCTTCTATGCTTAGACCTTTCCCCAATTTTATGCCTAATGAATAATTGCGGGATGTTTTGGAATTACATGTTAATAATAAATCACCCATACCTGATAATCCGCCCAAAGTTTCCTCTTTACCCCCAATAGCAATTGCAAGCCGATTGATTTCTGAAAAACCACGAGCTATAGTTGCTGCGCGTGCACTATCACCTAAGTTTTGTCCTTCAACTACACCAGCTGCTATGGCTATAACATTTTTAGTGGCCCCGCCAATTTGTGCGCCTATTATATCCTCACTAAGGTAAGGTCTAAAGGTTGGAAGACTAATGCTTTCAGCAATATTTTTGCCAATATTCTCATTTTCACAAGCCAATGTTACCGCTGTAGGTTTGTTATTAACCACATCAATTGCAAAACTTGGACCAGATAGGATCGATAAAGGATTATTTGGAACAACCTCTTTAACAATTTCACTCATTAAATTCAGAGTTTTTAATTCAATTCCCTTTGAACATATAACAATAGGTGAATTTTCATTCAGAGTTTTTTTAATATTTTCTAAAGTATCTCTTATGTATTGAGCTGGTGTTACCATAAGAATCAAATCGCAATTCGTTATTTGTTCTATGTCATTAAAGGCTACAATCAGTTTAGACAATTTAATGCCTGGTAAATACATTGAGTTTTCATTATTGGAATTAATGCTTTTCGTTACTGACTGTTCCATAGCCCATAAATTTACTTGATTTCCTTGTCTACTAATTACTTCGGCAAGAGCTGTCCCCCATGCACCAGCACCGACGACAGATATATTTCTATATTTATTATCTGAGTTCATGTGGTTTTTACCTCTTCTAATGGCCATCGAGCTTTTGCAGAAATATCTAATTTATTTGAAATACCTTTTGAAAGTCTCAGGCAACCTACCCAGGCTATCATAGCGGCATTATCCGTGCAAAGATCCATAGGAGGCGATGTAAATTTCATTCCATAGCTTGTTGCTAAACTATTTAATTCTTTTGTTATTTTCTTATTTGCAGCCACACCTCCGGAAGCAACTAAGTCATTAATTTTAAGGTCAGGTCGTGTCTCATTTGTTAATTCTATTGCTCTTTTTGTTCTGTCTATCAGACAATCTACAATTGCTCTTTGATAAGATGCAGCTAAATCTGCCATTGTTTCTTGCTTAATAGGTTCGATCGATCTCGCTAATTTTATTAGAGCTGTTTTCAAACCCGAAAAGGAGAAATTACAATGATCTTTTCCCAGAAGCGGTCTTGGTAAATCAAAAGTATTTTCATCTCCTTTATTCGCCAAGACTTCAAGTGCTGGCCCCCCTGGGTAACCTAATCCCATAAATTTTGCTCCTTTATCAAAAGCTTCACCGACAGCATCATCAAGAGTGGTTCCTAATTGTACATATTGCCCTAATGCTTCAACAATTAGAAGTTGACTATGTCCGCCAGAAATTAACAAAAGTAGAAATGGGTATTCTATTTTGTCAGTTAACATTGGTGTTAATGCGTGACCTTCTAGATGATTTATTGATATAAGTGGTATTTTTGTCGAAAAAGACAGCCCTTTAGCATAGGTAAGGCCGACAATTAAACCGCCAACAAGACCAGGGCCAGTAGTTACTGCAATTCCATCTATATCAGAAAATGTTTTATTGGCTTCTTTAAGGGCTTTATTAGTAAGGTTATCTATATGTTCTACATGTGACCTAGATGCAATTTCTGGAACAACTCCACCATAAGGAGAGTGCTCATCAATTTGGCTGATTACTTGATTTGATAAAATATTTCCTCCGTAAGATGGACTGAAAGTTACTATAGCTACACCCGTTTCATCACAACTCGTTTCAATTCCTAAGACAGTAATTTCTTGTTGATTTACTATTTATTTCTCCCTTCGGACTCTATATTTTCCTCCTATTCCATCAATCTTTAGAAGAAAACTTCCTAGAGATGCAGAGGTAATTACAGCTTTCTTTCCCACCAAGTTTTTTGGTCCTCTGTAGGGGGAAGAATCTATCTGTTTCCAGATTTGGCCATTTTCTAGCTCAATCTTAATTTTACCAAAATTTACCCAGTAATTTTTAGTTATTGTTGAAGAAAGTGAATCTAAATCTTTATTTTTATTTCCCTCAATAGGATTAATAGTTTGTAGAATGCCAAAGTTTCCTTCTTTTTCTTTTTTCTCAATTTTAAGAATCTCTTTTTTTCTTTCATCCTTTTCTAGAGTTACAATTGGAAAAATAGATTTTAAATTCTTAGAATTTTTTTCAAAACAATCTAGCTTATCATTATCATTGCCGATTTCCGAACATTTGACTATATCTGATATAGCTTCAATTTCTCTCTGATCAATGGCATGTCCTTGAACAGGAAGTAAAAACACAATTATAAATAAAATTTTTCTCATTTAATTTTTACATAGTTAACTTTTGCAAACTTAACCATTATATAGAATAAGTAATCAATAATGATAATTTAATTTTTGTTAAGCTTAAATGAGAATTTTATATAATATATTTAGAATAATATTTTTAGCATTATTTGTTTTATTCCCTTTACACCAGTCTATTGGGCAAGAAAATTATGCAGAAACTAAAAACGCTAAAATAGATATTCTTTTAGCGGAAGATTTATCCGATATAGATAATGAATTTGTTATTGGTCTTAAGTTTAAATTAACTCCAGGTTGGCATATTTATTGGAAAAATCCTGGAGATTCCGGTCTTCCTCCTGAGATTAATTGGAATTTACCAGAAGGTTTAGAATTTAGGGAAATATTATGGCCACACCCCGAAGTAGCGCCTCTAGATCCACTGACAAGTTATGGATATTACGATGAAGTGGTATTGCCTATAAGATTTTTTGCAAACAAAACCTTTTCAGGGGATAAAAGCTTTTCAGCTTCTATTAGTTTTTTAATTTGCGACGAAATTTGCATTCCAGAAGAAACTAATATTGATATAAATTTATCTAAGCTTTCTTTACTCGATAAAAAAAATTCAGAAAAAATTATTGATGACTGGATTAAAAGGATTCCACAAAAGGCACCATTTAATGTAAGAGCACAAATATCTAACGAAACTTTTAAAATATCTTGGGATAATCTTCAAAGATATGAGAGTGTGTATTTTTATCCAGAACAAAATGGATTGATTAATTATAGCGCTAATCAAATATTCAAAATTAATAATAATGAATCTTATCTAACTATTGATAGACCCATCGCCTTTAAAGAAGATACTAATTTTGTTTCTGGTGTCTTACAATTATCTCAAAATGGTTCAAAGAATTATTTTCATGTCAGTTCTAAACTTGATAAAGTTTCTTTTATAGAGGTTAATAAAACAAAACCTTTGAATTTTTTCTTAGCAATATTTTTGGCTTTTCTTGGAGGCATTATTTTAAATGCTATGCCATGTGTATTTCCTGTAATTGCTCTAAAAGTGATGTCACTAATTAACGAGTCAGGAAAAAGTAATAGTTGGAAACATGGTTTAATTTTTAC